>NZ_JAVIIW010000019.1:0-123883 GCF_033977205.1 Mesorhizobium album | reverse complement strand
CCAGATCGATTCCAAATCTGATAGCTTGCATGACGGACGGTCTCCTCCGCTGGGGTTTCATCACGACCAGCTTGGCACATTCGATGCCGCAAGGGGCCGTCCACCCATCATCCCAGGGCGAAGCAGGAGCGAAGCTCCGTCGCGAAGACCCTGGGATCCATGCCGTGACCTCGCGCGAAAAGTGCAGCGGAGCAGAATTCTGCACCGTCGCAATACGTCCATGTAACGGCATGGATCCTGGGGTCTGCGCCGCGTCGCTTCGCTCCTTGCTCCGCCCCAGGATGACGAAGCGGCCAATCTCCAAGGCAGTCGATCTAATGCATGTCGCCCAAAAGTGCGCAGCGGTTTTGGGAGAACGACATGCATCAAAACAAGGACTTAAAGCGCGTTGCCCGACTCCGTTTCAACGCGACGCGCTTTAAGCCGGCGCCTCTGACCTAAGCGCAAGCAGCCGCTCCGCTTCAGCCACTGCCTCAACCGGCGTGACCTTGCCGCCGACGGGCGCCTGCAAGGTCGAGGCAAACGGCCCGCGCGGGCCGGTCAGGCCCGGCTCCGTCGCCAGGAAGATGGCGACCGTCGGCAGGCCGAAGGCGCTGGCGAGGTGGGTTAGCCCGGTGTCGGCGCCGATGACGAGCGCCGAGCGGCCAAGGATCGCGGCGATCTCTGCGAGCGGTGATCTGGGGATCAGCACCGTGATCGGCACGGCGCCGGCGATCGCTTCGGCGACACGCTTTTCCGCTTCGTTCGACCAGGTGACGACGGGCCTGAATTGCCTGGAAACCAGTCGGCGCGCGGTTTCGATCCAGTCCTCGGCCGACCATTTCTTGTCCTCGCGGCTCGTGCCGTGCAGCAGGAAAGCAAGCTTGCCTTCAAGGCCGGGAGGCCTGTCTGCCGGCGCCACAATCCCGGAGCCAAGGCGCGACAGATCGGGCTCATAGCCTAGCGCCAGTCCGAACAGCCGCCGCGTGCGCTCTATGGCGTGCTGGTCGCGCGATACGGCGTATTTGCGCTGATAAAACAGCGTCGCCGAGGGCTCGCGGGCGCTGGAACGGTCGAAGCCGGCGATCGGCGCGCCGGCTTGTGTGGCGACGACGGCCGATTTCAAGAGCCCCTGCGCATCGATGACCAGGTCATAGCGAGCGGCGCGCAGCGTGCGGCGCAGGTCGGCCATCTCGCGCCATGTGCCGCCGCCAAGCGGCGTCTTGCGCCAGCGCCGGATCGCCACCTTGTGGATGGATCTTATCGCCGGGTGCAAGGCGACGATGCCGGCAAAGGCCTCTTCCACGCACCAGTCGAAGCTTATGTCGGAGCGACTGCGCAAGGCATCCTCGACCGCCGGGAAGCTGTGGATGACATCACCCATCGATGATGTCTTGACGATCAGCACCTTCATGCGGCCGCGGGAACCTTGAGCAGCCGGGCGGCTGCCGCCGCGACCCGTGCGACATCGAGCGTCTTCAGGCAGTTGAGATGGCCGAGCGGGCAGACCTTGCTGTGGCAGGGCGAGCACGAAAGGTGCAGCCAGACCAGCTCCGAGCGATCGGTCAGTGGCGGCGTGTTCTCGGGCGAGGTCGAGCCGTAGACGGCGACGATCGGCGTGCCGACGGCGGCCGCGACATGCATCAGCCCGCTGTCGTTCGAGACGGCGAGTTTCGCCGCGGCGATCAGGTCGATGGCGTCCTCCAGCCGCGTCCGGCCGGCAAGATCGACGGCGCCCGGCGCGAGATTGGCGATCTCGCCAGTCACCGCGGCGTCGTTCTTCGAGCCGAGCAGGGCGACGCCGCGGCCCTTTGCCATCATCTCTCGCGCAAGCTCGGCATAGTGCTCGCTCGGCCATCGTTTTGCCGGGCCGAACTCGGCGCCCGGCATCAGGGCGATGAAGTTCTTTGCGTCAAGCCCGAACCGCGTCAGCAGATCCGCTTGGTTGGCCGCGTCGACCGTGAGTTTTGGCGCGCGAAACGTGCCGCCGCGCGCGAGGCCGAAATAGGCCCGCGCCGTGCGCCGCTTCACTGCATCGGGCAGGGGCACGATGTCGGTCAGCAGGCCGTAGCGCATTTCCCTCAAATGGCCAACTCGGCGCGGAATGCGGGCAAAGAACGGGATCAGCGCCGATTTCCAGCTTCCTGGCAGCACATAGGCCATGTCGTAGCGGCCGCGCAGCAGGCGGCCGAAGCGCCTGCGGCTGCGGAATTCGAGTGCGCCGGGCATCAGCGGGAAGTCGATCTGGCAGCGTATTTCGGGCATGCGCTTGACCAGGGGCGCTGCCCAGCCGGGCGCCAGCACATCGATCGCGGCGTTCGGATGCTTTTCCTTCAGCGCCGCGAACAGGCACTGCGCCATGACCATGTCGCCCACCCAGCGTGGGCCGATCACGAGGATCGTTGGGCCTTCAGCCATTCGACATAATCTCTGACGCCGGTTTCGACGGTCCGGAATTGGCCATTGTAGCCGGCCGCGCGCAAGCGGGACATATCAGCCTGCGTGAAACTCTGGTAGCTGCCCTTGAGATGATCGGGGAAGGGGATGAACTCGATCTCACCCTTGCCGAGGGTGTCGATCACGGTCTCGGCAATGGCGCGGAACGGCTGGGCACGCCCGGTGCCGCAGTTGAAGATGCCGCTCGAGCCCCGCTTCCAGAGCCACAGATTGACCTCGGCGACATCGCCGACATGGATGAAGTCGCGGCTTTGCTCGCCCGGACCGAAGCCGTCATAGGCACCGAACAGCTTCGGGTTTTCGCCGCGCTCGACCTGGTTGAACAAATGGAAGGCGACCGAGGCCATGGCCCCCTTGTGCGCCTCGCGCGGGCCGTAGACGTTGAAATAGCGCAGCCCCGCCACCTGAGAATGATCGGTGTCGAAGACGTTGCGGCGGACATAATCGTCGAAGAGCTTCTTGGAGTAGGCGTAGACGTTGAGCGGCCGCTCAAACTCAGGCTCCTCGCGGAATTCGTTGCCGGCGCCATAGACCGAAGCCGAGGAGGCGTAGAGGAAGGGGACGCGCAACTCCAGGCAGGCATAGAGCAGCCGCTTCGAATAGGCATAGTTCACTTCCATCATGAACTTGCCGTTCCATTCGGTGGTGGTCGAGCAGGCGCCCTGATGGAAGACGGCCTCGATGCGGCCGAGGCCGCCATCCTCGAGCCGGGCCAGAAAATCGTCCTTGTCGAGATAATCGGCGATGCGGAGGTCGGCGAGGTTGGCGATCTTGTGGCCGTCGGTGAGGTCGTCGACGACGACGATGTCGTCATGCCCCTCGGCATTGAGCGCGGCGACGATGTTGGAGCCGATCATGCCGGCGCCGCCCGTGACGATGATCATGAAGGTCCCTGGTTTCGTTTTACCGATTCCGGCCCTTATAGGGGACGCCGATGGGAGTGTCGATAAAGCACGTCAAACCCAGGGTGAACGGTCGCTCGGCCACAGTCGCGCCGCAAAGCTCACGCTTCACTCGCGCTTATTTCGCCGTAATCCTGTCTCCGGCCCGCCGTTGCGCTGGCCTTAATTGCGGTATATCGGCATCGCGAAGAACGACGGGCGCCGGATTTCCGGCGCTGCAACCCTGATCAAGATCCGCAATTCGGGCACGTGCCAGTAAGATGATCAAGCACCATCTGCCTTCCCCGGAACCCTTGCATCGCACTATTGCCCGCTTCGGCGAGGTCACTGTGCTGGTGGTCGGCGATTTCATCCTCGACCGCTTCGTCAGCGGCGTCATCGAGCGGATCTCGCCGGAAGCACCGATCCCGGTGCTGCACGGCAGAGGCGAGATGCTGGCCATGGGCGGCGCCGGCAACGTCGTTTCCAACATTGTTTCGCTGGGCGCCGCCGCAATTCCTGTCTCGGTGATCGGCGCCGACCAGGCCGGCGACAACCTCATGCGAATGCTCGGCGATCTCGGCGCCGATACCGATGGCCTGGTGCAGCGGCAGGATCGCATGACCTCGTCGAAGAGCCGCTTCAGCGCGCTCAACCAGCAGGTGCTGCGTTTCGACGAGGAGGAGATCAAGCCGCTGTCGCGCAGTGAGCGGGCGGCACTTGTCGAGCATTTCCAGGCCGCGCTTGCGCGCGCCGACATCGTCGTCCTGTCCGACTATGGCAAGGGCATCCTGCTCGACGGCGTGGCGGCCGAATTGATCGCGATCTGCCGCGATGCCGGAAAGCCGGTGCTGGTCGATCCCAAGGGCCGCGATTATGCGCGCTATGCCGGGGCGACGGCCGTGACGCCCAATCGCAAGGAGCTTGGCGAAGCGGTCGGACGCGCCGTGTTCGGCGATGACGAGATCGTCGTGGCGGCGCGCGACCTCATCGCGGCGCATGATTTCGAGTTCATCGTCGCCACGCGCAGCGAAAAGGGCATGAGCGTGGTCACCGCGGAGGATGCCCGCCATATTTCCACGCAGGCGCGCGAAGTCTTCGACGTCTCGGGCGCCGGCGATACTGTCATCGCGACCTTCGCGCTCTCGCTCGCCGCGGGGGCCGACCGCGTGCAGGCAGCTACAATCGCCAACGCTGCCGGCGGCGTCGTGGTCGGCAAGCGCGGCACCGCGCGGTTGACCGTCGAGGAGCTCTCCGGCGCGCTGTTCCGCTCGCACGGGCCGGTCGCCCACAGGGACGCCATTCTCGACGCCAATGCGGCGGCCAGGATGGTGGCGGCCTGGAAGGAAGAGGGGCTGACCGTCGGCTTCACCAATGGCTGCTTCGACATCCTGCATGCCGGCCATGTCAGCCTGCTGCACGCCGCCCGCAGCCAGTGCGACCGGCTGGTGCTTGGCCTTAACAGCGATGCCTCGGTGCGAAGGCTGAAAGGGCCCGGGCGCCCGGTCAACGACCAGCATGACCGCGCCTGTGTGCTCGCGGCGCTCGCTTCGGTGGATGCCGTCGTGGTCTTCGAGGAGGATACGCCGCTCAAGCTGATCGAGGCGCTCCAGCCCGACATCCTGGTCAAGGGCGCGGATTACACGATCGAGACCGTGGTCGGCGCCGACGTGGTGCAGAAGGCGGGCGGGCGCGTGGTCTTGGTCGACCTCGTCGCCGGCAAGAGCACGACCAATACCATCGGCAAGCTGCGCGCCGCAAACTGAGGGTTTCATGTCCGAATTGAACGACTATCTGGTCCGCTCCGCGGCGGCGATCTCGGCAATGGTCGAGCGCGATCTCACCGGTGCGATGGAACGCGCGGTGAGCACGGTCGTGACGGCGCTTTCGCAGGGCAAGGCCTTGCTGATCTGCGGCAATGGCGGCTCGGCGAGCGATGCCATCCATATCGCCGGCGAACTGGTCGGCCGGTTCCTGAAGGAGCGCAAGGCCTACAATGTCATCGCGCTGCCGGCCAATGCGGCGGTGCTGACCGCCTGGGGCAACGACTACGGCTTCGACACCGTTTTCTCGCGCCAGGTTGAGGCGCATGGATCGGAAGGCGCGGTGTTGCTCGCCATCTCGACCAGCGGCAATTCGCCGAGCATCCTTGCCGCCGCCGAGCAAGCGCGGGCGATGGGGATGACGGTGATCAGCCTGACCGGCGACACCGGCGGCAAGCTCAAGCCGCTGACCGATATCCTGCTCAACGTGCCGTCGACCTCGACACCGATCATCCAGCAGGGGCATCTCTGCCTCTACCATCATCTGTGCGAGGCGGTGGAAGCGCGTCTCAGCAATGGCTGACGGTAGTGCTGCCTTTCCGCTGGTCGAACCCGGCCTGTGGGTCGAACGGATCGGAACCAGAGCCTTCTCAACCGGCCTGCCGGCGCTCTTCCTCGACCGCGACGGCACCATCAATATCGACACTGACTATCCAAGCGACCCGGCGGACATCGTGCTCAGGCCGCAGATGCTGCCGGCCATCGAGGCCGCCAACCGGCAAGGGGTCCCGGTCGTCATTGTCACCAATCAGTCCGGCATCGCGCGGGGCTATTTTGGCTGGGATGCATTCGCGGCCGTCAATCGGCGGGTGCTCGACCTGCTCGCCGAGAGGAATGCCGCCGTCGATATGGTGCTTGCTTGCGGGTACCACGAAAAGGGCACCGGTCCGCTGGCGGGCGCCGACCATCCGATGCGCAAGCCCAATCCGGGCATGCTCATCGAGGCGGCGCGCCTGCTTGGCCTTGACCTGAAACGCTCGCTGATCGTCGGTGACAAGCCCGCCGATATGGAAGCAGGCCAGCGCGCCGGCCTTACGCGCG
This sequence comes from Mesorhizobium album, assembly GCF_033977205.1. NCBI lineage: Bacteria > Pseudomonadati > Pseudomonadota > Alphaproteobacteria > Hyphomicrobiales > Phyllobacteriaceae > Mesorhizobium > Mesorhizobium album. The sequence goes on along the minus strand of NZ_JAVIIW010000019.1, from coordinate 117,702 downwards.
GCTGGCTTGTCGATGGCGAAGGCTCAACGATCGATGGCCTTGCAGTTTCGCCGTTGCGCGACGCGCATGATGTCGGCGGCCTGTTGGCCGCGATACGCTCGCTCTGATCGCGCGCCGATTCAACGTTGAGCGCCAGGCCGCTGGTTTTTCGGCGTTTTATTGGAAGGTGGTCGTCGTCAGCCCGGAAAGGCGATCAGTCCCTCGTCCTTGACGCGGCGGATGGTCAGCGCGGTGCGTACCGTGTCGACATTGGGCGCCGAGGCCAGTTCCTCGATGACGAACGTCTGAAACGTGCCGAGGTCGCTCGCCACGCAATGCAGCAGGAAATCGGATTCGCCCGACACCATCCAGGCATCGCGCACGATCGGCCAGCCGCGCGTGCGCTCGGCGAAAGTCTTCAGCTCGGCATCGGCCTGGTGATGCAGGCCGATCAGGCAGAAGGCGACGACATCCATGCCGAGCGCCGGCGCGTTGAGTAGCGCTCGATAGCCGCGGATGATGCCGGCCTCCTCCAGCCGCCTGACGCGGCGCAGGCAAGGCGGCGCCGAGATGCCGACCCGGTTCGACAGCTCAACATTGGTCATGCGGCCGTCGTTCTGCAATTCGCGCAGGATCTTCCAGTCGATGGCGTCGAGATCGGCTTTGAGCGGCATGATCGGCTTTCGCGCAAGAATCTTTCGTGGATTTGTAATTTGCTTTCGCGCGGGAGGCCATCCCTTTGCAATGATTTTTCTACTCGCGGACAGCGATATGGCCCGCTATGCCTGCGCCACGAAGCTTTCCGGGGACGAAGGCCAAGCTGCCTTGCTGGCTTGGCGGGCAGCACTTACATTACCGGCGACAAAACCACGGCCTCGAGCCGCAGGGGACTTTTCTTATGAACATCAAACATGCGCCCGTTCTTATCATCGGTTCCGGTCCGGCCGGCTACACCGCGGCGATCTATGCCGCCCGCGCCATGCTAAAGCCGATGCTTGTCGCCGGCCTGCAGCAGGGCGGCCAGCTGATGATCACCACGGACGTCGAGAACTATCCGGGCTTCGCCGATCCGATTCAGGGCCCCTGGCTGATGGAGCAAATGCTCAAGCAGGCCGAGCATGTCGGCACCGAGATCGCCAACGATATCATCACCGAGGTCGATCTGAATGTGCGGCCTTTCCGCGCCACCGGCGATTCCGGCACGGTCTACACCGCGGACGCCCTGATCATCGCCACCGGCGCGCAGGCCAAGTGGCTGGGCATCCCGTCGGAGCAGACCTTCATGGGCTTCGGCCTGTCGGCCTGCGCCACCTGCGACGGCTTCTTCTATCGCGGCAAGGATGTCGCGGTGGTTGGCGGCGGCAATTCGGCTGTCGAAGAGGCGCTCTATCTCGCCAACCTCGCCAAGAGCGTCACCGTCATTCACCGCCGCAGCGATTTCCGCGCCGAGCGCATCCTGCAAGAGCGGCTGTTCAAGAAGGACAATATCCGCGTCATCTGGGACACGGTCGTCGACGAGATCACCGGGCAGCCGGGCAAGGCGCCGCTGCCGCCGTCGGTCGATGGGCTGAAGCTGCGCAATGTGGCGACCGGCGAAGTGTCGCGGCTGAAGGTGGACGGCGTCTTCGTCGCGATCGGCCATGCGCCGGCGGTCGAGCTCTTCGTCGGCAAGCTCAAGCAGAAGCCGAATGGCTATCTGTGGACGGCGCCCGATTCGACCTGCACCGACGTTCCCGGCGTGTTTGCCGCCGGCGACGTCACCGACGACGTCTACCGCCAGGCGGTGACGGCCGCCGGGCTTGGTTGCATGGCCGCGCTCGAGGCGGAGAAATATCTGGCGGGCATCGAAGTGCACCGCGAAGCGGCGGAATAAGCGATCGGCTGAAAAAAGCCGTTTAAAAGCCTGATTTTTCATTCAGACGCCGACGCAACGCGAGGGGAATCATGGCGCTGGACTGGGACAAGCTACGCGTATTTCACGCTGCGGCGGAGGCTGGGTCGTTCACCCATGCCGCCGAAACACTACATCTGTCGCAATCGGCGATCTCGCGGCAGGTAAGCGCGCTGGAACACGATGTCGGCGTGGCGCTGTTCCATCGCCACGCGCGCGGTCTTGTGCTGACCGAGCAGGGCGAAATGCTGTTCCGCACGGCGCATGACGTGCTGATGAAACTGGAGACGATCAAGTCGCGGCTGACCGAGACCAAGGATCGCCCCTCCGGCGTGCTGAGGGTGACGACCACAGTGGGCCTGGGCGCCGGCTGGCTGACCGAGCGCGTGCAGGAATTCATCGAGCTCTATCCCGAGATCAGCCTGCAGCTCATCCTCGCCAATGAGGAGCTCGACCTCACCATGCGCCAGGCCGACTGCGCCATTCGCCTCAGGCAGCCGCAGCAGCCCGATCTCATCCAGCGCCGGCTGTTCACGGTGCATTTCCATCTCTACGCGGCGCCATCTTATGTGGCCAAGTTCGGCAAGCCGGCTTCGATCGCGGAGCTCAGGAACCACCGGATCGTCACCTTCGGCGTGCCGGTGCCCTCGCATCTGTCGGAATTGAACTGGCTGGAGACGGTCGGCGATTTCGAAGGCGGGCAAAGGGTGCCGACGCTGCAGATCAACGACATTTTGTCGATCAAGCGCGCGGTCCAGGGCGGCGCCGGCATCGCCATGCTGCCCGACTACGTCATCAGCAAGGACTCCAACCTGGTCCAGTTGCTGCCCGAGACCGAGGTGCCGTCCTTCGACACCTATTTCGCCTATCCGGACGCGATGAAGAACCAGGCGAAGCTGCATGTATTCCGCGATTTTATCATCGCAAAGGCCCGTAGCTGGTCCTACTAGCGATATTCAGGGTGAGGCCGGCCTGACCTGAATCTCGACGTGCCCCGAGGCAGCGCGACTCAACCGCGCCAGGGTGTGATGCGCGGCAGCCAGCCGGGGACAGCGCGGCGATAGGTTTCGTATTCGGCGCCGTAGCGGCCGGCGAGCGTCGGCTCTTCGTAGAGTTTGACGAAGGAGATCATCGCCGCCGCGGCGACCAGGCCGTAGACGAACACCGCCCAACTCGAAAAGATGAGCACCTGGCCGAAGATGATCGACAGCACCGCGACGTACATGGGATTGCGCACGTGGCGGTAGACACCGCCAATGACCAATCTCTCGGTCGGCGCCACGGGAGCAGGCGTCCCCAGGCCTTCGAGCGCAAAGCGGGCGAAGGCGTGAAGCAGGACTCCAGCCGCCCCGACCACCAGGATCGAGCCCAGGAGCACGAAACCGGGCACCGTGGACCACGGCATGCGATAATGGTCGGTCAAAAGCCAAGGCACCAAGCCGGCGACCACGCCCGGTGCCGCAACAAGGAATAGCGCGCTGCCGGCGATTGCCGAAAAAGTCCGCATCAGGCCCTCCTGCCGCAAAAATAAACGCGACCTGCCCGAATCCGCATCATTCTGAATTTAGCGTATTTCCGGAACAGAATCCGACCCGATTTGCATATCAGCAATCGCTTTCGGTCGGGAAAGGCTCACGATTTGGCGATTTTTTCTGGTCCTACCGGTTTCCGGCATGGGTTGGACCACAGCCTGCGTCTTTTTGCATGCGTGTGTTGCAAAATAGATGCTTGTTTCTTGGGCATGATGAGCACATATATAGTTCATCTCTAGGGCGCGTTCTCCTCCCATTAGTGCCCTCGAGTGTTCCCCTCTGGAGGTTAGCCCTAATCGGCACTTCCAATCAAACTCAGCCGGATCTTTATTGATCCGGCTTTTTTGTTGCCTGCAGATCACGCCGATGCCGGAAATGCGTGCACGCAAGCCGCGTAACAGTGACATGTAACATCGGGTAACATGTCGCAGACGCACTCCATCGACTAAGTAGACCATAGGACGCGGTTGGTCCGCCCGGGAGATGGGGGCATCACTCGGACAGGCCGGGCTCAGGCAGCTACCGCGTCCGAACTATTTCTCCTGATGCGGCGGACCTGCCATTGCCTCCCAGGAAGAGGGTCCGCAATAAAAACGGCGTCCGGACGATCCGGGCGCCGTTTTCGTGTCATCGACAAAGATCAGTCAGGCAGCCTTGCCGTTGGCGTTCATCGCCTCGTCGGCCAGGCGGCCGGTCAGCTCGGCCATATGGTCGAAGGCGGCCTTGTAGCTGGCGACGCCGGCCGTCGCCGAGCGCAGCTCGATGATCAGGTCGCCTATTTCGGCCTGCGGCATGGTGGCCTCGACCACGTCCCAGCCCGGCCAGTCGGGCCGCGCGTCATAGCCGAGGATCTGGCCGCGGCGCTGCGGAATCAGCGCGATGATCTTCGAGGTCGCATCGGAGGGCGTGACGATCTCGACCTTCATGATCGGCTCCAGCAGAACCGGCGAACAGGCTGCCATACCTTCCTTCATTGCCAGCTTCGCCGCCATCTGGAAGGCCATGTCGGAGGAATCGACCGCATGGTAGGAGCCGTCCGACAGGTTGACGGCGACATCGACCACCGGGAAGCCGAGCGGACCGGACTTCAGATAGTCGCGGATGCCCGTCTCCACCGACTGGATATAGGTCTTGGGCACGACGCCGCCGGTGATGGTGTCGGTGAACTGGAAGCCGGTGCCGCGCGGCAACGGCTTGATCTCGATCACCACGTCGCCGAACTGGCCGTGGCCGCCGGACTGCTTCTTGTGGCGGCCGCGCTGCTGCGCGGACTTGCGGATGGTCTCGCGATAGGGCACCGCGGGCGAATGGCCTTCGATGGGGATCTGGTTCTTGCCTTCGAGGCGCTCGCGCACAACGCGCAGATGCATCTCGCCATGCCCCGACAGCACGGTTTCGGCGGAATCCTGGTTGTGATGCAGGCTGAGCGAGGGATCCTCCCCGGCAAGCCTCTGGATCGCCGCCGACATCTTGACCTCGTCCTTGCGCTCCTTGGGGCGCAAGGCAAAGGCGAATACCGGCTGCGGCGGCTCCAGCGCGATCAGCGGCTTGATGCCGCCCTTGGCCGAACTCAGCGTCTGGCCGGTCTTGACATTGTCGAGCTTGCCGAGCGCCACGGTGTCGCCCGCATTGGCCGATGAGAGCTTCGACTGGTCCTTGCCGAGCATCTTGTAGATGCCGGAGACCTTCGTCGTGTCGCCGTTGGAAAGGAAAAGCTCGGCCGCGTCGGCCAACTGGCCGGAAAGCACCCGCGACACCGACAGCTTGCCGCCATGCGCGGTGTGGATGGTCTTCATCACCTGCACGACCGTCTGGCCGCCGTCGGGCACGCCCAGACGCTTGCAGGTCGCCTCGACGTCCGGCGCGTCGTGGCGGATGGCCTTCAACAGGCGCAGCACGCCGTTGCCCTTCTCGGCGGTGCCGATCAGAACCGGCGTCACCGTGCCGGCGCGAAGATCGGCGGCAAGGTCGTCGAAGATGGCGTCCTTCGGCGGCTCGATCTCCTCGAGGAGCTGCTCCATCAGCTGGTCGTCATGGTCGGCCAGCGTCTCCAGCATCGAGAAGCGCGCTTCAAGCTCGCGCGCCTTGTCGTCGTTCGGAATCTCGGCGACCTGGCTTTCGGCGTATTCGCGGTAGACATAGGCGCGCTCCAGCGCGAGATCGATCGAGCCGATAACGACGCCGTCCTTGCGCAGCGGAATCTGGCGGAGCAGCAGCGGCACCGAGCTGGCCGACTGCAGCATCTTCAGCGTCTCGCGCACGCCGGCGATCGCCTTGTCCACCTTGTTGAGGAACAGGATGCGCGGCACTCCGAGATCGTCGAGCTTGCGCATGATGAGCTGCAGCGCGGGAATCTTCTTTTCGTCCGCTTCGGCCACGACCACGGCGACATCGCAGGCGGCAAGCACCGGCTCGGCCTCGAAGGCGAATTCGATGGAGCCGGGGCAATCGACGAAGGTGAGCTGCTCGCCCATGAACTCCGTGGTGGCAAAGGTCGCCTCGACGCTCATGGCGTGGGCACGGGCTTCTGGTGAATAATCGGAAACTGTGTTGCCCGATGAGACGGGATTCTGGCGGGGAATGGCGCCCGTGCGGGCGAGGATTGCTTCGAGAAGTGTCGTCTTACCGCTTGCGAAGGGACCGACTATGGCAATGCATTTCGGTCCCGTGCGTCGTCCTCCGGCGCGATTACCCATGGCTGACCTCCACTCAGGCGTTTCCCTGGGAGCGGCGGCCGGCCTGTTCGACCGTCGCGGGCGGGGTTGTTGCTCACCACCTGCCCAAGGCCATCGTCACACGGGTTCGCGGAGAGGGCAAGGAAAATAGGAAATGCGCCGGCTTCGGTTTCGTCGGGCGCCCGATCCGTCAGGCGATGAGCGCGAGCTGCCGGCTGTCGGTAGCGCAAAGCGTGCTCGCCTTGTCGCGCGGCGCGGGCTTGCCGAAGAAATAGCCCTGGAAGCGGCTGCAGCCGGCCGTGTGGGCAAGGGTGAACTCCTCTGCCGTTTCCACGCCTTCGGCGACGATCGTGATATCCTGGATGCGCGCGATCTGGGCGAGCGCGGACACAAAGATCTGCGCCACCTGGTCGTGAGCGAGGCTGCGTATGTAGGAGCGATCGATCTTGACGCTGTCGATGGGCAAGGTCTTGAGATAGTTGAAACCGCAATGGCCGGTGCCGAAATCGTCGAGCGCGATGTGGAAGCCAAGACCGCGCAACGCTTCCAGGCGCCTGAGGATTTCCGGCGTCGCCGCGGTTGCGACCGTCTCGGTGATCTCAATGATGAACTCGGACGCCGACCTGCCGGTTTCGCGCAAGACGCGCTCGCACATCGTCACGATCTCGTCGCGCTTCAACTGCTCGCCGGAGACGTTGATCGAGATGCGCCGCCCCGGAAAATGCCCGATATCGGCGCAGGCACGCTTGAAGACCCACTCGCCGATCATGTCGATGAGGGTCGAGCGCTCGGCGATCGGGATGAACTCGGCAGGCGATATCAGGCCGCGAACGGGATGCCGCCAGCGGATCAATCCCTCGAGCGCGCCGATGGAACCCTCGGCATTGACGATCGGCTGATAGTGGAGCTCCAGCTCGCCAAGATAGACGGCGGCGCGCAGCTCGCGTTCCACGAGCCGGCGATAGCGTTTGTCCGACTGCATCTCCTCGTCGAAGACAGTGACACGGCCCCGGCCTGCCGCCTTGCTTTCATAGAGCGCGAGGTCGGCAAGCAACATCAGCTCTGTCGGGCTGGAGGCGTGCAGCGGCGCAAGCGCAACCCCTACCGAGATAGACAGCGGGATGATCTTGCCTTCATGGCGCTTTCCGGCCCGCATCGCCTCGAGCAGCTGGCGAACATCCTTGTTGATCGCAGCCGCATCGCCATGCGGGACGATGACGCCGAACTCGTCGCCGCCCAGCCGTCCGATGATGCCGTCGGCAAAGATGCGCTCCGCCTCCTTGACCAGATAAGCCAGGGCGCGGTCGCCGAACTGGTGGCCGAAGGTGTCGTTGAGCTGCTTGAAATGATCGAGGTCGATCAAAAGCAGGCACGCCTGCCGCCGGTTGCGCAAGGTGCCCAGCCTGTCGCTCAACGCTTCGAGGAAATAGCGCCGGGTCATTGCGCCGGTCATTGCGTCGACGCTGAGAAAACGGTGCTTCTCAGCTTCGGCGGCCGCCGCCGACTGCAGGCGCTGGACGACGCTCGAGCGCATATACATCAGCACCAGCAGCGCCAGGCTGGTCGCTGCGACCGACATGGCGAGAGCCGTGGCGCGGGAGGAGTCCTCGGTCAGGCCAAAGGCGGCAATTGCCGTGGCGGCGATGCTCGCGACAAGCAGCGCCTGGATGCCGCGGTAGATCCTGCCGCTATGGTCCTTGATTGTCGCCAAGATGCTCATGTCCGCGCCCCCACAGCACAGGCTATGGCTAGAGCCGAGCCGTTAAAAAGACATTGAGCATGATGGCTGCCTTGCCCAATTCTCCGATGTCTGACTGAGCGCCTCATTTTATGGTTAAAAAGCAACAATTTATGACAGTATTTTAATTGGCTAATAAAATGATCTGCGGCAGCACATGAAGCATGTTCGGCGCCGTCACCGTCGGCAATTGGAAGATCGATTGCACCGGCCCCACGCAAGGATGAAACTAGGCCGCGAGATGCCGCGCTCGCGGCTCGCCGGTTCGTCAGCGAATTGAGGATTTGAACGATGAAGATCATTGCGTGCGGCAGCGTGCCGACGATCACCGCACCGGAGAAGTATTTCACGGGCAAGGTGCTGCAGACGCCGATCATCGAGAAGGAGGCACCGGCGCGGCTCAGGGCGACGCTGGTCAGCTTCGAACCCGGCGCCCGCACCCACTGGCATACGCACCCGCTCGGCCAGACGCTCTATGTCACCTCGGGCGCCGGGCTTGCGCAGACATGGGGCGGGCCGATCGAGGTGATCAGGGCCGGCGACGTCATCTCCTTCGCGCCGGGCGAAAAGCACTGGCACGGCGCTGGGCCGAAAACCGCGATGGCGCATGTCGCCATGCAGGAGGCGCTCGACGGCATCCATGCCGAGTGGCTTGAAGCAGTCTCCGACGAGCAGTATGGCGGCTGATCGCCGCCCAGCAAAAAACCCGGCCTCATCAAGCCGGGTTTTCTTACCGCGCGGCCGCGTCGTCGATCAGGTCAGCGACGCCGTAAAACGCTGGATGCGGGTACAGGCTTCCTCCAGCAGCGCGTCCGATGTCGCGTAAGAGATGCGGAAGTTCGGGCCGAGGCCGAAGGCCGAGCCGAACACCACGGCAACGCCCTCGGCGTCGAGCAACTCCGAGCAGAAGGCCTCGTCGCTGTCGATGACCTTGCCGGCCTTCGTCTTCTTGCCGATCAACTGGGCACAGGAGGGATAGACATAGAAGGCGCCTTCTGGCGACGGACAAGTGATGCCGCGCGCCTGGTTGAGCATCGAGACGACGAGGTCGCGCCGCCCCTGGAAGATCGCCTTGTTCTTCGCGATGAAGTCCTGCGGGCCGTTGAGCGCCTCGACCGAAGCCCATTGCGCGATGGTGCAAGCGCCCGAGGTCTGCTGGCCCTGGATCATGTCCATCGCCTTGATCAGCGGCACAGGGCCGCCGGCGTAGCCGATGCGCCAGCCGGTCATGGCATAGGCTTTCGAAACGCCGTTCATGGTCAGCGTGCGCTCGTAGAGGTTCGGCTCGACCTCGGCGATGGTCTTGAAGACGAAGTCACCATAGGTCAGGTGCTCGTACATGTCGTCGGTCAGCGTCCAGACATGCGGGTGCTTGAGCAAGACGTCGGCGAGCGCCCGAAGCTCGGCTTGCGTGTAGGCGGCGCCCGACGGGTTTGACGGCGAGTTCATCAGCAGCCATTTCGTCTTCGGCGTGATCGCCTTTTCCAGCACCTCCGGCGTCAGCTTGAAGCCGTTGTCGATCGAGGTGTCAGCAAAGACGGAGGTGCCGCCGCAGATCGCCACCATTTCCGGATAGCTCACCCAATACGGGCGGGGAATGATGACCTCGTCGCCGGGGTTCAGGGTCGCCATGAAAGCGTTGAAAAGGATCTGCTTGCCGCCGGTGCCGACGATGGTCTGCTCCGGCCGGTAGTCGAGATTGTTCTCGCGCTTGAACTTTTTCGCGATCGCCTCGCGCAGCGGCGCGATGCCGGAAACCGGCGGATACTTGGTCTCGCCGCGGCGGATCGCCTCGATGGCTGCGTTCTTGATGTTGTCGGGCGTGTCGAAATCCGGTTCGCCGGCGCCGAGGCCGATGACGTCACGGCCGGCATTTTTCAGCTCGCGCGCTTTCTGCGTCACCGCGATGGTCGCGGAAGGCTTCACGCGGGAAAGGGCGTCGGCAAGAAAGGCCATGACAGATCATCTCCAACAGAATGGCACGGCCAGGAGCGGCCGCGGCGCCTCTCATGTCGCATCAATTCGGCAAGCGCAAGCATTGTCGGATGAGCCAGAGGTCAAGCCGGCGTGAGCGGCAACTCAAAATTCATCAACGAGCGGTAAACCCTTGGCTGGCAGGATCGCAGATTGAATTCCGCTTGCTTGGCGGAGCGAGGGACCTTTGTCGCGCAGCATCGGGCTTGCCCATATCATCCGTCATGATGACGGCACCTCCAGCGGTGTCTGGGGCATCTATACGCTGCAGAGCGCCTTCCAGCCGATCTTCGCCTTCAACGAAGGCAAGCTTTCGGCCGTCGCCTTCGAGGGGCTGATCCGGCCGTTCCGCGACGGCGAGCCGCAGTCGCCGATGAGCTTCTTCGGCACCTGCCCGGCGGGCGACCGGCTGCATATCGAGGGGCTGACAAGGACGCTGCATCTGCTCAACGCCGGCGCTTGTCTGCCGCAAGAGGCTTCCATCTTCATAAATTTCGATCCGTCGGTGTTCACCGACCGCTCGATTGCCGACATGGCGCTGCGCGACATGCGCCTGGTGCTGCATGAAGCCGGCATCGATCCGCGCCGAATCGTTTGCGAGGTCACCGAGCAGAAATCGGCCTCGCAGGAGACGCTCTACAGCTTCGTCGAAGCGCTGAGATCCAACGGCTTCCGCATCGCCGTCGACGATTACGGCGCCGACGATTCCGACATCAACCGCATCAAAGAATTGAAACCGGACATCGTCAAGTTCGACGCCCACTGGATCACGCAGCTCATGGAGTCCGGGGCCGGCTTCGCGCTGCTGACCGCGATGGTGACGAGTTTCGAAAGCCAGGGCATCCGCACGGTTTTCGAGGGCATCGAGGAAGGCTGGCAGCTCGAGCTTGCCGAAAAATCCGGAGCCTCGATGGTGCAAGGCTACGTGCTCGCCAGGCCGGAAATCGCCTCGACCAGTTTTCGCGCCTTCGGCAGGAGCATGGAGATGCCTGCGGCTGAGGAGCGCAAGGCCACAGCCGCCACCGGTCCCGCCCCGGTGCCGTCGGCGCGGCCGGTCAAGGCGTTTGGGCGCAAGGTGAAACCATGAATACCCGGCCCGACAGGCGGCGCCCCGAAAGGCGGCGAAATATCGCCGAGGCGATCTTCGCCGACGAGATCGGCCTCCAGTTCGGCGTCTACGGCGAGTTCCGGCTGTGGAGCGCCTATCAGCCGATCTTCGCGCCGCAGGGCAGGATGCTGAAACCTGTCGCCGTCGAAGCGCTGATCGAGCCGCGCCGCGTCGCAAACCCCGTCGCGCCGCAGGTTTTCTTCGACAGCGTTGCGGCATCGGACCGGCTGTTCGTCGAGACGATGTGCCGGATGCTGCATCTCGGCAACTACCGCAACATCGGCATCGACGGGCTTGCGCTGTTCTTCAACTACGATCCGCTGATCAACGATCATCTCGGGCGGGCGCTGGCCGAGATCCGCCTTATGACCCGGCATCTCGGCGATTTCGGCCTCGATCCGGCCATGCTGGTCTGCGAGATCACCGAACAGGCGGCCGACGATCAGGTGCTCGCCAGCCTCGTGCGTGAGATGAGACGTGACGGCATCCGCATCGCCGTCGACGATTTCGGCACCGGGCATTCGACCGAAGAGCGGATCGGCCTGCTGTCGCCCGATATCGTCAAGATCGACGGCGGCTGGTTCGCCGAGTTCTGCCGCCATGCCGCCGCCGAACGCTTCTTCCGGCCGCTGGTCTCGATGCTGCATGACCGCGGCGCCAAGGTGCTGGTCGAAGGAATCGAGCAGGCCACGCATTTGCGCGTCGCACTCGACGGCGGCGTCGACCTCCTGCAAGGATACCGTCTTGCCCGCCCGGCGCTCGCCGGCACGATCTTCAACGAAGAGCCGCTGTCGATCGATGCGCTGCTTGAGCTGGACAATAAGGTCGTGCCTTTGCATCAACGCCGCTGATGCTTTCTGTTAAAAACAAATCACTGGATGAGATCGGCACCGGCGCGCTAGAGCCTTCCCGGTCTACGCGCGCATGAGGACCCATGATACTTTACGACATGATCGACAGCGGCAATTGCTACAAGCCGCGTCTGTTGATGGCAAAGCTCGGCATTCCCTTCACCCGCATCGAGGTGAGCTCGCATGCCGGCGAGACGCGCAAGCCTGACTTTGTCGCCAAGAATCCGAACGCGATGGTGCCGCTGCTCGAGCTCGACGACGGCCGGCGCATCGCCGAATCCAACGCTATCCTGCTCTATCTCGCCGAGGGCACGCGCTTCCTGCCCACCGACAAATACGAGCGGGCGCTGGCCTATCAGTGGCTGTTCTTCGAACAGTACAGCCACGAGCCCTATATCGCGGTGCGCAAGGCGCTGCTCACCTTTCCCGAGCGTGCCAAGGATGCCACGCCGGAACGGCTCGCACAGACGCTGGAACGCGGCAACAAGGCGCTCGGCGTGATGAACAAGCACCTGGAGCAGAACGTCTTCTTCGCCGGCAGCACCTACAGCGTCGCCGACATCGCGCTTTATGCCTACACCCACACCGCCGGGAAGGGCGGCTTCCAGCTCGACGCCTATCCGGCCGTGGTGGAGTGGCTGAAGCGGGTGGAAGCGGATAAGGGGCACGTGCCGCTGGAGTGGCAGCCCTAGCTCTGCTCCACGCCGTCGCCGCTTAGGTTACGGCTGCGATCATGTCACGATCGTTGCAGGCTACTTGAAAAGCCGATCATATTCGGAGTGGGTGCCGACCACATCGTCTTGATCACGGATCGCGACGGCCCGGTAGTTGCGGTCAACTCGCGCCGACCAGTAACGTCCAACCTGTGCTTAAAGTGCACCGATGAATGAAAGGGATCAGCACGCAGTTTGGCAAAGCTGCTGTCCGCCTTCATCCTGATTGCTTCGCGTAATTTGCTGTAAGCCTCCCAGAAAGAAGGGACGGCAAAATGATTCACAGCGGCCGGGTCCGGCCTGCGCGATGGTCGGTCAGAGCCTGCTCTGCAAGCTTGTCCAGCCGACCCGCTTTTGCGTCGGCTTCGATTTGTTTATCCCACAAATCCGCTTGAAGCTCCTCGAACCAGGCGGCAAACGCCTTCAGTTCTTCAGGGCTCAGTTCGGCGACGGATTTTTCGATCTGTTCGAGCTTGGTCATCAATAACTGGTACCACAATTGGGTTAAAAGTACCAAAAGTGGGCCACAGTGGAACCATAGGCCCAGGCAGTGGCCCGCTGCTCCAGGCAACAAAAAAGGCGGGACAATGCCCGCCTTCCTATGCCGGTAGCCTGACCGGGAGCATTGGGGGCCGGGCCGGCAGCAATCTGCTGCTTCGGCTTGTCGGGTCCTTCCGCTCCGGCACGCTTATCGCGCGACCGTCAGTACATCCGTGACTTGCCGCGCGCCCCAGGCTCTCGCCCAGTGCGCGTCGCTAACTAGCCGCATTTGTGCAACGCCAGGCGATTACGCCTTGGCTGCAAAATGCTAGCGCCAAATCAGGCTGCCTTGCTCAGAGATCCAGCAGCGGACTTGCCGGTGCGGCGGTCCTGCTCGATCTCGAAGTTGATCTTCTGGCCTTCAACGAGGGTGGTCATGCCAGCGCGCTCGACGGCGGAGATGTGGACGAAAACGTCCGCGCCGCCGTTGTCGGGCTGGATGAAGCCGTAGCCCTTGGTGGCGTTGAACCACTTGACCGTACCAGTTGCCATGTAAAATGCCCTTCACATTTGCTTCGTTTGACCGGACCAAAAGCCCGGCCGGTGGCATCGAAATTTTGGAGATAGACGTCAGCAAACGCGAAGATCGCGAGGCCCGATCGATCGGCCAAATTCAATCACGCCGATATAGGGTGGTTTGCGGAAGAAAACAAGATGGCACGGCGGGAAGGCGCCGGGGCCGCCAAACGGCCGCCCCAATCGCATGGAAGCTTCGAGGCCAGGCGCACGTTGTGGGGGAGACGGCACGCGCGCCGTCGCGGTTTTGGCGCGTCGCGGTTTTGGCGCCGTCGCGGTTTGGGAGAGGACCATGAAGAGAATTCTGCTTGCCGCCTGCCTGACGCTTGTGGCCGCCGAGGCGCAGGCCGTCTCGCGCTACGACCCGACGCGCATGAGCTGTGGCAGGGTGCAGGCAACGATCGCCAGCCAGGGCGCGGTCATCCTGCGCTATCAGTCGACACGCGTGCCGGGACTGCCGCTCTATGACCGCTATGTGCGCGACGAGCGTTTTTGCGACATGGGTGAGGTGAGGGCGCGGGCCTATGTGCCGAGCGCCGACACCAGGTCCTGCCCGGTCTTCATCTGCAAGCGGCCAGAGTTCGATCGGCATTTTCGACGTCGCCTCTTCCCGCACCGCTAGAGTCGCCATCGGCCTCGTTTCGTGGCGGTCTTCTCGCAACCGATTCAGGCCGCGTGCTTGGAACCAATAACCGGCGAGACTGTTCAGCTATGACTTTGATATTGACGTGCCCCGCCAGCTGGGTAAGCGGCGACCTTTAGGAGTTCTCATCATGAAAATTTCGTCCGGATTTCGTTCGGTCGCGGTTGCGGTTATTGCCGCCGCGGGAGTCAGCCTTGCCAGCGCCGCGCATGCCGACAGCGGCTCGATCCGCTTCGCCGTCTACAAGGCGGCCTTTTTTATCGGTGGTGCCGGAGGCGAGGGCACGCTGACCTTCCATGGTCGCCGCTATCCCATCTCGGTCGGCGGCATCTCGGGCGGCCTCGCCTTCGGTGCCTCCAAGACCTATTTCCAAGGCACCGTGCGCCACATACGCCGCGCCCGGGATGTGACGGGGGTATACGGCGCGGCGGGCGGTGGCGGCGCGCTCGGCAGAGGGGCCCAGGTCATCGTGATGACCAATGACAAGGGCGCCCAACTCCAACTCACAGGCAGGCAGGTAGGCCTGCAAGTCAACGCCGATCTCAGCGGCATGAGCATCGCGCTGAGGTAAGGGCCGTCACTCCCTTGGAATTGCTCTGAGACTTGGCCTTAGTCAGAACGCGAATGAAGCCTGCGCGTCCGGCGGCGGGCCGACGCGCACGCCTTCCATGGCCAGCATCCTCTCCTTGGTGGCCGAGCCGCCGGGCGCCGAGAAGCCGCCGATCTTGCCGCCCGCGGCAAGGATGCGGTGGCAGGGGATGACCAGCGGTACCGGGTTGGCGCCGAGCGCCGCACCCGTTTCGCGGGCAAGCCCGGCATGGCCGGCGCGCTTGGCCAACTCGCCATAGGTGGTGGTCTCGCCGAAGCCGAGCTTGCGCGCTTCGTCATAGATGGCGAGACGGAAATCGTCGACGCCATCGAGGTCGACCGGCACGCCGGAGAAATCGACATCCTCTCCGGCCGCATAAGCCTTGATCGACGCGATCAATTCGACCACCCATTGCGGCTGCTCGGTGGAGCTCGAGACGCCAGCATGGCGAAACAGCCTGCGCTCGACGGCCTCGCGGCTGCGCTCGGGCAGGCAGAGCCGGATCAGGCCCTTTTCGCTCCAGGCAATGCCCATGAAGCCGATCACTGTTTCTAACACTGCGTGGCCGGCCGTGATCGGTGATGCGGTTTTCATGGTGCTCTCCTTTCCGCAAACTGCGAAAAATGGGTACATCTCCAGTACAGATAGGGAACAATATCGCAGCTTGCTCCGAGCCTCGCCACCCGAAAACCGCCTGGTGGCCCTGATTGCCCACGAGGAATCGCTGGTGTAAGGACTCCTTAACAACCGACAACCGGACCTGCAGGGCTTGGCAGCGAAAATCATTCTCACCGCGATCGGCGTGATCGTTGCTGCCGCCGGCCTCAGCGGCTGTACCTCGACCTCGCAGATGAAGGCCACGCCGGCGCTTGCGGCGGCTTCGACGCCGGCCGTCGAGGACGACACACCGACGGTCGCACTGCCCGAAACGGTGGCCGTGCTGCCAGAATCTTCCGGCCTGGTTCCCGTGCAAACTGCTGCGTTGACGGGCGATGCCGCCACGCCAGCCGCCGGAGCTCCGGTGCAGCCCGGCGCGGCACTGCCCCCACCCGCGCAGCCCGGCGCGCAATTGCCTCCGCCGGCACAGCCTGTCGCGTTTGCGGGATCCACACCCCTCGCCGGCAAGTTCCCGCCACCGCCGGTGCTGATGGCCGGCGCCTCGCCGACCGGCCCCGGTTCGCTCAAGGTGGCTGCCGCCTACGCCAGAGCCGGTGTTGCCATGCCCGTCACCGGCCAGTCGGCGAAGGTCGCTCCCATGCCCGGCGTCCAGCAGGCCGCCTATGTGGTGCCGCAGAACCCGGCGCTGCTTGCTCAGCCGGACCAGCCCGAGCAGCACGCAAGCGGCCCGCGTGCCGAGATCGAGCGCCTGATCGAGAAATATTCGGCGATCTATGAGGTGCCGGTCGATCTGGTGCGCCATGTCGTCAACCGCGAGAGCACCTTCAACCCGAAAGCCTACAATCACGGCCATTGGGGACTGATGCAGATCAAGCACGCGACGGCGCGCGGCATGGGCTATTATGGGCCGGCGAGCGGCCTGTTCGACGCCGAGACCAATCTCAAATACGCGGTCAAATATCTGCGCGGCGCCTGGCTGGTCTCCGGCGGCAACGCCAAGCGCGCCGACGTGCTTTACCAAACCGGTTATTACTACGACGCCAAACGCAAGGGCCTGCTAGAGCAAACGGGCCTCGGCGTCGACCGCGCCCGCCTGCAGCCAGGCGCCTGAGCGCTAGCGGCTGACGCACGTCCCATCCGTTTGGGGCAGTTGCATGCATGAGAATAAAAGCCGCGGGCCAGCCGCCCCGAACGACATCCGCCTTCGCAAGATTCTGGACGAGGGGCTAACCGCGCCGCTTTGGCCGGAAGGCTTCATCATGCGGCCGTTCGAGCATAGGGATGCGCACGCCCTGCACGCGCTTCTGGAAGAGGCGCTCGACGACGGCGCCGAAGGTCCGTTCGAGGACTGGTGGCAGCGCATCTCCGGCGATGCCGAGTTCGATCCCGACCTCTGCTTCCTGGTCATCGACGCCAAGGGCCTGCTGGCAGCCGCGGCACTCTGCTGGACCTCAGCCTTCGTCAAGGACCTCGCCGTCCATCCGGGCTCCAGAAGGCAGGGCATCGGCGAAGCGCTGATGCGGCATGCCTTCCTGACCTTCCGGGACAGGGGTGCTGCCCATGTCGACCTCAAGACCGACACGGTGAAGAACGCTCCGGCCTTCAGGCTTTACGAACGGCTCGGCATGATCCCGGTCGCCTGGGAAGGCTAAAGCATGTCTCCCGAAAGTGGGAACCGGTTTCGGGATAAAGACATGCGTAAAATCAAAAACCTAAAGCGCATGGAGCGAATCTGAAAGATCGCGACGTGCTTTAGTGCTTCTCAGTATCCGTCCGCGGTAACCGAATGCGCGGCGGCATTGTGAACCGCTTCACACAGGCTGACGTTAGGACATGCTAATGCGTCGTGGTGCCGGGCGGCCGATCGGCGGATCGACGCTGGCAAGGCGTCGGAGAGGGCTGTGCCGGCATGCGTCAGCCACTCCAAGGCGGGCTCCGGGGCGGCGGGTTTCGGAGCCCGCCCGCTTTCGTTTGAAATCCGCCCACCCATCCAGCCAGATTGCACCGCGGCTCGGTCAGCGACCGATACTCCGCTGATTCATGCCGAATGGCTCATGTTGGAACCCAAAGCGGGGCTCCGCATTCAAGTGCTGGGTGGGCATCTGCAGGCTGTCGGCGCGCCGTCGGTAGCTCCAAAGGGAGGTCCACCGCCATGAAGCTTCTTCACGCATTTCTTGCGTTTGCAGTGGGCGCCATGATGACGGTCGCGCCGGCCCGCGCGGTCGACCTGTCGATCGTGTCGGGCGACACCGGCAACGGCATCAAGGTGCTCCGCGAGATACTCGACCGCTACGAGAAGCAGAGCGGCAACAAGGTCAGCATCGTCCAGATGCCGCCGTCGACGACCGACCAGTTCGGCCAGTACAAGCTGTGGCTCGCGGCCGGAAACACCGACATCGACGTCTACCAGACCGACGTTATCTGGGCGCCGCAGCTCGCCGCGCAACTCGTCGACCTGACCGAGGCGACCAAGGATGTCGTGGGCGCGCATTTCCCGTCGATCATCCAGTCGCAGACCGTCAACGGCAAGCTGGTGGCGCTGCCGATCTTCACCGACGCGCCGGCGCTCTACTACCGCAAGGACCTCCTCGACAAATACGGCGCCAAGGTGCCGACCACCTGGAAGGAACTGGCCGACACCGCCAAGCTCGTCATGGACAAGGAGCGGGCCACCGGCAACAAGGATATCTGGGGCTTCGTCTTCCAGGGCAACGCTTACGAGGGCCTGACCTGCGACGCGCTCGAATGGGTGATGTCGAATGGCGGCGGTGAGATCATCGAGCCGGACGGCACGATCTCGATCAACAATCCGAAAGCCGCGGCCGCGCTCGACATGGTCAAGGGATGGATCGGCACCATCTCGCCGCCGGGCGTGCTCGCCTACCAGGAAGAGGAATCGCGCGGCGTCTGGCAGACCGGCAACGCCGTCTTCATGCGCAACTGGCCCTATGCCTATGCGCTGGGCAATGGCGCGGACGCGCCGATCAAGGGCAAGTTCGACGTGGCGCCGCTGCCGGCAGGCTCGGGCGAAGGCGCGCGGCCGGTCGCGACGCTCGGCGGCTGGAACCTCGCGGTCTCCAAATATTCGAAGCATCAGGACGCGGCGATCGAGCTGGTCAAGTTCATCGCCTCGCCCGAGATGCAGAAATACCGGACGCTGAGGACATCCAACCTGCCGACCATCCAGGCGCTCTATGACGATGCCGACATCGCCAAGGAGCAGCCGATCATCCCGCGCTGGAAAGAAGTCTTCCTCAATGCGGCGCCGCGCCCCTCGGCGACGGTCAAGATCAAGTACAACGAGGCGTCGAGCCAGTTCTGGACCGCCGTGCACAAGACCTTGTCCGGTGAAGGCAGCGCCGCCGACAACCTCGGCGATCTCGAAGTGACGCTGACCAAGCTGAAGGGCAGCGCCTGGTGAGCGCAGCGCCGGCAGGGGCCGGCTCAACCGCCAGTGCCGGCAGAGCGGGCGCAGGCGAGTCTTCCGCGGCAAAAGCGGGATCGATGTCCGGGACGGCCAGGCGCCCACGCTCGCGGCTGATGCGCCAGCGCGTGCGCTCGGCCTTGCTGTTTCTCACGCCGATGCTTCTGGTGCTTGCCGCCGTTGCCGGCTGGCCGCTCATCCGCACCGTCTATTTCAGCTTCACCGACGCCTCGCTTTCCGACCTCGACGCCCGCCAATGGGTGGGCTTTGCCAACTATTTCTCTATGCTCAGCATGCCGAGCGGCCGAACGATCTATGACGGGCTGCTCGTCGATCCGGTGTGGTGGCGGGCCGTGTGGAACACGGTGCTCTTCACCGCGGCCTCGGTGACCTGCGAGACGATCCTCGGCATGATCGTGGCGCTCGTGCTCAACGCCGAGTTCCCCGGCCGCGGCATCGTCAGGGCGGCGATCCTCATTCCCTGGGCGATCCCGACCATTGTCTCGGCCAAGATGTGGCAATGGATGCTCAACGACCAGTTCGGCATCATCAACGTCGTGCTGCTCAACCTCGGTCTGATCAGCAGTAAGATCGCCTGGACCGCCAGCGCCGACACGGCGATGGTCGCGGTGCTGATCGTCGACATCTGGAAGACGACGCCGTTCATGACGCTGCTGATCCTTGCCGCGCTGCAGATGCTGCCGCGCGAGATCATCGAGGTGGCAAAACTCGACGGCGCCAGTCCGTGGCAGGTCTTCTGGTGGGTGACCTTGCCGCTCATCCGCCCGGCGGTGATGGTGGCCGTCATCTTCCGCGCGCTCGACGCGCTGCGCATCTTCGACCTGATCTATGTGCTGACGCCCAACAATGTGCACACCAAGTCGATGTCGGTGTTTGCGCGCGAAAACCTGTTCGAGTTCGACAAGTTCGCCTATGGGTCGGCCGCCTCGACGCTGCTGTTCCTCATCCTCGCGCTGCTTACCATTTCCTACATCCGCATCGCGCGGATAAGCCTGGAAGGAGGCCGCTGACATGTGGATCGCCAGGCGCGCGGCCTTCTACCTGCTGGTGGGGGGAATCGTCTTCGTCGCCGTCTTCCCGTTCTATTACGCCATCGTCACCAGCCTGAAATCGGGAACCGAGCTCTTCGAGGCGAGCCTGTGGCCGAAGTCGCTCAGCCTTGCCAATTACACCAACGTGCTGACCCAAGGCACCTTCGTGCGCAACCTCGTGAACTCGCTGGTCGTCTCGGGCGCGGTCGTGCTGATCTCGCTGCTGCTCGGCGTCACCGCCGCCTATTCGCTGGCGCGCATCCGCTTCCGCGGCCGCTCGGCGCTGATGCTCGGCATCCTGTCGGTTTCGATGTTCCCGCAGGTGGCGGTGCTGGCCGGCCTGTTCGAGATGATCCGCTGGGCCGGCCTCTACAATTCGCTCCTGGCGCTGATCTTTTCCTACATGATCTTCACTCTGCCGTTCACCGTCTGGGTGCTCACCACCTTCGTTCGCGACCTGCCGGTCGAGATCGAGGAAGCGGCGATCCTCGATGGCGCGACGCCCTGGATCATCATCACCCGCGTCTTCCTGCCGCTGATGTGGCCGGCATTGGCGACGACGGGGCTGCTCGCCTTCATCGGCGCCTGGAACGAGTTCCTCTTTGCGTTGACCTTCACCTCCAACGATGCGCAGCGCACCGTGCCGGTGGCGATCGCGCTGCTTTCCGGTTCCTCGCAGTTCGAGATCCCCTGGGGCAACATCATGGCGGCGTCGGTGATCGTCACAGTGCCGCTGGTGGTGCTGGTGCTGATCTTCCAGCGCAAGATCGTCTCCGGCCTCACCGCGGGCGGCGTCAAGGGCTAAGCAATTCCAGGAAAAGTGTGAGCGGTTTTCCGTCCGGAATTGCGTCAAAACAAGGAGATGGAGCGTTTCGCCGTTTCCGTGAAACGGTGAAACGCTCTAAGCGCAACCCGCAAGCCCATTCCGCGTTTGGGTATCCGAGGGGCTGATTGGAGACATCAGATGAGAACGCTTCTGCCCCTGGCCGCAGTCGCCCTGCTTGCCGGCGCGCCGGCCGCTTTTGCCCAGTCGAACGATACCAGCCCGGACGCGGTCGGCCCCATGGTGACCGAGGACAAGGTCGACACGCAGACCTTCGTCGCCACCGTGCCCAACGCCAACGAATTCGAGATCCAGTCGAGCAAGCTGGCGCAGGAGAAATCGTCGTCCGCCGACGTCAAGGCCTTCGCCGCCAAGATGATTGCCGACCACACCAAGATCGGCGAGGATTTCAAGGCGGCGCTGAGCCAGGGCCAGACCACCTCGTCGATCAAGCCCTCCGATGCCGCGCTGCAGCCCAGGGAGCAGCAGATGCTCGGCGAATTGAAGAGCGCGAGCGGCAAGGACTTCGACCAGAAATACATCAAGATGCAGACCGACGCGCACAAAGACGCTGTCGCGCTGTTCAGCACCTATGCGAAATCGGGCGACGACCCGGCGGTCAAGGAATTCGCCAAGAAGGAGCTGCCGGTGCTGAAGATGCACGAGAAGCATGCGAAGGATCTGGCGGTGGCGCATCAGGGGTGAGGCAGTCCTTACCTTCTCCCCTTGTGGGAGAAGGTGGATCGGCGCGCAGCGCCGAGACGGATGAGGGGTGTTGGAAGAAATGAGGCGGCGGGGATTGCGTAGCTTTTCTGCGCTGATGAAACTTGTTGTGAGTGGCCTATCGCCAAGCTGGAACACCCCTCATCCGACCGAGCTTCGCTCGGCCACCTTCTCCCACAAGGGGAGAAGGGGGAGCGCGCATTCGCAATGCCGGCATAGAACTAACGGGAGGAAGCCATGCCCAAGATCGACCTATCCGCCGTGCCCGTCCGCAAAGGCTCCGGCTACCCTCCACCCTTCGACCAGCCCTGCGCCGAACGCACCCGCCGCCGCCTCGGCGATGCCGGCGGCCTGAAGGATTTCGGCGTCAACCTGATGACCTTGCCGCCCGGCGGCTGGTCGAGCCAGCGCCACTGGCACAGCCACGAGGACGAGTTCGTCTATGTGCTTGAGGGGGAACTGACGCTGGTCGAGGACGGCGGCGAAACGCTGCTCAGGGCCGGCGACTGCGCGACCTTCGCCAAGAACAGCGGCAACGGCCACCACATGATCAACCGCTCGTCAGTGACGGCGCGCTACCTGGAAGTCGGCTCGCGCAACCCGGACGATGTCATCACCTGCTCCGACATCGACATGATGAGCCCGAGTTCGGATGGACGGTTTTTGCACAAGGGTGGGATGCCGTATCCGGGGCAGGGGTGAGATAAGCTCCCCCTTCTCCCCTTGTGGGAGAAGGTGTCGCCGAAGGCGACGGATGAGGGGTGCTGGACGGAATGAGACGTTGAGTTTCTTCCAACACCCCTCATCCGTCTCGGCGCTGCGCGCCGATCCACCTTCTCCCACAACAAGGGGAGAACGTAAGGCGCCTCACCCAAAATACTCCTGCAGCGGCCGAACCTCCAAATTCCCCGCCCGCAGCGCCGCAATTGCCTCGGCCACTGCCGCAGCACCAGACAGCGTTGTGTAATACGGCACCTTCTGCATCAGCGTGGCGCGGCGGAGCGATTTCGAGTCCGACACCGCCTTTTGGCCGTCGGTGGTGTTGAAGACGATCTGGACCTGGCGGTTGCGGATGGCGTCCTCGATGTGGGGGCGGCCTTCGAGCACCTTGTTGATCTTTTCCGCCACCACGCCGTTCTCGGCGAGGAAGCGGGCGGTGCCGGAGGTGGCGAGTACCTTGAAACCCTGGCCGGCGAGGCGCTTCACGGCGGGCAGGATGCCCTTCTTGTCCTCGTCGCGCACCGAGACGAACAGCGTGCCGGAGCGCGGCAGGTCGACATTGGCGCCGAGCTGGCTCTTGGCGAAGGCTAAAGCGAAATCGCGGTCGAGGCCCATCACCTCGCCGGTCGAGCGCATTTCCGGCCCGAGCAGGATGTCGACGCCGGGGAAGCGGGCGAAGGGGAAGACGGCTTCCTTGACGGCGATGTGCCCCGGACTGCGCGGATCGGGCATCGCGCCGTAATGGGCGAAGGCGTTCTCCAGCGTCTCGCCGGCCATGATGCGGGCCGCGATTTTTGCGATCGGCCGCCCGATGGTCTTGGCGACGAAGGGCACGGTGCGTGAGGCGCGCGGGTTCACTTCCAGCACATAGACCGTGCCGTCCTTGATCGCGTATTGCACGTTCATCAGGCCGCCGACATTGAGCGCGCGGGCAAGCGCGGCAGTCTGGCGCTCCAGCTCGTCGACGATATCGGGGTGCAGCGAATGCACCGGCAGCGAGCAGGCGCTATCGCCCGAATGGATGCCGGCCTCCTCGATATGCTCCAGGATGCCGGAGACGAACGTCTCCTTGCCGTCGCACAGGCAGTCGACATCGACCTCGGTGGCGCCGGTGAGATAGGTGTCGAACAAGAGCGGGTTCTTGCCGAGCAGCGTGTTGATCTGGCCGGTCTTGTCGGCGGGGTATTTCTGCTTGATGTCCTCCGGCACCAGGCCGGGCACGGTGTCGAGCAGGTAGGTCTGCAGCATGCCTTCGTTGTAGATGATCTGCATGGCGCGGCCGCCGAGCACGTAGGACGGGCGCACCACCAGGGGGAAGCCGAGCTCGGCGGCGACGAGGCGCGCCTGCTCGACCGAATAGGCGATGCCGTTCTTCGGCTGGGTGAGGCCGAGCTTGTGCAAGAGCTTCTGGAAGCGGTCGCGGTCTTCCGCGAGGTCGATCATGTCGGGTGAGGTGCCGAGGATCGGGATGCCGGCCTTCTCCAGCGCATCCGCGAGCTTCAGCGGCGTCTGGCCGCCGAACTGGACGATGACGCCGACCAACTCGCCGGACGCCTGCTCGGCGCGCAGGATCTCCAGCACGTCCTCCGGCGTCAGCGGATCGAAATAGAGGCGGTCGGAGGTGTCGTAGTCGGTCGAGACGGTCTCCGGGTTGCAGTTGACCATGATCGCCTCGAAGCCGGCGTCGCGCAGCGCGAAGGCCGCGTGGCAGCAGCAATAGTCGAACTCGATGCCCTGGCCGATGCGGTTCGGGCCGCCGCCGAGGATGACGACCTTCTTGCGTGACGACACCCGCGCCTCGTTGGCGAGCGCTCCGGCGAAGGGCGTCTCATAGGTCGAGTACATATAGGCGGTCGGCGAGGCGAACTCGGCCGCGCAGGTATCGATGCGCTTGTAGACCGGATGAACGTCGAGCTTTTCTCTGACCTTCTGGACCGCTTCCGCGTCGGTCTTCGTCAGCGACGCGAGGCGGGCGTCGGAAAAACCCATCGCCTTCAGCATGCGCAGATTGGCGGCGTCCTCCGGCAGGCCATGCTCGCGGATGCGCTCTTCCATCGAGATGATGCCGGCGATCTGTTCCAAGAACCACGGGTCGATCTTGCACATGGTGTGCACGTCTTCGAGCGAGGTGCCCATGCGGATAGCCTGCGCCACCATGCGCAGCCGGTCGGGCGTCGGCGTGCCGAGCGCGGCACGGATGGCGTTGCGGTCGTCGACGTGATTGGCGGCGGTAGGCCCGTGGCCGATGTCGGGAATCTCGATCTCGTCGAGGCCCGTCAGGCCGGTTTCCAGTCCGCGCAGCGCCTTCTGCAGCGACTCCTGGAAGGTGCGGCCGATGGCCATCACTTCGCCCACCGACTTCATGGCGGTGGTCAGCATCGGCTCGGCGCCTGGGAATTTTTCGAAGGCAAAACGCGGGATCTTCGTCACGACATAGTCGATCGTCGGCTCGAACGAAGCCGGGGTCGCGCCGCCGGTGATGTCGTTCTCCAGCTCGTCCAGCGTGTAGCCGATGGCGAGTTTCGCCGCGACCTTGGCGATCGGGAAGCCCGTGGCCTTGGAGGCGAGCGCGGAGGAGCGCGAGACGCGCGGGTTCATCTCGATCACCACCAGGCGGCCGTCGGCCGGATTGACGGCGAACTGCACGTTGGAGCCGCCGGTCTCGACGCCGATCTCGCGCAGCACCGCGATCGAGGCGTTACGCATCATCTGATATTCTTTGTCGGTGAGCGTCAGCGCAGGGGCGACGGTGATGGAATCGCCGGTGTGCACGCCCATCGGGTCGACGTTCTCAATCGAGCAGATGATGATGCAGTTGTCCGCCTTGTCGCGGACGACCTCCATCTCATACTCCTTCCAGCCGAGCACGCTCTCCTCGATCAGCACCTCGGTGGTGGGCGAGGCGTCGAGGCCCGACTGGACGATATCGTAGAACTCGGCGCGGTTGTAGGCGATGCCGCCGCCCGTGCCGCCCATAGTGAAGGAGGGGCGGATGATGGCCGGCAGGCCGACATGGTCGAGCGCCTCCGCGGCGATCGCCATGGCGTGGCTGATGTAGCGCTGCTTGCGGTCGCCCTCGCCGAGGTTCCAGCGTGTCTCCAGCGCATCGAGCGCCGCATTGAGGTTTTCGGGGTTCTCGGCCTTCAGCGCGGCGCGCTCGGCCTCGTGCGTCTTGCGGTCGGCGTTCTTGACGTCGGTGGCGTTGGCCAGCATCGAGCGCGGCGTCTCCAGGCCGATCTTGCTCATCGCCTGGCGAAACAGCGCGCGGTCCTCGGCCTTGTCGATGGCATGCGCGTCGGCACCGATCATCTCGACATTGTAACGGTCGAGCACGCCCATGCGGCGCAGCGACAGCGCCGTGTTGAGCGCGGTCTGGCCGCCCATGGTGGGCAAGAGCGCATCCGGCCGCTCCTTGGCGATAATCTTGGCCACCACTTCGGGCGTGATCGGCTCGATATAGGTGGCGTCGGCCAGCTCCGGATCGGTCATGATGGTGGCCGGATTGGAGTTGACCAGGATGACGCGAAAGCCCTCTTCCTTCAGCGCCTTGCAGGCCTGGGTGCCGGAATAGTCGAACTCGCATGCCTGGCCGATAACGATGGGGCCGGCCCCGATGATCAGGATCGACTGGATGTCGGTGCGTCTTGGCATGTCTTTTGAGTTCCGTTCGGCGAGCGGCTTGCACGAAAAACCGGGCGCGGGAGGACCCGGCCGGTTGTGCTTGCGATTCTGGTATCAGGCTAGGAGGGCCTTATAGGGAAGAGTTTTGGCGGATGTAACCCCGAAAATGCGAGGTAAGGGAGTAAGGGAGTAAGCTTCGAGCGCGCCGGGAAACCTACTGCCGTATTCCCCTACTCCCTTACTCCCCTATTGCTTGTCGCCCAGCGCAAGCTGATCCGTAATCTCGAAGCGCTCCGAGACGCCGATGCGGATCATGTTCAAGCTGCCCTCGCGGGTGAAGCGGAACTCGTCGGATGAGTCCGAGCCGGCGGGCTTGCCATCGCGGAAGGTGATGACGCGTGTGCCGCCGTCCGGCCAGGTCACCGTCACGACGCTGTCGCCGCCTTCATGCGCGACGCTGATGTCGCAACGGGTCATCGGCTGGCCGACATGGCGGGCGCAGGGGATGCCGCCGGCGGCATCGGGGGCAGGGGTGACGGATTGAGCGTTTGCCGAGGCCGCGAAGGCGAGGCCATAGGCATCCTGCATGGCGATCGCGCTGATATCGGCCGCGGATGGCGGATCGGCCGGCTGACCGCTGCCCAGGCGCGCGGCGATGTCCGGCGGCAGCTCTTCGGAGGTCTGAGGCGCAACCGCCGCCTCGGCCGCCGGGACGGCGGCATCCTCGGGCGCCGGCGCCGGGTTGTTTGGACTGAGGTAGCGGGCGGGCGCCCATCCGGTGATATGCGCGTCCTGCGTATCCTCGACCTTGCACCAGGGATAGTTGTTGACGACCTTGCAGCCGTAATTCTTGACGGCCGCGCCGTTCGGCAGGCGCGCCGCGATCTTTCCGCCTGGCGAAGCGGTGGCGCGGATGTTGAGGAGATCGTCCGGCGCAAGGCCGCCGATAATCGAAATGATCGTGCCCGGCGCTTCCTCGGCCAAGGCCGGCAAGGCGGCCAGCAGCAAAGGAGCGGCGATCAGCAATGTCGATCGGAGCGTGACTTTGCGCTTCATCCCTCGGCCATGGGCAATGCACTGCAATTTTCAGGCGCGGCCAGAATCAGCGCGCCCACTTCAAGCCACGGCGTTTGTATGGGAGGTTGCCGTCGCATGTCATCTCCAAAATGGACGCTTCAGCCTGGCTATGCTTGCCTTGGCAGGGCGCATGCCTTGGCGATTGGCCGAAATGCCCATTCCGTCGTCATCCTCGGGCGGAGCGGGAAGCGAAGCGTACCGCGTAGACCCGTGGATCCATGCCGTGACTTCAGAGCGCTGCTGCGATGCAGAATTCTGCTCCGCTTGCACCCGTCGATCAAGGTAACGGCATGGATCCCAGGGTCTCCGCGACGGAGCTTCGCTCCTGCTTCGCCCTGGGATGACGAGGTTGAGAGGCTAACCCTTAATGAAACCGGTGCGCAGCGCGTGCGCCCATTCCGGCCGGCCCGCTTGTTCGGCCTGCTTTGCGGCGGCTTCATGGTCGTAGTCCACGGCGATCGCCTCGAAGCGGTCGGGGCGGTAAGCCGCATCCAACTCGACGATGCCATAGCGCGCGTGCGGGGTGCCTTGCTCCGAGACATGCGCCGGAGGCGTGTCATCCTCATAGGCAGGGCAGCCGACGCTGCCGGGGTTGAAGATGACCGGCCCGCCCGGAATGCGGATGAGCTCGCTTCGATGGCTGTGGCCGCACAACGCTAGGCGGCAGGCCGGGTCGAGCGACTTCAGCCGGCGCCGGATGGCGCCGAGCGGCGCGCGCACCAGCTGGCCGTCGACGATCGCATCGGCGAGGTACTTTTCGTCGTGATCTGGCCGGGCATGGAAAGCGACGACGCCGGGCGCGATCTCCAGAGTCAAAGGCAGAGCGAACAGCGCCCCGAGTTGGACGGCAGTCAGCCGCTCCTGCGCATAGCGATCGGATGGCCACATTTCCTCGTCGGCCGGATCCTGGGCGACGCGCCGGTCATGGTTGCCCCGCACCGTCGGCAAGCCGAGCGCCTCCAGCCGCTCAATCGTCTCGCGCGGGCAGAGCGGGCCGGAGACGCAATCGCCGAGATTGACGATGAGGTCGGCGCCGCCGCGCCGCTCGAGATCGTGGAGCACGGCATCCAGGGCCAGCACGTTGCCATGAATGTCGGCGAGGACGGCAATGCGCATCAGGCGTCGATTTCGGTGTCGGCGGAGCCGACCATGGGCAGCGCCTTGTCCTCGCCGGCGGCCGCGATCACGCTGTCGAGCAGGCCGGGGAAGCGCTTGTCGAGGTCGTCGCGGCGCAGCGTGATCAGCCGGCTAGTGCCGACCGCCTCAGTGCGGGTCACGCCTGCCTCACGCAGCTTGGCGAGGTGGTAGCTGAGGTTGGTCTTGGAGGCGAGGTCGAGGAATTTGCCGCAGTTCATCGGCACGCCTTCCTTGCTGGCCAGATAGCGCACGATGGCGAGCCTGGTCGGGTCGCCGAGCACGGCAAGCACGATCGGCAGGTTGATCTGGTCAGCGGTTGGATGGGGCAAGGTCATGGCCGAGAATTAAGCACAAACTGAACCAACTTCAACGCGTCTCCTCCACTCGCGGGTTACGCGGCTTCTTCGTTTCCATTCTTCATTGCGGCCCGTCCTGACACAGGGCTGTCAGGAGGGTTCAGATATTTTGCCCAGGCTCCGTTGACATCATGCTCCGTTATGTCCAATTGTTCAATAACTTTTGAACTAAGGACCTCCCCATGGACAAGCGGATCTTCTGGCTTGCGCTCGGATCGTTTGCGATCTCGACCGAGGGCTTCGTCATCTCAAGCCTCCTTCCCGATATCGCCGCGGATGCCGGCATCTCGGTGCCGCTCGCCGGCTCGCTGATCACCGCCTTCGCGCTCGCTTATGCGATCGGCGCGCCGATCCTGGCGACGCTGACCGGCGAATGGGACCGGCGGCGCGTCATCCTGTGGACGCTGGTCTTCTTCGTGATCGGCAATCTGGTCGCGGCGGTGAGCTCGTCCTTCGAACTGCTGCTGATCGCGCGCATCGTCATGGCGCTTTCGTCCGGCCTGTTCGCGGCAACCGCCCAAGGCACCGCCGTGGCGCTGGTCGACGACCATCACCGGGCCCGCGCCATTGCCGTCGTCGTCGGCGGCACCACGGTGGCGGTTGCGGTCGGCGCGCCGCTCGGCGCCCTGGTCGCGGCCATTACCGGCTGGCGCGGCACATTCTTCGCCATTGCTGGGCTCGGCGCGCTTGCCGGCGCGATCTTGTGGTGGCGCCTGCCGCGCGGCATTATCGGCACGAGGCTGCCGCTCAGGGCGCGGCTGGCGGCTTCGGTCCGTCCCGGCGTGATGCCGATTCTGGTGACCACAGTGCTCGCCCTGGTCGGCGCCTTCACCGTCTTTGCCTTCATCGCGCCTCTCGCCATCGAGGGTGGCGGTCTCAGCCCGCTTGCACTGCCCGGCATGCTGCTTGCCTTCGGCATCGGTGCCGTCATTGGCAACATCGCCGGCGGCCAGGCCGCCGACCGTTTCGGCGCGTCGCGCACCGTCTGCTGGTCGCTGGCGCTCTCCGCGGCGATGCTCGTCACCTTCTCGCTGATCCCGACCTTCCTGCCGCATTCGATCGCCGGGCCGGCGCTGATGGGCATGATGGTGCCGTGGGGCATCGTCGGCTGGGCCTTCCCGCCGGCGCAGGCGAGCCGCATCCTCCGAATAGCGCCCGATGCCGCCCCGATCGTGCTCTCGCTCAATGCCTCGGCGCTCTATTTCGGCGTCGCGCTCGGCGCCGTGGTCGGCGGCGCTGTGCTGCGCTTCGGCGCGCCGGCCGATCTCGGCCTGATCGCGGCGGTATTCCCGATCGTGGGGCTGGGTGTGGTTCTCGCCGGCCGCGCGTTTGCTCGCCCGGTCGCCATGCCGGCGGAGTAGACAGCCGCAGACCTGAACGACGGCCGCTTCTTCAGCTGGAAGGAGCGGCCCCCGCTATTTCCAAATCCAGATCAGCCACCGCGTCCAGCGCCGCGCGCAGATGCGCGGCCTGCTCCGCGCCGACCTTATCCTCGAATTGCCGCTGGGCGGCGCTCCACAGCTTGATCGCCTCGTCGAGCTTGGCCTGGCCTTGCGGCGTCAGCCGTATGCGCTTGATACGGCGGTCGTCCTTGTCGGCAAAAGTCTCGACATAACCGTCGCGGATCAGCGGTTTCAGCGTGTGGCCGAGCGCCGACAGATCCATGATCAGCGCGTCGGCGATGGCGCCCATCGCCGGCTCGCCGCCGACATGGATCTGAAAGAGCAGGCCAAACTGCGTTCCCTTCAGCCCTGAAGGCGCCAGCGCGTCATCGTAGAAGCGGCCGAGCCTGCGCGCGGCGCGCCGCAAGGTGGCGTTGTTGCAACGGCTGAATCCCGGCTGCTGAGCTTCGGTCATATTCACTCCTTGCCGGCGAAAACGCGCGCCAGCCTGCGACAGAAATAGTTTTCGCAGCCTCCGTTGACAAGATAGTGGCATATACCTACTTCCGAAAGATGGCATATGCCACTAATTGGAAATTGGACATAAGCTTGGTGGCCGACGTGTCGACGCCGAACAGGACGAAAAGGAACAGGACAATGAGCACGAACGAAAACAAGGGCACGGCCGTGATCACCGGCGCTTCCTCGGGCATTGGCGCGGTCTATGCCGACCGGCTGGCCAGTCAGGGCTACGATCTGGTGCTGGTGGCACGGCGCGCCGACCGGCTGCAGGAGGTGGCGGACCGGCTGGCTTACGCCTATGGCCGCAAGGTCGAGACGATTGTCGCCGATCTTTCCGTGGATGCCGACCTGCGCCGGGTCGAGCAGGCGATCAGCGCGGACGAGAGCGTGACGCTGCTGGTCAACAATGCCGGCATGGGCGGCCTCGAGACAGTGGCGACAGCCGACGCCGATGCGGCCGAGCGCATGATCAAGGTCAATGTCGTCGCCTTGACGCGTCTGACCCGGGTGGTGCTGCCGGGTCTGCTTGCGCGCAACCGCGGCGCCATCATCAACATCGCCTCGGTCGTCGCCTACGGCATCGCCGTCGGCGGCATCTACAGCGGCACCAAGGCCTATGTCGTCAACTTCACCGAAGCGCTGCAGAAGGAGGTCGCTGGCACCAAGGTGAGGGCGCAGGTCGTGCTGCCCGGGCCGATCCGCACCGAATTCTGGGACGCCTCCGGAATCAGCCTCGACAGGATCAATCAGGATTGGGTGATGAGCGCCGACGATCTGGTTGATGCGGCACTTGCCGGGTTCGCCCAGGGCGAGACCGTCACCGCTCCGGGGCTGGCCGATCCAGCCGGGTTGGATACCTATCTCGGCGCGAGGGACCGCTTCTACGGCAGCCTGTTCGCCGGCAAGCCGGCGGCGCGCTACGCCGTATAGTCTTTTCAGGCTGGCCGCCACATCTGCAGGATCGAGGCGGCCAGCAGCATGCCAAGCACGATGTTGAGCGTGCGCCATTGCCGCTCTGTTTTGAGCAGGCGGGCAAGCAGTGTGCCGGCTACGCACCAGAGCGACAGCGAGAAAGCGGCGGCAAGGCCGAACACGGCGCCCAACAGAAGCGCGAGCCGCAAGGGGCCGTCTGCGAGCGCTGCGAACGAGGCGGCCGCGCCCAACCCCATCGCCCAGCCCTTGGGGTTCATCCACTGGATGCCGGCGCCGCCGAAGAAGCTGTTTGGTTTGGCCATGGTCACGTCGAGGTTGGGCGGGCCGCTGCGGCCGATCTTCACCGCCAGCCAGATCAGATAGAGCGAGCCTGCGATCTTCATGGCGAGCTGCAGGGACGGGACGGCGGCCAGCAGTCCGGCGAGGCCCGCCGCGCCTGCCGCCGCCACCGAGGCCAGTCCGGCGGCGCTGCCAGCCATCAGCGGCACCGAGCGGCGAAAGCCGAACTGCGCGCCGGAAGCCGTCGACAGCGTCGTGGCGATGCCCGGCGTCGAGGTGGAGATCAGCGCGAACAGGATAAGAGGGATGATGGTCTCGGACATGCGGGCTTCCCAATCGAGGAGCCGGCATGATTAGGCGCCTCACGACATCAGTAAATGCAATGTTTGATATGGTTTGCATTAGAGATTATAATGCCAACCATGATCCGCGACCTCGACACGACTCTCGTCCGCACCTTTGTAACGACGGCCGACAAGGCCAGCATGACGGCGGCCGCCAACGTGCTTCATCTGACGCAAGGTGCCGTCAGCCAGCAGATCAAGCGGCTTGAGGAGCTTATGGAGCAAAGTCTGTTCGAGCGCGACCGCCGCGGGTTGAGATTGACACGATCCGGCGAGCGGCTGCTCGACAAGGCCAGGCGACTGCTGCAGCTCAACGACGAGATCCTCACCGAGATCAAGGGCAGGGTGGTTGCCGGACAGGTGCGGATCGGCGTGCCTTACGATCTCGTCGGTACGCTGCTCGCGCCGGTGCTTAAAGCTTACGCCGAGGCCTATCCGCAGGTGGAGATATCATTGGTCTGCACCTCCTCGCCCGAACTCTCGGCGGCCCTGGCGGCGGGCACCATCGACCTTGCCGTCATCGAGGAACGCGTCGGCAGGTCCGCCGGCGAATGTCTTCTCGTCGACCGACTGGTCTGGGTCGGCGCCAGAGGCGGCTCGGCACGCCTGAAGCGGCCGCTGCCGGTCTCGATCGTTGCCGACACCTGCGCCTTCCGGCCGGCCGTGTTGGCCGCACTCGGGGAGCATGGACTCGACTGGCGGACGGTGTTCGAGAACGGCAACATCGATGCCACGACCGCGACGGTGCGCTCGGACCTTGCTGTCACCACCTGGCTTGCCTCGACGGTGCCGGCCGATCTCGACATCCTGTCTGATGCCGGCCTTCCGGCCCTGCCGAATTTCTCCGTCAACCTGCATCTGCCCAAACACGCCACCGTGCCAGCCGCGCAGGCGTTCGCGGCTCATATCCGCGAGGGTCTGGCGCGCTACCGCCAGGCAGCGTGAGGTAGGAATCTCGCTGGAGCACCCCTCATCCGTCTCGGCGCTGCGCGCCGATCCACCTTCTCCCACAAGGGGAGAAGCCAAGATCGTGCCGGCGTTCTAGCCAATCGTCGACGCTGGACATTTGCTGAGCCGTACGTGCCAAGCTCTCCCTTCTCCCCTTGTGGGAGAAGGTGGCCGAGCGAAGCTCGGTCAGATGAGGGGTGCTCCAGCTTGGTGAATGCCTTGGAACGCTACTTCCAGTTCTTGCGCCGCTCGAGTTCAGCCTCGGAAGGCTCCTGCTGAGCAAACGAACCTGTGCGGACCTCGCCGGCTCGCTCGTAAGTCGCCATGATGACGCCGGTGCTGGACGTCTGCGACTTGATGAGCTTGAAGGCGGCGGGCATCGCGTCGTCGCCGAACAGCCGCTTGCCCTTGCCCAGCAACAGCGGGAAGATCATCAGCCGGATCTCATCGATCAGGCCGTTGGCGAGCAGGGTCTGGATCAGATTGCCCGATCCCTGGATGAGCAGGTCAGGTCCGTCTTCCTGCTTGAGCTGCCTGAGCCTCGCAACGACATCTGGCCCAAGCGACTGGGTGTTCTGCCAGGTCAGGGAATCCGGGCGGTGGGTCGCCACATATTTGGTGGCAGGGTTGAAGACATCTGCGATCGGATCTTTCTGATACGGCCAGTAGGCGGCGAAGATGTCATAGGTTCTGCGGCCGAGCAGCAGGGCGAAGGGCTTGGAGAACATTTCATCCATTGCCGCACCCGCCACCTCGTCAAAGTAATGGAACGTCCAGCCACCGAATTGAAAGCCGCCGACCGGATCCTCCTCCGGCCCGCCGGGCGCCTGCATAACGCCATCGAGGCTGACGAATGTGGCGGCGATGATCTTTCGCATCTGTCTCTCCCTTTTTCTCGATCCGCGCCGTCACGGGCGGATTTCAGCCCAAGGACGAACGACGCGGTTGCTCTCCGACACGAGCCTGTAAATTTCTAGCGCCTGGCACGGATAGGGCGGGACGAAAACCAGACATCGCCGAAGACGGCGGTGGCGGTGCGATCGGGCGCCTTGTCTTCAGTCAGCCAGATCGAGCGCGTGCGGAGCGCGCGCTCGCGGGTCGGCACTCTTGCCTCGGGGCCGGCGACGGAGGCGCCGACGCAAGGGATGAACCAGGAGCCCATGAAGGGCAGGCAGGCGAACCCCCCCTCCACGCGCATGACCAGCATGGCGAGGCCGACGCGTTCTGCCGGACGCCAGGGAAAGACCATGCGGCCGCCAGGTTTGAGCGCCCTCAACCACGCCGGAGGAGGAGCAATCACGGCGGCATTGACATAGATGACGTCGGAGGGCGGAAGCGCGCTGGTCACGGCGTTGCCATGGACGACCTCGACA
The DNA here is from genome assembly GCF_033977205.1 of Mesorhizobium album. Lineage (NCBI taxonomy): Bacteria > Pseudomonadati > Pseudomonadota > Alphaproteobacteria > Hyphomicrobiales > Phyllobacteriaceae > Mesorhizobium > Mesorhizobium album. Next base: position 83,621 of record NZ_JAVIIW010000019.1, on the reverse strand, counting down.
TTGCCATAAGCCGCGAGATTGAGCTCGGCTTGCGCAGCAAGATCCCCTTCGATCTCGAAGGCGGCCACGCTGCCGCCCGGTTCGACCAACTTGGCCAGAAGCGCGGTGTAATAACCGGTGCCGGCGCCGATATGGGTGACGGTTTCGCCGGGCTTCGGCTCGACCTTGCCGATCCACATGGCGTGCAGGAGCGGCTCGCCGTTGTTGATGCCCCTGTCGGCATCGAGCACCACGAGCACGTTCTGATAGAGGTAGCTCGGATCGGCGCTCGGCGTTTCGAACCTGCCGTCACCGGCAAAAACGGTCCAGGGGCCGGGGCCGAGAAACGCTTCGCGCGGCACCGAGGCGAACACCTCCTCAATGCGCGGATCGGCCGAGCGCGCATTCGCAGCCATCAATTTGGCGTAGAATTTGCGGGCTTCATCCGGCTCGGCCATATCCAGGAAGGTAGCGCGGCCGGCGCGAAAAGTCGCGGTTCGGCCTCAGCCTGCGACGGTGTCGTAGAGCAGCTTGAAGTTGAGCACCAGGATGATGGCCGCGACCACCCAGGCGAGTATCGTGACGCTGCGCGGGATGGCGAAATTGCCCATCTTCTTCTTGTCCGACACGAACTGCACCAGCGGCACCACGGCGAAGGGCAACTGCATCGACAGGATGACCTGACTGAAGACCAGCAGCTGGGCCGTGCCCTTTTCACCGTAGAGGGCGGTGACGACAATCACCGGGACAATGGCGACGCCGCGCGTCAGGAGGCGGCGCGCCCATTGCGGAAAGCGCAGGCGCAAAAAACCTTCCATCACGATCTGTCCGGCGAGCGTCGCGGTGACCGTCGAATTGAGGCCGGAGGCGAGCAGCGCGACTGCGAACAGGATCGAAGCGATACCCAGGCCCAGCAGCGGCGACAGCAATTCAAACGCCTGCCCGATCTCGGCGACATCCTGGTGTCCGGTGCCGTGGAAGGCCACGGCCGAGACGATCAGGATCGAGGCGTTGACGAACAGCGCCAGGATCAGCGCAATGGTCGAATCCGTGGTTGCCCACCTGATGGCGTCCCGCTTTCCGGCATCGGTGCGTTCATAGGCGCGGGTCTGCACGATCGAGGAGTGCAGGTAAAGATTGTGCGGCATCACGGTGGCGCCGATGATGCCGATCGCGATGTAGAGCATCGCCGGGTTGGTGACGATCTCGGACGACGGCACGAACATCGAATGCAGGATCGTGCCGGCCGGCGGCGCGGCGACGAAGATCTGGACGGCAAAGCAGCCGAAGATGACGATCAGCAGGGCGACGACGAAAGCCTCGAGATAGCGGAAGCCCCTGTTCATCAACAGCAGCACCAGGAAGGCGTCGAGCGCGGTGATAAGGGCGCCGCCGATCAGCGGGATGCCGAACAAAAGCTGCAGCGCGATCGCCGTGCCGATCACCTCGGCGAGGTCGCAGGCGATGATTGCAAGCTCGCAGGCGAACCAGAGCAGAAGATTGACCGGGCGCGGATAGTAGGCGCGGCAGGCCTGCGCGAGGTCGCGGCCGGTGGCGATACCGAGCCGGGCGGCCAGCGCCTGCAAAAGGATCGCCATCAGGTTCGACAGCATGATGACGAAGAGCAGCGTGTAACCGAACTGGGCGCCCCCGGCGAGGTCGGTCGCCCAGTTGCCCGGGTCCATATAGCCAACCGAGACCATGTAGCCGGGACCCATGAAGGCGAACAGGCGGCGAAGCCACAGCCCGGTTTGCGGAACCGCGATCGAAGCGTTGACCTCGCGCAGGCTTGGCTGCTCGCCTGCCTCGGTCCGGGCAAATTGCCACGCGGATCGGGATAGGGCAGCTACTTCAGCGTCGGACATGGAGGATTCCGCAAGAATGGATCGGATATGCCCTGTATCTATGCCATGGCTCAACATTATGCAATAGGCTATATTTCATTGTTTGTGCTTTTTGCCGGGCGGCGCGGTCGCCGGTTGCACGTGAGCGGGAATGCAAATAAACGGCCAGACCATTCGGGTCCGTGTTATGAATACGGGCCGATTCAAGCTTCGGCAGCGAAGGAGGAGCGCATATTGGCGCTGAGGAACAGGCCGGTTCGACGTGAAAAGCCGCTTCCCGATGCCGAGATCCATTCGGAAGGATTCCGGCAGACGCGCGAGGCGCGCCGCAGCGCGCTTGTGGAGGACTATGTCGAGCTGATCGCCGATCTGATCGAGGACGGCAACGAGGCACGCCAGGTCGACATAGCGGCCAGGCTCGGCGTCGCGCAGCCAACAGTCGCGAAAATGCTGACCAGGCTCTGCGCCGACGGGCTGGTGTCCAGAAAACCCTATCGCGGCGTGTTCCTCACCGACGCCGGTCGCAAGGTCGCCGAAGAAAGCCGCATCCGCCACCAAACGGTGGAAGCCTTCCTGCGCTCGCTGGGCGTCAGCGCCGAAACAGCGCGGATCGATGCCGAGGGCATCGAGCACCATGTCAGCGCCGAGACGCTGGACGCTTTTCGCAGAGCGATGACCTCGCCCCGCTGAGTTCCCCCCGAGATGCGACCGGGGATCGGATCGCCGAACCGGTGAGCCTGCGGCATCCCAAAAATGCTGTGACTTGGCACAACCGTTGCGATAATTGTTTGTGGGGGCGGTCGGCGGGCCGATCCTTCCAGGACATCTGCATTGCGAGGAGTTGCCATGCTTTGGAGAGGCCGTCGTCAGAGCGACAACATCGAGGACGAGCGCAGCGACAGCGGCGGCGGGTTTGGCGGGGGATTGGGCGACAGTCCGGGCCAGTTCCGCGTTCCGATCGGTGGCCGCGCCGGCGGCGGCTCGAGCATCATCCTGGTCATCCTGGTCGTTCTTGCCGGGTGGTATTTCGGCTTCGATCCGTCGCAGATCTTGGGCGACGGCGGCGGCCAGATCACGGACAACAGCGGTGCGCAGGACAGCACCGGCGCGCCGGCTTCCGACGAGATGAAGCAGTTCGTGGCAACGGTGCTGGCCGACACCGAGGACACCTGGACCGGCATCTTCAAGGCCAACGGCCTTACTTATGAAGACCCCAAGCTGGTGCTGTTCAGCAGCCAGATCCGCTCGGCCTGCGGCTTCGCCTCCTCGGCGGCGGGACCGTTCTATTGCCCCGGCGACCACAAGGTCTATCTCGACATGACCTTCTTCCAGCAGCTCGACCAGCAGTTCGGCGCTTCCGGCGAATTCGCGCGCGCCTATGTGGTCGCGCATGAGGTCGGCCACCATGTGCAGAACCTCACCGGCATCATGTCCAAGTTCAACCAGATGCGGCAAGGCATGAGCGAAGCGCAAGCCAACCAGATGTCGGTGCGCGTCGAGCTCCAGGCCGACTGCTTCGCCGGCGTCTGGGCGCACTACACGGCGCAGAAGGGCATATTGGAGCAGGGCGACATGGAAAGTGCGCTGAATGCCGCCAAGCAGATCGGCGACGATACGCTGCAGAAGAAAATGCAGGGCTATGTCGTGCCGGAAAGCTTCAACCACGGCACTTCCGCGCAGCGGCAGACCTGGCTGACGCGCGGCTACAAGAGCGGCAAGCTTTCGGACTGCGATACGTTCAACAATCCGGTCTGAGGCGGCGATACAGGCTGCAGCGGCGCGACGCGTGCAGCCGATGTCAGGATGAGGCAGTGACTGTCGTTCGCTTATTGTTCCGGGTGGCAAGCTCGCCTATAACGTGTCGCCAACCTATGCCCCAGGGCGGCCGAGGAGCTTGACACCATCATGATCGACCCCAAGACCGCCAAGCGGGGCCTTGCGCTCGTTTTCACCACGCTGCTGCTCGATGTCATCGGCTTCGGCATCATCATGCCGGTGCTGCCGGCCTATCTGCAGGAACTGAGCGGCGTCGGCATCAGCGAGGCGGCGATCGAGGGCGGGTGGCTGTTCTTCGTCTATGCGGCGATGCAGTTCTTCTTCGCGCCGGTCATCGGCGGATTGAGCGATCGCTTCGGAAGGCGGCCGATCCTGCTTGCCTCGGTGCTGACCTTTTCGATCGACAACCTGATCTGCGCCATTGCCTGGTCCTATCCGATGCTGTTCATCGGCCGGGTGCTCGCCGGCATTTCCGGCGCCAGCTATTCCACGACATCCGCCTTCATCGCCGACATCTCGACCGACGAGAACAGAGCGAAGAATTTCGGGCTGCTCGGCATCGCCTTCGGCGTCGGCTTCGTCATCGGCCCGGTGCTCGGCGGGCTGCTCGGCACGTTCGGGCCGCGCGTGCCGTTCTATTTCGCCGCCGGGCTTGCCCTGGTGAACTTCCTGATCGCGCTGTTCTTCCTGCCGGAAACGCTGGGCGACCAGCATCGCCGCCGCTTCGAATGGAAGCGGGCGAACCCGGTCGGCACGCTCATCCAGATGCGCAACTATCCGGGCATCGGCTGGATCGGACTCGTGTTCTTCCTGATGACGCTCGGCCACATGATGTATCCGGCGGTCTGGTCCTTCGTCTCCAACTACCGCTACGGTTGGAACCAGCAGCAGATCGGCTTCTCGCTCGGCGTCTTCGGCTTGTGCGGCGCGATCGTCATGGCGACGGTGCTGCCGCGGGTCATCCCCAAGCTCGGCGAATGGAGGACTGCGGCGATCGGCCTGACCTTCACCGCGCTCAGCGCCTTCGGCTACGCGTTCGCGACGCAGGGCTGGATGATCTATGCGGTGATTGTGGCCGGCTGCCTGGAAGCGCTCGCCGATCCGCCGCTCAGAAGCCTCGCCGCCGCCAAGGTGCCGCCTTCGGCGCAGGGTGAATTGCAGGGCGCGATGACCTCGATCTTCTCGATCACCTCGATCGTCACGCCGCTGCTCTATACGGCGATCTTCTCCTGGTTCACCGGACCGAGCGCGCCGGTCGCGTTCGGCGGCGCGCCCTATGTGCTTGGCGCGGTATTCCTGACGCTGGCGGCTATCGTCTTCGTGACGAAGGTGGCCAAGCCGACACCGAAGGAAGTCGAGCGCATGCACGCGCAGGAGGCAGTGACCGACACGGCCTGAGCCGCGTCGTCCTGGTCAGGCGCGCTCGGCCAGCGCCGGCTCGCCGCGCCGCTCGCGGATGAGATTGACGAAGCGGCGGAAGAGGTAGTGCGAATCCTGCGGGCCGGGCGAGGCTTCGGGATGGTGCTGGACCGAGAACACCGGCCGGCCGGTCAGCGCGATGCCGCAATTCGAACCGTCGAACAACGAGACATGCGTCTCCTCGACGCCTTCGGGCAGCGAGTCGGGGTCGACGGCGAAACCGTGGTTCATCGAGACGATCTCGACCTTGCCGGTGGTGTGGTCCTTCACCGGATGGTTGGCGCCGTGGTGGCCCTGATGCATCTTCGAGGTCTTGCCGCCGAGCGCCAGCGCCAGCATCTGGTGGCCGAGGCAGATGCCGAACACCGGAATATCGGTCTTCAAAAGGTCCTGGATGACCGGCACGGCATATTCGCCGGTCGCTTCCGGATCGCCCGGACCGTTGGACAGGAAGATGCCGTCCGGCTGCATGGCCAAAATTTCCTCCGCGCCAGTCTTGGCCGGCACGACGGTGACCTTGGCGCCGAGACCCGCAAGCAGGCGCAGGATGTTGCGCTTGACGCCGTAGTCGATGGCCACGACGTGCATCGATGGCTCAACCTGCTCGCCGAAACCCCTGTTCCAGGCCCACGGCGTCTCGCGCCAGACCGAGGACTGGCCAGAGGTGACCTCCTTGGCGAGGTCCAGCCCGATGAGGCCCGACCAGGCGGCGGCCTGCCACTTCAACTCGTCGAGGTCGAAGACACCGTCGGGCGCATGGGCGATGACGGCATTGGGCATGCCTTTCTCGCGGATCAGCACCGTCAAAGCGCGGGTGTCGATGCCCGATAACGCGACGATGCCGCGCTTCTTCAGCCACTGGTCGAGATGCCCGGCTGCCCGGTAATTGGACGGGTCCGTGACATTCGCCTTGAAGACGGCGCCGACAGCTCCAGCACGCGCCGCCGGGTTGAGGTCTTCGATGTCCTCGTTGTTGGTGCCGACATTGCCGATATGCGGGAAGGTGAAGGTGACGATCTGGCCGGCATAGGAGGGATCGGTGAGGATCTCTTCATAGCCGGTCAGCGCGGTGTTGAAGCACACTTCCGCGACGGCCGATCCGACGGCGCCGAGGCCGCGGCCCTCGATCACCGTGCCGTCGGCAAGCACCAGAAGGGCGGTCGGCTTTTCGGTGGCCCAGGGGGCGGTGGTCGTGGCCATGGCGGCACTCCTAGAGGCTGCTTCCGGATCATCCCGTTTGCGGGACGATCCGCGCAGCAAACGACGCGCGGCGGCGAGTTCGCGAGCCTGCGCGCAACCAAAGTTTCAGTTCATGCGAGGCTCAGTACATAGGGGAAGGCGCCAAAGCGGTCAATGACGCTTCCTCCGGGCGAAATCGATTTATTTCGTCAAGCAATATCAACAGCTTGCCGGGATTTGCCTTGGGCGTCCGGCAAAGCTATTGTCCGCCGCGATCGAAGGAGAAGCACGATGCGCGAGAAAATCGCCGAATCCATGAAGAGCGCGATGAAGGCGCAGGACAAGCACCGCCTGCCGACGCTGCGGCTGATCCAGGCCGCCATCCACGACCGCGATATCGCCAATCGCGGCGCCGGCAAGGCGGCGGCGAGCGAGGAGGAGATACTGCAGATCCTCGCCAAGATGGTGAAGCAGCGCGAGGAATCGGCCAGGGCTTTCGAGGACGGCAGGCGGCCGGAACTGGCGGCGCAGGAGCGCGGCGAGATGGAGATCATCCGCGAGTTCCTGCCGAAGCAACTCGACGATGCGGCGATCACCGCGGCCGCGCGGGAAGCGATTGCCGCCACGGGCGCGGCCAACCAGAAGGACATGGGTAAGGTCATCGGCGCGCTGAAGCAGAAATATGCCGGCCAGATGGACGTCGCCAAGGCGAGCGCCATCGTCAAGGGGCTGCTGCAGTAGCTATCACTGCCGTCATCGCCGAGCCGATGGCGTCGCCATCGCGCCGCCAGAAACCCTTTTACGGGTTCTTGCAGATCGGCACCGGTTGCGGCGGCGGCAATGGGTGATCCTTCTTGTACTGCGCGATGATCGGCTCCAGGGTCTTCTTCGGCCAGAATTTCGGAGAGCCGATCTCCTTCAGGCAGGATGCGTTCCAATAAGCGCCCGCCAGCGATTGCCTGGATGCCGCTTTCTGCGCGATCGCCGCGATGTCCCGGGACTCGGGGTAGATGTAAAGCGTCGTCGGATTGTCCTTCACCATCGGGATGATCTGCTCGGCATCCGCAGGCGACCAGCTGGTGCAGCCATTGCTGCGGCCGCCGGCGTAGTTCACCAGCTTGCCAAAGGGCACATAGCCGTCGTGGTCGGCGTATGAGCTGTTCGGACTTTTGCGAAGGCACATTCCCCGCAACAACGCTGCGGGGTGTCCGCCGATCACACGCTGCCTGGCGTTCGCCGTCTCGCCTTCGCCGTCGAACTGAATGAACGTGCGCATGAAAACCGCGTTCTGCTTTGCGCCGATCCGATAGTAACCCTTGAACGACGTTTTGGCCTCGGCGGTCATATAGGCGCCGCCGGCTGTCAGTTCGGAATCCATCGCATTGCCGAAGTTCTTCGCGCAGCGCCTGCCGTTGCTGAAATCCGCGACGCCCTTCAGGTTGCGGCCGCCGCCATGGCCCGCCGAAACCGCGCGGAACGACTGCTCGGCCTCGCAGATGACGTAGTAACGGCGCCCCAGCACGCCATTGCCCAAATCGCCTGGACGCGTCGCGTCCATGGCGAAGTAGCAGGGATTTTTCACGGAACCTTCGCTCACCTTTTTCAGGTAGAGCGCGCGCGCCCGATCCAGGACAACTTGCGCGATCTGACCGTCGCCCTCGCCGACATGGGCCTGCAGCCAGACCGGAATGCTCGAGGATCGCAGCGCCGCGAAGGATCGGGCCGACATGGTCAGGGCCAAAGCCAGAACAAGGAGGCCGAAGGCGCCCATGATGCCGAACGGAACAGATCTCAACCGCACCAGCTTAATTCCCCTCTCGAAGCGGTATCGTGAATCACCCTGATGCGATCATAAAAGGTCTCGCGCCGATCGGCGAAACACTTCTCGTTTAGCGTGAGCTGCTGAAACTTTTCAGCGCGCGCTTCCTGAACAAGGGCGAAATCCGCTTTCAAGCGACGGCGGCTTGAGGCAAGTCCTTTCTCGACCCCGTCGCCGGAGTATTCGGATGATCGAAATCGTCAAGCCCGCGCTCGAACACCTGCCGTCCTACAAAGCTGCGCTGGAGCGCGGCTGGTCGCCGGACAATGTGCGCCTGATGGAGGCGACGCGCGAGCAGCTCGCGGCCATCGAGGAGGACCCCATCGCCTTTCTCGCCAGCCTTGACGATCCCGAGGCGAAGGGGCCGCCCATTGCCTTGCCCGACGGCACCAAGGTGCCGCGCCTGCCTGGCTTCCGGCGCTGGATCTGGGACGGCGAGGCCGCAGGCTCGATCGGCCTTCGCTGGCAGAAAGGCACGTCGGCGCTGCCCCCGCACGTGCTCGGCCATATCGGCTACGCGGTTGTGCCCTGGAAGCGAGGCCGCGGTTACGCGAGCGAAGCGCTGCGGCTGATGCTGGAAGAGGCGAGGGCGGTGGGTCTCGACTATGTCGAGATCACCACGGATATCGACAATCCACCCTCGCAGAAGGTGATCCTGGCCAATGGCGGCACGCTGGTCGAGCGATTCTTCAAGGTTGCCGCCTATGGCGGCGCTGAAAGCCTGAGGTTCCGGATCGATCTGTAGCGGCCATCTGTCCCGGCGAGGAGCGCCTGCGCGCTATTCGCCGGGCTTGGCCAGTCTTCCTTCCTCGGCCTTGTAGTAGAACTGGCTTGCCACAAGCCAGCCCTTGAGCGGCCGGAGCGGCGGAATGCAGGTCGCCAGAATTACGGGAACCGAAACGAAGGCGTGGAACCATATGGACGGCTCGAAGGTCACTTGCGCCCAGACGGCGAACAGGACGGACGGCACGCAGGCAAAGCAGATGACGAAGAAGGCGGGGCCGTCGGCCGGGTCGGCGAAGGAATAGTCGAGGCCGCAAACATCGCATTTAGGTGCCAGCTTCAGAAATCCGTCGAACAGCCGACCCTCTCCGCAGCGCGGGCAGCGGCCTCGGATACCAACCCGCCAGGGTTCGAGATCGGGATAGTGCGCGTGATCTTGCATCGTTGTCACTCCAGGGACCTCGCACGGCATTCGATCGGCCTTGAGGCTACACATACACACTAGTATCATGAATGTATGCATACAATGCGACAAAATGTATGGATCAGGCAGCATGAACGGTGAGAGCGACCTCAACTGGCTTTCTCCCTTGGAGGAAGGGCCTCGGCCGATCTATCTCAGAATTGTCGATGCACTTTCGGATGCCCGTTCGAGCGGCCGGCTGCAGCCGGGCGACAGGCTGCCGCCGCAGCGGGAACTCGCCCGTATGCTGGGGGTCGACCTGACCACCGTCACCAGGGCATTCACCGAAGCCCGGCGCAGGAACCTGATCGATGCAACTGCCGGCCGAGGCACCTTCATCACGCCCGGCGAGCCGGAAGAGCCGATCCTCGATTTGAGCATGAACATTCCGCCGGCGCCCGCCGGCCTCAGCCTGCCGGCCTTGATCCGCACCGGCATCGACGGGCTGCTTAGACGCTCCAGCGCGGAAGCGCTGCTTTCCTATCACCCGGGTCCTGGCTCACCCGCCGAACGCGCCGCCGGCTCGGCATGGCTTTCCGCAACCGGCGACAGGCTGCCGGTCGACCGGGTGGCCGTCGGTTCGGGCGCGCAGGCGCTGCTTGCGGCCGTTCTCCTGTCGCAGACCCGCGAGGGCGACACCATCGTCACCGACGCGCTGACCTATCCGGGCCTGATTGCACTGGCCCGGGCAACAGGGCGTAAGCTCGCCGGCGTCAAATCTGATGACAAAGGCATGCTGCCGGACGATCTTGAGGAGGTGGCGCGCCGCTATGACGCGCGCGTGCTATATCTCAACCCGACGCTCCACAATCCCACCGCGCTCATCATCCCGGAGGCCCGGCGCCGGGACCTGGCGCGGATGGCGGGCAAGCTTGGCCTGACAATCGTCGAGGACGATCCCTACAGCCCGTTGCTGACTGCTTCCCCGCCGGCCCTCCTCGCTCTCGCGCCGGAGCGGACCTTCCATGTCGCCACGATGGCGAAATGCATCTCGCCTTTCCTGCGCACTGCCTTCCTGGTGGCGCCGGACTCGGAAGCTATCGAACGGATCGCCGCGGCAATCCGAGGCACCACGATGATGGCGCCGCCACTGATGACAGGTCTCGCCTGCGAGTGGGCGAGAAGCGGCCTTGCCGGCGAGATCACCGCCGCCGTGCGTGCCGAAGCGCAAGCCAGGCAGAAGATCGCGCGCGAAATCCTGCCTTCAGGTTTCGCCTCGGCGGAAACGAGCTTGCATCTGTGGTACCCGCTCGAGGGGCGTTTGCGCTCGTCGGAGCTTGTCGACGCGGCCCGGCGCCGCGGATTGGCCATCAGTCCGGCGGATGAGTTCTCCGTAGTCTCCGGCGTTGCCGATGGCTTGCGCCTGGCGCTGGGTGCGGCATCGAGCCGCGAAAGGCTGGGGGAGGGGCTTCGCAGTTTGCTGTCGATCCTTGCCGGCGGCTCGGGACACACGCCGCCGGCGGTCTGAGGCGACTGACCGGCAGCGCGCTCCGCGCCGTTCTACTCGGCCGCTGCCGGCAGCGGCGGCCTTGCGCGGCTGCGCCACTCCCAGGTCTGCGAGGCGAGTGCCACAACCGCGGCCACCAGCATGGCGAGCGCGCCGGCGACCGGCAGGCTGCGATAGCCGAGGCCGGCATTGAGCATCGCCGCACCCAGGGAGGCGGCCAGCGCGATGCCGACATTGAAACCCGACGGGATGAGCGAAGAAGCAAGGTTCGAGGCATCCGCGGTCCAGGCGAGGATGCGGGTCTGGATCGGCGCGCCGATAGCGAAGTTGAGACCACCCCAGACAACGATGGCAGCGACCATCGGCACCGGGTAGGGGCTGACTGCATAGATGACGCCCAGCATCACCGCCTGCAGGGCAAGCATGGTGATCAACGACGGCATCAGCTTCCAGTCGGCAAGCTTGCCGCCCAAAAGAACGCCGATCGTGGCGCCGACGCCGTTGAGCAACAGCACAAAGGGGATCAGGCTTTCGTCAAGGCCGGTGACCTCGATCAATGTCGGCGTGATGTAAGTGTAGAGGCCGAACTGGCCGATCATCAGCATCAGCATCAGGATGAGCGAAGTCCAGACCTGCTGGCGGCCGAGCACGCGCACCTCGTGCGCCAGGCCGGCCGGTCTGTTGGCGGCGCCTGCCGTGCGCGGCAAGAGCGCAAGCATGGCAACAAACGCGACGGTGCCCAGCGCGCACATCACCCAGAAGGTCGCGCGCCAACCCCAGAGACCGCCGATCGCGGTGCCGGCCGGCACGCCGATGACGTTGGAGACCGTCAGTCCCGAGAGGATGACCGCCACAGCTCGACCGCGCTGGTCCTCGCGCACCAGGCCGACCGCGACCACCATGGCAACGCCGAAATAGCAGCCATGCGCCACGGCGACAGCGATGCGCAGAAAAAGCATCGCTGTGAAGTCTGGCGCAAGCGCGCAAGCGGCCTGGCCGAGAGTGAAGGCGATGGTCAACCCGATGAGCAGCGCCTTTCGCGAGACCCTGCTGGTTGCAAGCGCCAGAAGCGGACCGCCGATCGCAATGCCGCAGGCATAGCCGGAGACCAGATAGCCGGCTGTGGGCACGGAAACGCCAAGGCCTTCCGCCACCTCCGGCAGCACGCCGGCGATGACGAATTCGGTGGTGCCGAAGGCGAAAGCGGCAATGAAGAGGGCAATCAGCGGCAGCATGGCGCAAAGGTTTGAACGGAATGCAGCGCGTCAAACCACGGATGCGCGCTGCCGGCAATGCAGAAATTGTCGAAGCCGCTTTAGCTTTTCTTGACCGGGTTTAGCACTGCCTCAGTCGCGGACGGCGAGGCCGACTTCTTGTTCCTGCCGTAGGGAATTTTCAGCCATGCTCGCTCATGAAGGTAAAAGAGCAGCGACTTGGTGATGACTTCGGTCCCGCCGATGGCTGCAGCGAGCTTTACGCTGCCGGTCACCACGAGCGATATGATCATCGTGTCGATCGTGCCGGTGGCGCGCCAGGAAAGCGCCTTGACGAAGCTGCGCGAATGGGTGTCCATCGACTACATCATTCTCCCAGTGGATCTCGGATGTTCCTTAGCCGACGGAGGCGAGGATGAGCAAAGCCTAATTCTTCGCTTTGGCCCCCGGGTGCCGCCCGAGCCGTCTACTAGCCGGCTTTCAGTCGCGAGTCGCCGAGCAGGCCGCGTTCCTCGAGCACGGGATAGGCCATGGAGGCGAGCAGCGAGTTGATCTGCTTGAGGTCGCGGATGGTGTCGAGATGGATGGAACTGGTCTCGACGCTTTTGGCCGTGCCGTCGCGCAGCCGCACGAAATGGCTGGCGCTGGTCTCTTTTTCGCGCTCGCGCAGCAGATCCTTCTCCAGCACCAGTTGCCGGGCGGTTTCGGGGTCGCGCGACACCAGCACGTTGAAGGCAAGCCGCGCATTGGCGAGCACCGAGGCATGGAAGGCGAAGAGCTCGCGCCAGCCCTCGGGCGTGAATTCCAGGCCGCGCTCCAGCTTCTTCCTGACATGCACCAACATGTTGCGCACGATGATATCGCCGACCTGCTCCAGCTTGACGCAGGCGCCGATCAGTTCCTGGCAGCGCAGCGCCTCGTCCTCGCTGAGCCGGTTCTTGGTGACCTTGGCGAGATAGAGCTTTATCGCCGCGTGCTTTCTGTCGACACGGTCATCAAGCGCCGCAAGCGCCTTGATCTTGTCGCCGTTGGCGCTCTCGTAGAGCTCGATGATGCGCTTCAGCATGATCTCGACCGTCTCGCAGACCCGCACTACTTCGCGGGTGGCGTTGGCCAGCGCCTGGCTCGGCGTGTCGAGCGCGCTCTCGTTCAGCGCCGACAATTCGACGACATCAAGCGCCGCCGCCGGTTCGGGCTTGGCGCCGAGCGCCACGATGCTTTCGGAGGCACGGTAGACGAGGCCGGCGAGCGGCAGGCCCGCAAGCAGGATGATCACGTTGAACAGGATATGGGCGTTGACGATCTGGTCAGGCCCGGTCGAGCCGAGAAAGCCGACCGGCGGCTTCAGCGTCATGAACAGGATGAGCATGACCAGCGAGCCCATGCCGCGCATTAGGAGGTTGCCGACCGGCACCACGCGCACGCCCGGATCGGCATTGCGGGTCAGCAACGGCGCGATGATCGAGGAGCCGAGATTGACGCCGAGCACCAGCACGATGCCGAGCTCCGGGGGGATGAAGCCGCGGCCGGCCAGCGTCACCATCAACAGCACGGCGGCGATCGAAGAATGAAACAGCCAGGTGATCAAGGCGGCCAGCAGATAGGCCGTCACCGGATCGCCGGAGAAATAGTTGACGATCATCGGCATCAGCGTGCTCTGGCGCAGCGGTTCCGAAGCCTGGCCGATCATCTCCAGCGACAAGAGAAGCAGGCCGATGCCGACGAGGATGCGGCCGAACTGACGCCAGTCGCGTCGCTCGGTGGCCATGAACATGACGGTGCCGGCGACGAGGCAGACCGGCACCAGAAGCGACAGGTCGAAGGTCAAGAGCTTGACCACCAGGGCCGAGCCGATCTCGGCGCCGCGCACGGCAAGCTGCCCGGCGGCGCCCGACACGATGCCGGCGCCGGCGAAGGAGCCGACCAGCAGCGTGACGGCGGTGGAACTCTGCAGCGCGATCGCGAGACCGCAGCCGGCCAGCACCGCCATCAACGGGTTGCGCATGGTGGAGCGCAGCCGGTGGCGCAGCACGTCGCCATAGGCGCGCTCGACGCCGGTCTTGACCATGCGGGTGGCAAACAGCATCAGCGCCACCGCACCGGCGAGGTGCAGCAGGATGACGGAGCCGCTCATGCCCGGCCTCGCAATGAGGCGGCGAAGAAGCGGAAATGGGCACGAATCGCAAGCATTTCGGGGGTCGAGACTACTCCAAACAATTTTAGCCGGATAATAAATTTTGCCCGATTCGACCGTCGTCCGGCACGCGACGGCGTGTGTCGGAAATGGATAGGAGGGCCATTGGTTGCATGACGGAAGCGGATCGGCGGCAAATATCGCGCGGGTGCCCGACCGACGGCCGATCCAGCTCATAGAAGTTGTTGAAGCGGCTTTTATAAGTATTGGAAATCATTACAGAATTGTAATCTAAGCGTTCAGTTTCGGTTCATCCGGGCCTGGCTATCTCCTTGCCTATCGACAACCAAGGAGCACCGACCATGAAGCGTCTCATACTTTCCGTCGTCACCGCCTCGATGCTGGCCGCCTCGGCCCTCTCGGGCCAAGCCGCGCCGCTCAATCAGCCGAGCGCGCCGCAGGCGAGTTACACCCAGGTCGACTGGCAGAAGCCGGGCGTCGTGAAGAAGAAGGTGGTCGTAAAGAAGACGGTGATGGTGAAGCGCAGCCATTTGGCGCAACGGCCAGAAATATGCGGCCTGGAAGCGCCATCAGGTGGTGCGTGACTGGAACCGCTACGGTCTGCGTCGTCCCGGCCCCGGCCAGGAATGGATCCGCGTCGGCAACGATTACCTTTTGGTCGGCATCGTCTCCGGCATCGTTTTCGGCGCGATCGCCGCACACTGACCCGGCAACGATCCGAACGCCAAGAAGGCGGCCGCTCGGCCGCCTTCTTTTTGTCTGTGAAAAGCGGGTACGATCGAGCTTAATGAGTCGTCGCGCCCGGGCGGCTCGATTATATGAAGGCAAACGAGCCTTTCCCGATGCGCTTTCCGCCCGCCTTCCTCGACGAGATCCGCGACCGCGTGCCGATTTCCCAGGTGATCGGCCAGCGCGTCGCGTGGGACCGGAAGAAGACGAACGCGTCACGCGGCGACTATTGGGCCTGCTGTCCGTTCCACGGCGAGAAGAGCCCGTCCTTCCACTGCGAGGACAAGAAGGGCCGCTACCACTGTTTCGGCTGCTCGGTCTCGGGCGATCATTTCAAGTTCCTGACCGAGCTCGACGGCATGAGCTTCCCCGAAGCGGTTGAAAAGATCGCCGAGATGGCCGGCGTGCCGATGCCGGTGCGCGACGCCACCGAGGAACGGCGCGAGAAGGAGCGCGCCAGCCTGACCGACGTGATGGAGATGGCGACCGTCTTCTTCCAGGAACGGCTGCAGGGGCCGGAGGGCGCGAAAGCCCGTGCCTATCTGCGCGACCGCGGCCTGACGCCGGCGACGCAGCAGTCCTTTCGGCTCGGTTATGCGCCGGACAGCCGCAACGCGCTGAAGGAGTATCTTGCCGCCAGGGGCGTGCCGAAGGCCGATATCGAGGCCTGCGGCCTGGTGCGGCATGGCGACGACATCCCGGTCTCCTACGACTGGTTCCGCGACCGCATCATGTTCCCGATTCCGGATTCGCGTGGGCGGATCATCGCCTTCGGCGGACGCGCGCTGGCGCCGGACGCGCTCGCGAAATACATGAACTCGCCGGAGACCGAGCTCTTCCACAAGGGCAATGTGCTCTACAATTTCGCCCGCGCGCGCAAAGCGGTAGCGAAGGGCGGCACGGTGATCGCCGTCGAAGGCTATATGGACGTGATCGCGCTGGCGCAGGCCGGCTTCGAGAATGCGGTGGCGCCGCTCGGCACCGCGCTCACCGAAAACCAGCTCGAGCTTCTGTGGCGCATGGCCGGCGAGCCGGTGCTTTGCTTCGACGGCGACCAGGCCGGGCTGAAAGCGGCATGGCGCGCCGCCGACCTTGCGCTGCCGGCGATCCAGCCCGGACGCTCGGCGCGCTTTGCGCTGCTGCCGGAAGGCAAGGACCCGGACGATCTGGTCAAGGCCGACGGGCCGGACGCATTCCGCGCGGTGCTTTCGGAAGCACGGCCGCTTGCCGATCTGCTCTGGATGCGCGAGACGGCCGGCGGCGTCTTCGATACGCCGGAGCGGCGGGCGGAGCTCGAAAAGACGTTGCGCGAGCTTACCGGCCGCATCCGCGACGAAAGCCTGCGTTACCACTATCAACAGGAGATGCGCGAGCGCGTCCTAAGCTTCTTCGGCTCGCAGCGCGGCGCGCGGCAAGGTCAGCACGGCGGACGCCAAGACGGCCGGCCAGGCGAGCGCGGCAGGGGCTCGGCGCCAGGCGGGGCGTTCGGCCGGAGCGCTGCCGGCGCGCGCACCGCGATCACCGAAAGCCTCGGCCGCTCGGCGCTGGTCAAGCGCACGGGCGAAGCCATGTCGGTGCGCGAGGCGACGATCATCGTGGCGCTGATCAACCACCCGGCGCTGATCGACGAGAATTTCGCACATGTCGAATTCCTCGACCTCGCCAATTCGGATCTCAGGCGGCTGCACGTCGCCATTCTCGACGCGATGGCGCATGACGCGGCCGACGACCGCAACGCGGTCATCGCCACGATCGAGCGCGCCGGGTGCGGCGACATCTGGGAGCGTGCGGTCTCGCTGATCAAGCGGGCGCGGCAGTGGCCGGCGCTCGAAACCGCTGGCCTTGATGATGCCCGCGACGCCTTCAACCAGGCGCTACACTTGCAGCGCAGCGCGCGCACCTTACATAGAGAGCTGAAACAGGCGCAGGCGGCGCTCGATGCAGACCCTTCGGATGAAAACTTCCGGCATCTCGTCGAGATTCAGGCGCAATTCAACGATGTACAGGCAACGGAAGCGCTGATCGAAGGGTTCGGCGTTTCATCGGGCAGGGCTGGACGCGTTTAGGTCCGGACCGGCCTAAAAATGAAGTGGAATGCGCAGGCGCGTCGAATCGACGCCTCTAAGTCGGGTAATTGATTCGCTTTTTTCATGCGAATCATGCCAGAGGCGCTTGACCTTCTGGCAGATTGGCGGAATCAGGACGATTCGAAACGTTAACCGTGCCCCGGCGTCGGCGGGAAATTTTGAGCGATGTGAGGTGCTGGTCACTGGACAGGCGAAAGGCCTGCCACAGATACCAGGGTTAATCTGGACTTAACGAGAGATGCGGCTACTGGTTCCCCGGTAAGAAGCGTTCTGGTGCGAGCGCATCCGGTATGACCGGCCCGGCAGCTTACGCGGCTTCGATATTCGGCCGCTTGGAGACGACAAAGAATGGCGACAAAGGAAAAGGAAGAGGTCGAGACCGAACGTGAAGGCGCCACCGATGGCCCTTTGCTCGACCTTTCCGATGATGCTGTCAAGAAGATGATCAAGGCCGCCAAGAAGCGCGGCTACGTGACCATGGACGAACTGAACTCGGTGCTGCCTTCGGAGGAAGTGACCTCCGAGCAGATCGAGGACACTATGGCCATGCTGTCCGACATGGGCATCAACGTCGTCGAGGACGACGAGCAGGGCGAGGAGGCGGAAGCGGCCGACTCGGGCGCCGATTCCGATGAGGACGCCAACGAGCTTGCCGAGCAGACCGGTACTGCGGTCGCCACCACGACCGCCAAGAAAGAGCCGACCGACCGCACCGATGATCCGGTGAGGATGTACCTGCGCGAGATGGGTTCGGTTGAGCTTCTGTCGCGCGAGGGCGAAATCGCGATCGCCAAGCGCATCGAGGCTGGCCGCGAAACGATGATCGCGGGCCTGTGCGAAAGCCCGCTCACCTTCCAGGCCATCATCATCTGGCGCGACGAGCTTAACGAATCGAAGATTTTGCTGCGCGAGATCATCGACCTCGAGGCGACCTATGCCGGCCCCGAGGCCAAGCAGGCGCCGGTCGTCGAACGCGTTGAGGAAACGCCCAAGCCCGAGGAAAAGCCGCGCGTCCGCGCGGCGGCGCGCGACGAAGAGGACGACATCACCAATGTCGGCGGCGACACGCGGGGGCTCGAGGAAGAGGAAGACGACGAGGACGAGGCGAGCCTGTCGCTGGCCGCTATGGAAGCGGAACTGCGCCCGCAGGTGATGGAGACGCTCGACGTCATCGCCGACACCTACAAGAAGCTCAGGAAGCTGCAGGACCAGCAGGTCGAGAACCGTCTCGCGGCTGCCGGCACGCTTTCGCCCAGCCAGGATCGCCGGCTGAAGGAGCTGAAGGACCAGCTCATCAAGGCGGTGAAGTCGCTGTCGCTCAACACCGCGCGCATCGAAGCGCTGGTCGAGCAGCTCTATGACATCAACAAGCGCCTGGTGCAGAACGAAGGCAGGCTGCTGCGCCTCGCCGAAAGCTACGGTGTGCGCCGCGAGGAATTCCTCAGGGAGTACCAGGGCTCGGAGCTCGATCCGAACTGGACTCGCTCGATCGCCAATTTGACGTCGCGCGGCTGGAAGGAGTTCACCAAGAACGAGAAGGACGCGATCAAGGATCTGCGTGCCGAAATCCAGAACCTTGCCACCGAGACGGCAATCTCGATCCAGGAATTCCGCAAGATCGTCAACCAGGTGCAGAAGGGCGAGCGCGAGGCCGCGATCGCCAAGAAGGAAATGGTCGAGGCGAACCTTCGCCTCGTCATCTCGATCGCCAAGAAATACACCAACCGCGGCCTGCAGTTCCTCGACCTGATCCAGGAAGGCAATATCGGCCTAATGAAGGCGGTCGACAAATTCGAATACCGCCGCGGCTACAAGTTCTCGACCTACGCGACGTGGTGGATCCGGCAGGCGATCACCCGCTCGATCGCCGACCAGGCGCGCACCATCCGCATTCCGGTGC
Source organism: Mesorhizobium album (assembly GCF_033977205.1). Taxonomy (NCBI): domain Bacteria; kingdom Pseudomonadati; phylum Pseudomonadota; class Alphaproteobacteria; order Hyphomicrobiales; family Phyllobacteriaceae; genus Mesorhizobium; species Mesorhizobium album. The sequence continues at coordinate 64,887 of NZ_JAVIIW010000019.1, read as the reverse complement.
ACATGATCGAGACGATCAACAAGATCGTGCGCACCTCGCGCCAGATGCTGCATGAGATCGGCCGCGAACCGACGCCGGAGGAACTGGCCGAGAAGCTCGCCATGCCGCTGGAAAAGGTGCGCAAGGTGCTGAAGATCGCCAAGGAGCCGATCTCGCTCGAAACGCCGGTCGGCGACGAGGAGGATTCGCATCTCGGCGACTTCATCGAGGACAAGATGGCGATCCTGCCGATCGACGCGGCGATCCAGGCCAATCTGCGCGAGACGACGACCCGTGTGCTCGCCTCGCTCACGCCGCGCGAGGAACGTGTTCTGCGCATGCGCTTCGGCATCGGCATGAACACCGACCACACGCTGGAGGAAGTCGGCCAGCAGTTCTCGGTCACCCGCGAGCGCATCCGCCAGATCGAGGCCAAGGCGCTGCGCAAGCTCAAGCACCCCAGCCGCTCGCGCAAGCTGAGAAGCTTCCTCGACAGCTGACACGAAAATCAGACAGGCAAAATCGAAAGGGCGCCTCGTGCGCCCTTTTTCGCATCCGGCCGCCGCATTGCCGCCTTGCCGGGGCCGCCCGACAGGAGTTTAATTTCGGCGTCGGATGCATTTTGGGCGACAAACCGGATGCCCGCCCCGGCGTCAGCCGCAACGGCCAGGCGTCGCGCTCCGTGGCACCGGAGGGAGGTGTGCCATGACAACCTACATCATGCTTATCAACTGGACCGAGGCGGGTGCCAGGAATGTGCGGGAGTCGCCGAAGCGGCTCGATGCCGCCAAGAAGCTGCTGGGGGAGATGGGCGGATCGTTCAAGGCATTCTATCTGACCATGGGCGAATGCGACATGGTCGCCATTGTCGAAGCGCCGGACGATGCGGTGCTCGCCCGTTTCGCGCTGATGCTATCGTCTGGCGGCAATGTCAGGACGCGGACGATGAAGGCGTTTCCGGAATTCGCCTATCGCGAGATCATCAGTTCGCTAGGGTAGGGCGCCGCTAGAGCAGGTCAGCGTTCATGGAAGCGCAGAACCGTTCTATCTGTTCGTTTTGACGCAATTCCAGACGGAAAACCGTTTCACACTTTTCCTGGAATTGCTCCAGAGGCACGGGCGTGGTGTTGCGGAGCGTTACGGCGCGTCCGATAGTCGTGTCATGTCCGCGCCTCTGCTGACAGTCTGGTACAATACGCGCTGCCCGGTCTGCGATGCCGGCATCAGGCGCCAGAGGTGGCGGCTGATCGAAACGGTCAAAGCCGGCCGCATCGCGTTCCGCGACATCAATGTCGAGCCGGCGGCGCTTTCCGCATTCGGCGCCTCGCTGGAGGATATCCGCCGCCGGCTGCATGCGACGGATGCCGAGGGCAGGCTGCTGGTCGGTGCCGATGTGGCGATCGCGCTCTGGCGGATGACGCCTGGCGAAAGCTGGCTCGCAGCGCTCTTCGGCAACGCGATCGCGTTGCCGCTGACGCGCTTTGCCTATGACCGTTTCGCGGACCTGCTCTACGCTTGGAACCGGCACAAGGGCCGCTGGTAACAAGGTTTCGACGATCTCCATGGAGGAGGCCCGGAATGCGTTCCGGGCCTCCGGCATCGCTTATCTGGGCGCCGGCTCGCACAGCCAGCCGACGATGCGGCGCACCACAGGCAGCACCAGCAGCAGGGTCCGGAAACGCTACCAGCCAGGACAGGCCCCAGGCGGTCAGCCAGATCGCGGGCAGGTTGGGGTGAAGGCCGAGGCTCTTCAGCGTGGAGATGAACGAGACGATGAAGGTCATCAAAAGCGACAGCACCAAAGGGCTGACGACCGAGGCGTAGCGCGCAGGCAGCTTCCTGCGCCGGTTTCTTCCAGTCATTGGGATTTTCCCGAAACGTCGGTCCGTCGCATTGACATCCTCTTGCCGGTCTTCGGCAAATGCCCGGAAGGACCGGGGTGGATGCGTTGCTTCACGTCAGACGCTTACGGAGGGGTCGGCGACCGTCGCAGCCGTTCTAGCGGCTGGCCCTCGTGAAATCAATCCGGCTGGCGGCGCCTTCCGATACATCGTAAGATATATCTTGACCCCATGAGAGCTGCAGCCTAATTAAGATATATCGTAAGACATAACTCAAGGAGCAATCCATGCACAAACACGACCATTTCGGGCACAACCATTTCGGCGAGCGCATGTTCATGCATATGGCCGGTCGTTTCGGCGGCCGCGGCGGCGGCTTCGGACCGTTCGGGCACGGCATGCGCGGCGGCGGGCGCGGCGGCCCGGGCGACATGTTCCGCGCCGGTCGCATGCTGGCCGACGGCGATCTCAAGCTGATCACGCTGTCGCTTCTGGCCGAGGCGCCGAGGCACGGCTACGACATCATCAAGGCGTTGGAGGAGCGTACCAGCGGCATCTACAGCCCGAGCCCGGGCGTGGTCTATCCGACCCTGACCTTCCTCGAGGAGGCGGGCTATGCCGTCTCGTCCAGCGAGGGCAACAAGAAGGTGTACTCGATCACCGAGGCGGGCAGGGCGCATCTCGAGGAAAACCGCGAGATGATCGATCATGTGCTCGACCATCTCGAGCGTTTCGGCCGCAAGATGGCCAAGGCGCGTGACTGGTTCGGCTGGAACGACGACAGCGAGGAGGGTGGCCGGCGTGGTCGCCATGAAAAGCGCGACCGGTTCCGCGCGCTCCGCCACCGGCTGCGCGCCGCGCTCAGCGATATCGTCGATGCGCCGGAAGACAAGCAAGCCGAGGCGATCAGCATCCTTGAAGACGCCGCCGCAGCGCTCGAGGCGCTGTCGCGCCGCTAACGGGCCGGTTTCCGGCGGCTATTGCCCGCCAAGCCAATGACCGCCAAAGCGGGATGACCTTTCTTCGGAATGTCATCCCGCTTTGGCTTTTGCTTGAGCATGATCTTTTCCGAAACCGCTGCACAGTTTTCGGGATCATGCTTAGTGAAAATCGTCCTGCGGCGCGCTATGTGATGCAGGACGATTGCCGTTGGAGGATGCGCTATGTCTTTTCTGAAACGTCTTTTCGGCGGCGGTGGCGGTGAGGCAAGCGAGTCCGGATCGGCCAAGCCGGCAAAGCAGGTCGAGCACAAGGGATTCCTGATCAGCGCCACGCCCTACAAGGCGGACGGCCAGTACCAGACCTGCGGCGTTGTCTCGAAGGAAGTGGATGGCGTGATGAAGGAGCATCGCTTCATCCGCGCCGACCGTTTCGCCGGGCTGGACGATGCCGTCGACATCTCGATCAAGAAAGGCATTCAGTTGATCGACGAGCAGGGCGAGAGACTGTTCGGCTGAAGCCCAGCCAGTTTTGGAACTACCCCCAAATATGAAAGGGCAGGCGCTGGTCGGCGCCTGCCCTTTTCAGTTCCAGAGCAGGGGTTACGCCGCGATCGCGGCCCGATCGGCATTGGCGGCCGCGGCGGCGATGGCGTCAACCTTGGCGGTCGCCTTGGCGAGCGCGGTGGTGACCGCGTCAGCGCCCATGCCGACGCCTTCGACGCGGATGACCTCGACGTCGGTCATGCCCAGGAAGGCGAGCACGCTGCGCAGATAGGGAATGGCGTGGTCCATCTGGACGGCGGCGCCTTCCGAATAGATGCCGCCCGAGGCGAGCACGATATAGACCTTCTTGCCGGTGACGAGACCCTGCGGGCCGTTCGAGCCGTAGGCGAAGGTCTTGCCCGAACGCGCGACGTGGTCGATCCACGACTTCAGCGTCGAGGAGATGTTGAAGTTGATGAAGCCGGTGGCGAGGATGATGGTATCGGCCGCAAACAGCTCTTCAAGTGCTGCGTCGGACACGCCGACGACTTCGGCCTGGCGCTGGCTGCGTGCCTCGGCCGGCGTGTAGATGCCGGTCGCGTAATCGGGGTCGATATGCGGCAGTGGATTGGTGACGAGGTCGCGTACGACGAGCTTGGCCGACGGGTCGGCGGCAAGCAGCTTCTGAGCCAGATCGGTGGCGACGCGGGTCGAGTGCGAAGCAGCGCCGCGCGGGCTGGAGGTAACGAGCAGAATAGACATGGCGGTGTCCCCTTGGGGTTGGATTGAACTTTCCCCACCGATATGGGATTGCTTCTCCATCTGGAAAACTGGCATAATTTGTATGGTATCCATCTAGAATATGGATTGATCATGCAGCCGAACCCGACGCTCGACCAGCTTCAGATCCTCATTGCGGTGGCTGACACCGGCAGCTTCTCTGCCGCCGGCCGCAAGCTCAACCGGGCGCAGTCGGTGGTCAGCTACGGCATCGCCAATCTCGAAGCGCAGCTCGGCCTGAAACTGTTCGAGCGCGAAGGCGTGCGCGAGCCGCAACTGACCGATGTCGGCAAGGCGATGCTGGAGGACGCAAGGCGCATGATCGGCGTGTTGCAGCGCATCCGCTCGCGCGCCGACGGCTACCGGCAGGGGCTGGAGGCGGAAGTGGCGATATCGGTCGACGTGGCGCTGCCTTCGCCGGCGCTCGTGCGGGTGCTCAAGGCCTTCGAGGCGCAGTTTCCGGCCGTTATGCTGCGCCTCTATATCGGCTCACTCGGCCTGATCGTCGACCATGTGGTCGGCGGCCAGGTGGACCTCGGCTTCGGCGGACTGATTGGTGAAGCCGATGTCAATCTGCTGCGCATCGGCTTTACCTCGCTGGTGCCGGCTGCGGCACCAGACCACCCCTTGGCGAAACTGCCGGGTCCCATCGCCGTCGAGGATTTGCGCGAGCATATCCAGCTTGTCGTCTCCGACCAGTCGGAGCGGACGCGCGGCCGCGACTACGGCGTCTTTGCCTATCGCACCTGGCGGCTGACGGATGTGCGCACCAAGCATGCGCTGATGCGTGAGGGCCTGGGATGGGGCGGCCTGCCGCGCTGGCTGATTGCCGACGACCTCGCCAGCGGCCGGCTGGTCGAGCTCGATCTCGAGCCCTATCGTGAGGTGCGCTCGCCGCTCTATGCCATGCACCGCACCGACCGCAGCCCCAAGCCTGCCGCGTCCTGGCTGATCGACGAATTCAAGCGCCAGCTTGGCTGCTTCCACGAGACGGAGCCTGGCGTCTGGATGGAGGAGGGACCCGAGACAAGCGGTCAATGAGCGCCATCGCCGCGAACTAGAGCGGTTCACCGTTTCACGGAAACGGCGAACCACTCTATCTTATTGCTTTCACGCAATTGCGGACGGAAAACCGCTTCACACTTTTCCTGGAATTGCTTTAGCTCCGCGCCACCGGCGTCACCACCACCTGGCTGACGCCGGAGCGGCGCACGACGGTGCAAAGCGTCTCGCGGCCGATGCGCTCGGCATCGAGCATGCGCACGAGATCGTCGACGCCGGTGACCGGGCGGCCGTCGATGGCGGCGATGATGTCGCCTTCCTTGAGGCCGGCCTTCGCGGCGGGGCCGTTCTTCTCCACGCTGCGCAGGCGCACGGCCGTGTTGGTGGACACTTGCGACAGGAGTGCCGCACGGCGCGGCAGGTTGGTCGTGTCGGCCGAAACGCCAATGAAGGCGCGGCGCACGCGGCCGAAGCGGATGATCTCTGAGATGACGAAATTGGCGGTGTTGGAGGCGACCGCGAAGGCGATGCCTTGCGCGCCATGGATCATGGCGGTGTTGACGCCGATCACCTCGCCGGCCGACGACACCAGCGGCCCGCCGGAATTGCCGGGGTTGAGCGCGGCATCGGTCTGGATGACATCGTCAATCAGCCGACCGGTCGAGGCGCGCATCGAACGGCCGAGCGCCGAGACGACGCCGGCAGTGACGGTCCATTCGAAGCCGAGCGGATTGCCGATCGCGATCGCGATCTGGCCGCGGCGCAGGCGCTTGGAATCGCCGAGCGGCGCGACATCGGCAAAGGTGCCGTCGGCGCGCACCAGCGCGATGTCGGTGTCGGGATCGCGGCCAAGCACATGGCCCTCGCGCTTGGCGCCATCCGGCATCGTCACGCGCACGCCGCGCGCGTCGCCGACGACATGGAAATTGGTGACGACGAGCCCGTCCTGCGCGATCACGAAGCCGGAACCATGGCCGCCGGCGCCGATGCGCTCGATGCGACAGACGGCCGGACCGATGCGGTCGACCGCATCGGCGACCGTCGCCGAATAGGCGTCGAGCAAGGCATCATCGGATTGAAGTTTTTCGGCGGCGAAGGCCATGACTGAGGCTCCGTGTCATTCGGCAAAGCGATGCTTTTTCTTTTATGCGTGTCGTTGTCCCAAAACCGCGCGGCACTTTTGGGCGACACGCACTATATGTGCGGAGCGGTCGCAATTGCCGCGACCTGACCAGATGGCCAGTCCGGCAGCCGACTAGCCGTCAGGCGAGTACCCGCGGCGGCGCCATGGAGCGATATCTGGGTCACAGAACCCAGGAGATCATCGATATGAGCAACTTCAACCTCAGTGCCTTTTCCGACGCCATTGCCGACGTCGCGGCGGCTGCCGCGCCGGCGGTGGCAAGCTTCGCCACGCATCACCATCGCACCGCGAGCGCCTTCCACTGGCGGGACGGCTACTTTGTCGCCGCCGAGGAGGCGGTCGAGGCCGGCGAGGAAATCGAGCTGACGCTGGCTTCGGGCGAAACCGTCGAGGCCGAGCTCGTCGGCCGCGATCCTTCAACGGGCGTCGCCCTTTTGAAGCCGGCTTCCGCCGACACCGGTTTGCCGCAACTGCCTCAGGCCGCTGCCGCGCGGCCGGGCCATGTCGCTATTGCCGTCGGCAATAGCGAGGGAGCCGCCCTTGCCGTGTTCGGCACGGTCGGCGAGGTCGGGCCTGCCTGGCGCTCGATGCGCGGCGGCACGATCGACCGGCGCATCAATCTCGCTATCAACACCGGCGGTCGCTTCGAGGGTGGTCCGGTGCTCGATGCCAAGGGCGGGCTGATCGGCATGCTATTGTTCGGACCGCGCCGGCGGGCGCTGGTCATGCCTTACGAGACAATCGAGCGGGCGGTGGCGACATTGCGCGAGAAGGGCCATGTCGCGCGCGGCTATCTCGGCGCCGGGCTGCATCCGATCCGCAATGGCGACACCCACGGCGCCATGGTGATGAGCCTCGACGACAGCGGCCCGGCGAAAGCCGCCGGCCTGCATGTCGGCGACATCATCGTCGCCTGGAACGGCGAGAAGGTGCATGGGCCGCGTGAGCTGATCCGCAAGCTCGGGCCGGACAGCGCCGGCACGACCGTGACGCTCGGTATCTTGAGCGGCGGCGCCGAGCGCGACGTCTCGATCACCATCGGCGAGAAGCCGCTGAGCTGAGGGGGCCGATGGCAAACAGCGCAGTGCAGACGATCGCGAGACCGGAGCCGGCGGGCCACCGGCTGACGGTACTGATCGCGCTCGGCGACGCGGCGCGCGCCGAGCAATTGGCCGACGCGCTTGCGGCGAGCGAGGATCTGCTGCCGGCGCTCGCCGGAAGCAGAACGAGCCAAACGGCGGATGTCGCCGTGATAGATGAGACGGCATTGGAAAGCCGGGCTGTTGGCTCGACCACGCCAGCCGTTCTGCTTTCCCGGCGCGCCGGCGGCGAGCGAGTGGCCGCCAATGTCCTTGCCGTGCTGCCCGCCTCGGCCGACGGCACGCTGATTGCTGCCGCGGCACGGTTGGTTGCGTTCGGCTATCGCGTCGGCAGGGCAGGGCCGTCAGAGGCCGTCGCCCGTGGCGATTTTCACGGCGAACCGTCCGAGGACGAGACGGCCGACGACAGCCAGGTCCGCGCGGCGCTGTCGCCGCGCGAGGCGGAAGTGCTGGCGCTGCTGGCGGAAGGCGCGCCCAACAAGGTGATCGCAAGGCGGCTCAACATTTCGGTGCACACGGCAAAGTTCCACGTCGCCGCCATCCTGATCAAGCTTGGCGCTGCGAACCGCACCGATGCGATCGCCATCGCCATGCGGCAAGGGTTGGTACTGGTCTAAGCTTGGGTTCGTTTTCGGGACGACGTTGCGTAATCTCGCTCCGACGGCGTTGGGCCTTGCGCCACGCCTGTCCGCCGCGCAAGTTGCCTCTCGCATTGCAGAGGGAAGCGAAGCATGTCGCTCAAAGGAAAGACGCTGTTCATCTCGGGCGGATCGCGCGGCATCGGGCTGGCGATCGCGCTGCGCGCTGCGCGCGACGGCGCCAATGTGACGATCGCGGCCAAGACCGCCGAGCCGCATCCGAAACTGCCGGGCACGATCTACAGCGCGGCCGAAGAGATCGAAAAGGCCGGCGGCAAGGCGCTACCGGTGATCTGCGACATCCGCGAGGAGGGGCAGGTCGCCGATGCTGTGGCAAAGACGGTCGAGCGGTTCGGCGGGATCGACATCTGCGTCAACAATGCCAGCGCCATCCAGCTCACCGGCACGCTGGAGACAGACATGAAGCGCTACGACCTGATGCACCAGATCAACACGCGCGGCACTTTCCTAGTGTCCAAAATGTGCATTCCGCACCTGAAGTCGGCCAAGAACCCTCACATCCTGAATCTGGCGCCGCCGCTCGACATGAAGGCCAAATGGTTCAAGAACCACGTCGCTTACACCATGGCCAAGTTCGGCATGTCGATGTGCACGCTTGGCCTGAGCGCCGAGTTCGCTGGAGCCGGCATCGCCGTCAATTCGCTGTGGCCGATCTCGACCATCGACACGGCTGCGGTGCGCAATCTTCTGGGCGGCGCGACGGTGGCGGCGATGAGCCGCTCGCCCGACATCATGGCCGATGCGGCGCATGCGATCTTCCTGCGTCCGTCGCGCGAGGCGACGGGCCATTTCTACATCGACGAGGAGGTGTTGCGCGCCGAAGGCGTCACGGATTTCTCGATCTATGCGCCGGGCGCCAAGGGTCCGCTGGCCGGCGATTTCTTTGTGCCGGACGAAGTGTTCTCCAGGACCGAAACCGACATCAAGACCATCTACTGAGGTCGGTGCAGACGCTGCCTACTCGGCGGCCTTCTTGCCCTTCGCCAGCGCCATGACCCGATCGATATAGGCAAGCATGAGCGCCGAAAGCACGAAGGCCAGATGCATGATGGTCAGCCACATGAGCTGGTCCGTCGCGTAGGAAGCGTGGTTGAGGAAAACCTGCAGCAGGTGGATGGAGGAGATCGCGACGATGGTCGAGGCGACCTTGACCTTCAGCGAGCCGACATCGATCGTGCCCAGCCAGTGGACGCCGGCGTCCTTCTCGTCGAAGCGGCTGACGAAATTCTCGTAGCCTGAAATGATGACCATCACCACCAGCGAGGCGACAAGGGCGGCGTCGATGAGCCCGAGCATCTTCAGGATGGTATCGGTGTCGCCGAGTGCGAAGGCGCTCAGCACGAATTCGTAGAGCTTCTTGCCGAAGGACAGAGCGTAAGTCGCGAGCGCCAAGCCGAGCCCAAGATAGAAGGCGACCAGTAGCCAGCGCGAAGCAAGAATGACGGATTCGATGGCGAGTTCGAGACGCTTCATAAGGTGCTCCGGACCGGTTTTCGCTCTAGCTTTCTGTCCTCAGGCAATTCCGGACGGAAAACCGCCGCGCACTTTTCCTGGGAATAGCTGTGGGATGCCCGCCGTATTTCGGGCGGGCGGACTCGCTTTTCAAGACAAAAAGCCCCGCCGGAGAGGGGGAGACCGGCGGGGCCCATGTGTCCCGCTGGAGTCGGGACAGGGCAGGGAACGCCCTGGATTGAATCTGGGTGCCGCAATGCGGCGATTCAATGAGCACGACGGGCAAGCGGGCCAATTCTTCTTGAATTTTCAAGGAAAAGGCCCGTCCGGATCCGGACGGGCCCTCGTCTTTTCGCGCTGATTCCGAAAATCGGGTCAGGATTTTGAAATCAAACGTTAAAGCGCGTCGCGCTGAAACGGATTCAGGCGACACCCTGTTTTATGCATGTCGCCCAAAACCGCCGCACAGTTTTGGACGACATGCATTTAATCATTGCTCATTGCTCGCCACCGGCGCCACAAGCGAGGTGATGCGGCGGATGGCGACGCGGCGGTTCTCACGGTTCGGTCCAGGCGTATTCACCTTGAGATACTGCTCGCCATAGCCCTGCGTCGTCAGGTTTTCGGCCGGGATGCCGAAAGCGTTGGTCAGCGCTTCGGCGACCGCCTCGGCGCGCCGATCCGACAGAGCGAGATTCGCCTCCGGCGTGCCGACGGCGTCGGTATGGCCTTCGATCAGGAAGGTCTCCGCCGGATTCTTCTTGAGCAGCTTCTCCATGGCGCTGGCGACGCCATCGAGCTTCTGCACCTCGGTATCGGAGATCGTTGCCGAGCCGAAATCGAAGTTCAGCGTGTCGAGATCGATGCGCCGGGCGATGTCGCGCACGCGAGCCGAGCGCTTGACCTCGTCGATCGAATAGAGGCGCTGCACCCTTTCCACGGGCGGCTGTTCCAGGAAGGTGTAGTAGTCGTCGGGGCTCTGCACATCCTCCGAATCGAGGATGTATTCCCGGCGCGGGATATCGAGCCGCATCGGCGGCAGGTCGTCGCCCGGATCGCGCCACTCGTCGACATCGTTGTAGTAGCGCTCGTCGACATAGCTCAGCACATATTCGTGGCCATCCGGCATGATGCGCGATCGCCTGATGACGTCGCCATTGCGGTTGCGTATGGTGACGATCTGGATGCCGTTCTCGCGCTCGACGATTTCGCGGGTGCGGCCGCCCGAAAGATCCTCGTAGTAAACATCCCTGGCGCCGCGCGTGATGCGAGGAGCCTCGTTGCTTTCCACGAACGTCTGGTTGTTGAACTGGAGGATCACACGGTCGCCGAGCTGCTGCACCACGTCCGCGCCCTGCGGCCGTTGGCGCTCGCGGACAACCTCCTGGGGCGTGAGGTCGACGCGCTTGCCTTTTTCCTCGGTGGCAGGAACGATCTTTTCAGGCTGGATCGCCTGCTGCGCCGTCTTGTCGTCGGTGGGCGGCGGGCCCTGATTGACGGGAGCCTGCTTCTCGGCCTGCTGGCCGCCTTGTTGCACGGCCTGGTTACCGCCTTGCTCGACCTGACCAGTCTCGTTTTGGCCGGCCGGCAGGCGGCCCTTGTGCCTGCGCAAGACATCCTTCTGGCTGTCGAGGAGGGGTGCCTCGTTCGGGTTGGCGGGCGCTTCGCCCTGCGCGGCATTGCCGCCAGTCGCGGGCTGATTGTTATTGGCCGGCTGTTCGCCGGTGGCAGGCTGCTGCTGCCCCGTTGCGGGCTGCTCCGTCAGCGGCTTCTTGGCTTGCCTCTTGTTCTGGTTCGAAGGCTGTTCCTGTTGAGCCGGCGCCTGCTCGGTTCCGGGAGCCGGCAAGGGCTTGAGCTTGCGAGAGCCCTGAGCTGCGGGCGCCTGTTCGGCAGGGGTCTGGCCTTGCTCGGCAGGTTGCTGGGCCTGCTTGCGTTTCTTGCCGGGCTGGTTGTCATTTGCCGGCTGTTCTGACGGCTGTTCCGCTGGCGCGGCTTCCTGCTGCTGATTGAGCTTCTTCTTGCGCAGTTGCTGTTGGTCCGGGGCGGCCTCCTCTGCCGGGGCCGTCTCGCCCTGCTGCTGCTGATTGAGCTTCTTCTTGCGCAGTTGCTGCTGTTGGTCGGGAGCGACCTGCTCGGCCGGAGCCGTTTCGCTCTGCTGCTGTTGATTGAGCTTCTTCTTGCGCAGTTGCTGCTGCTGGTCGGGAGCGACTTGTTCGGCCGGAGCCGTTTCGCTCTGCTGCTGCTGATTGAGCTTCTTCCTGCGCAGTTGCTGCTGCTGATCCGGGGCGACCTGCTCGGCCGGCTGCTCAGCCGGCGCCTGTTCGGTCTGGTTGCGCTTCTTCTTGCGCGGCAGCTGCTCGTCGGTTGCGGGCTGCCCGCCCTGATCGGCTGGAGCCGCCTCGGTTTGCTGCTGCTGGTCGCGCTTCTTGCGCGGCTTGAGCTGCTGCTCGGCCGGTGCTGCCTCACCGGACTGGCCGGACTGCATCTGCTGCAGCTCCTGCCGCTTCTTGCGCGGCTTCTGCTCGGACTCGGCGGGCTGTTCGGCCGGTGCGGATTCCGTCTGCTGTTGCTGCTCGCGCTTCTTTTTCTTCGGCTGCTCCGCTCCCTGCTGGCCGCCTTGCGCACACTCCTCCGCCGACTGGCCTTCGGCGCAGTTCGACTGCGCCAGGATCAGCGGCGTCCCCCGCGAGGTGCCGAAATCGGCCTGCAGCGGATACGCGCCCAACGGCGCGGATGCCATAAGCAGGCCGATTGCCGTACCCGCCAGAATCCGTGGTTGGCGTTTCATATCATTGTCTCCTTGTGGGGTCCCATCCCTGCCCAAACTTTCATCAGCCGCAATTGGTTCCGTCAGGCATTGGCGCCAACCAAGGATGTCGGGCCGGCCTTTTGAAGGCAATTTCGTGTTTTTCTAATGTTGATACTGGGTCACTGCGACAGCGGTGCTTGACCGGAGGGCCCCGGAGGGCCAAATCCAGCCGCATGGACGCTCCCTTCTGGAAAACCAAGCCGCTTGAGGCGATGACCCCGGCCGAGTGGGAATCACTCTGCGACGGCTGTGGCAAATGCTGCCTGTCGAAGCTCGAGGACGAGGATACCGGCGAAATCTATTGGACGAGCGTCGGCTGCCGGCTGTTCGACGCCGAAAAATGCCTTTGCTCGGACTATGCCAACCGGCTGTCGCGCGTGCCCGATTGCGTCGGGCTGACACCGCAGAACGTGCGCACCATCACATGGCTGCCCAAGACCTGCGCCTACCGGCTCATCGCCGAAGGCCATGATCTCTATTGGTGGCACAGGCTGGTTTCGGGAAGTGCCGAAACCGTGCACGAGGCCGGGATTTCGATCCGCGGCCGGGTGAAGGCCAGGGAAACCGATCTGGCCGAGCCGGACGACTATTTTGACTATGTACTTGATGACGAACCCTAAGGATTCGCATTTTGATGACGAACCCTAAGGGATTCGCATTTTGATGACGAACCTGACGGGTTCGCGTCTTGAGGGGAACCGAGGGCACTGCAACGCATTTCCGGCTCCAGATTCGAGCAAAAGGGGTGATGGATGCGCGCGGATTTTGCCTTTGCTTCCACATGAACCGGACATGAACGGCCGGTTCGCAAAAAGTTCAGACACGAAAAGCCATTTTGCATTCATTGGTTCGCCAATCATCAGTTCAAGGGCCAGAGGCCCACAACAAGGAGAGAGACGATGTTCAACCAGATCAAGACGGCAGCCCTTTCGGCCGTTGTCGGGCTTGGCACGCTCGGCGCCATCCCGGCGCATGCGGACAGCCTCTATCTCGGCTTCGGCAACAACCAGGATCCGCGTTTCGGCGTCTATACCGGCGACGACGACGGATATTACCGCCGCGAGTGGCGCCGGGACCGCGACTGGCGCGGCTGCTCGCCCGACCGCGCGCTCGACAAGGCCGAGCGTATGGGGCTGCACCGCGTCCGCATCGTCGACATCAGCCGCCACACGGTGAAGGTGGCCGGCCGCCAGTACGGCGACCGCGTGGTAGTGGTCTTCGCCAACGAGCGCGGCTGCCCGATCATCTATCGCTAAGGGTTTGTCAGGCGGGGATCGGAAGGTTGGGCGATCCTCGCGAGGATCGCCCCACAAATAAGGTGTTCTGCGACGTCGGCAAGGACGATTCTCTTTGAGGATCGCCTCTGAGCAGAGTCCCTTCAGCAAAACCGAAGCGCGGCTCGAAAAACCCCGGAGGATCGGTCCCTTCCGGGGTTTTTGTTTGTGCTCCTACGACGCGGAAGCGGCGCCCGGTTATTTCAGCTCGAACGTGACGGTGACCTGGACGGAAAAGGAGTTTTCGCCGGCCTGGACAGGCACGGCCGCGCGGGCCGCATCGAACGTCTTGGCGTTCATCGGTATCGGCACCGGCGCGACGGCCTGGTCGGTGATCTCGATCACCCGGCCGAGGCTGACCCCGGCGGCTTCGGCGAGTGTCCTGGCCTTGGCGACCGCGTCCGCAACCGCCTTTTTGCGCGCCTCCGCGATGGTGGCCTTAGGATCGTCATTGGTGAAGGCGATGCCGCCGCCCTGGTTGACGCCGAGCGACACCGCCTTGTCGAGGATGTCGCCGGTCTTGTCGACGTCGCGCACGCGCACCGACAGCGTGTTCGTCACCTGATAGGCGACGAGCTCGGCTTCCTGGCTGCCGTCGGCCTTGTTGGTGTAATTGTAGCGCGGATTGATCTGGATGCCGGCGGTCTGCAGGTCGCGCTCGGCGATGCCCGCCGACTTCATCGCCGCGATCACCGCCGCCATCGCATCATTGTCGGCGTCGAGTGCGGCGCGCGCGGTTTTCGCCTCGCGCATGACGCTCAGCGTCAGGATCGCCATGTCAGGCGCAATGGTGGCTTCGCCTTCGCCGGACACGACGATGCGCGGAGGCGGCTGCGTGTCGGCAGCGCTTGCCAGCGCCGGAAAAGCGATCGCGGCTGCGAGCGCGACGGGCAAAAGGTGTCTGGTCATGAAAGCTCCTCGAAGTCTGCGATCCGCTGGCCCCACCGCCTCTGCCCTAACTTGAGAAGATGCATCGATTCCCTGCAGTGCGGTGCCAAAAAGCCCGGACCTGTTCACGCGCCTTAGGGGCGCAGGCCGCTGTACGGAGCGAATATGGGCTGATTTTGGCGTTTGCCACCAGCGCTTTCGAAAGCCTTGTGCCGCGAAGCGAAAAACACTAAGCCAACCCGCGTGGGGCCTGTAGCTCAATGGTTAGAGCCGGCGGCTCATAACCGCTTGGTTGGGGGTTCGAGTCCCTCCGGGCCCACCATGACTATTGATTTCATTGATGAAAAGTGGCCTCGGCCCAAAACGTTTTGGCCCGTTATGGGCCCAAGCATGCGACGGCGACCACCTTTTGTTCTGGTTCAGTTTGATCACTTGACGACTCGCAGGACTGCTCGACCCTTCATCGCATCGCGTTTGGCCTCGCGCTGATTGATGGCGCGAGCAATATCGACCGCGATCCGCTTCTTCCGGGCCCACCATAACCATTGATTTTGTTGATGAAAATTGCCGTCGACCCCCTGCGGCGAAGCGACCCCGGACTGAGCCGGGGTGCCAAGCCCCGAAGGTGATTGGGCAGCGTTGCAGCCAACTCGACTGCCCCAAGCTCCGCGAAGTTGTCGTTTCCGACACCACCAAACTTGGACGGGCTGACAAAGCCCTCGACGGGCCGCCAAGCAGCGAGATCTATCACTACTCAGTCAGCCTGCCACTACGGTGCCCAAGCGCCTGCTTCGCAGCATACATGGTCGGCGAGCGTTTGCCGGGAAGGTTGGCCTCGAGAACGAGCTGTTCGACAAATCCCTGGTTCATTTCGAACTCAACGCATTGGTCGAGTTTATCGACAATCCAGACCCTGTAGTAGTCTTTCTTGAGATCATATCCGGAATCATCGCTGGGTATCGGTTGCGGAGGCGCCGGTATCAACATAATTTTGGGTTTTGGCAGATCGTATGTGTGTCCCTCATACGCGTATCCAAATATTATCCCAGAGCTAAATTTCTTCGCGGTTTTCTTTTTGTTTGGTGCAATGTCGATTGCGCTTATCAATAGCATATAATTGTCCAATACCGATTTAACAAAAACATAAGAGCTATCTGGCTTGTCCACTTGCTTGCCAAACATGAGTCTTATCGATTTAAGTAACTCGTCATCGTTATCATAAAGAGCGCCTTCTGCCAATTTTGAAAAAGTTATGGCGTACTGGTCCTCTTTTACAATAGTGTTTATATCTCCAAAATCATTTTTCTGTTCTGGCTTTGGTAGCCCAGGAACCCCGTAGAGCCGCACCTGCGTTGCATTGAACGCTCCGTGCACATCGGTCGTCGTATATGTAGGACGGTGATAGTCGTCGCTCATGATGCTCCTCCTCGCTTCGGCAATTCAGTTCATGAAATTTCTCGCCACATGAAGTTTTCTTCGAACTTAGCTCCCAGCGCCGGCGCGATGCGGCTGCCGGTTTCGGCAACGGCCATCGCGGCATTCTCAAATGTCAGATCGTTGGCGTCGAGGCTGGGCCAAACCTGGGCAAGGGTCAGCGCCACATCGTCACGCGCCCGGGTAAGCGCGCTCTTGAACAGGAACGGCCTGGCACGGAAGGCCAGCGTCGTGAGATCCGAGATCCGGCGCATGGCGGCCTCGTCGATATCCCTGATGTCGATATCGAGAAGCCGCTCGTCGGCCAGTCCATCACCCACGAGATTCGCGTGATAGGTGTCTACGATCGTATCGAATACCGCCCCGGTGAAAGGCCGCGACCTGTCATGGATTTCGTCGGAGACTTCAGACATGCGGCGCGAATTGCTGGCGAGGCGAATCTGCCGGTCACCGATCAGTTCGGCGATGCGGTTGAGTTCGTTCAGGATGAGGAGATTGCCATCGCAGTGGCGGAGCAGCCGGTCGAGACCGCTGTCGAAATGCAGAAAGGACAAAAGCGACGTTATATCGGCGCTCGCCTCATGGAACGACGCGAAGTCGCCGGTCTTCAAGCCATTTGTCGGCACCCCAAAAAGGGAAAACAGAATCGCATGGCCGACCTCATGCGCAATCGTATCGAAGTTGAGGGCATAGGGATAATTTCGACCGTCGGGCGCCTTGTCCGCGCCGAGTTCCAGATAACCGTAGCCGGACTGGGCGTTGTTCCAGTCGACCCACGGGATGATTTCCAGCCGCTCATAGGTTTCGGCGAAGTACCAGGTTATCGGCCGCCCAAGGTAGCTTTCCCATATGTCCAGGACCCGGCTGACTGCGCCGAAGGCGTGTGCCGCCAGGAACTGGCGTGAATTCAATGAAATCTGGTCGAAGTGACCGTCGTATGCGGGTTCCGCCGGCGGGAAGACCTCGCCAACGAAGGGCGGCAGATAGGGATATTCGTAAGGTTCCTTGTCGAGGAGCGGATCGCGGACATAGATGCGATGATCCTCCGGACCGGAGCGTAGCCGGCCCGGTGGGGTCGATATCCAGACGGTCTCGGGTGTGCCGTAATCGGCAAGGTGGGGTACCTGGGGAAATAGCAGGAAGCGCGTGCCGACGGAGCGACTCTGGTCGTTGGATCGATCGAGCGTTCCTGGTAGCTCAGCCCCTCTCATTTTAGTATATTAGCAAAATGTAAAACGTATTGTAAATTGGGATTGAGAGTTCTCGCCCTGAAGCTTTCAAATCTCTAACCCGGCTTCGTCGAGATCCTTAAAGAAAGCCGCCGTCAACTGGAAATCCGGCAGGGGTGCGGGCTCCTTGAATAAACCGTGATGCAAAAGCCGGAGTGCATCACGCGCATCCTGCTTCTTTTGCTGAACGAAAGCTGCGGCGAGGATCGCCTGATATTTCTCGACGACGAGATCGCCTTCGCATGACAAGGCGTCACCGACCATGCGGGCGAGCGTGCGCTCGCGAAAATTGAGAGCTTGCGCGGCACGCTCCAACCTAGTCCGGTATTCGTCCGAAATGATGCCCCGACGGCAGGCCCTGCGAACCGTCATGCGAAGATCGATCAGCGCGTGGGTTATGGGCGCGGAGTTTACCTGCCATGGTCCGTGCAGCACGGCCACCGCATCGTCAGGCGCAAACGCAAAACGACGATACCACCGGTAGATGAGCCCCACTCCCTGCATGTATGGAAAAAGTTCCGCAGCGCGAAGAGCCCCTATGCTCGCTGCGCCTATTACCGGAACACCCTTCGCTATTGCCCAAAGGATTTCCTTGTGCCTGACCGCCGGCTCCGACTGAAAGCCGCCGTCGATGATGACTATCGCACTCGGATCAAAATGCTGCACAGCCGTAATGATGGAACCCTGCACAGCCGGCGGAAGGCAGATCGCCTCCACCACTTCCAGCACTTCGCTCTGTGACAGGGTAGGACCGGCAAAGACCAGCTTCGGACGCATTCGCCTAGCCATGCAACAGCGGCATCAAGGCCGGTATGACGATCCTGACGACCGACAGGTCGCCGAGCGGTCTCGTATCGAGCTGAATCCTGTACACTGTATCGATTCCTGCGCCCTCGATCTGTGCGAGAAGAGCGGACATCCTATCTCCCACGCTGGTGCACTTCTGCCCGGTAATTGCATGCAAATGTATGTCGCGAGGGCCGTCGGACAGGAGGCGTCGGTGCGCCGCAATTTTTTGCCAATCCGGATATTTAGGATAGAACGCGCGTGTCAGGTCGTCACGGGCGCCGGAGATCGCCGTCAGTCTCGACTGCGCCGCCTCGTAGATTGCGTGAGCGATCGCGGACGCGGCATCGAAACCTGCAGCCGAGCCCTCTGCCGGATGGTGAAGAATTGCAGTTTCCGGCGGCCGATCCTCCATGAGATGGCACCAGATCACCGGTAGCCCCAGCGGTGAGGGGGCATGCCAAAGCCCCACAAGCAGGCCTTTGGCTTCCAGGCTTTCGAGAAGGCTCGCAACTGTCGGATCATCGATCGTTCTCGGGTCAATTCGACGGCGCTGGAAAAAGCCATGGATTCGCTCCGCGCGCGTGAGTGCGTCGCGCTCGATGCATTCCATTATCCCGTGCAGGATGGAGTCCGTTTCCTCGAAGGAGGCCGCCAGGCCGGACGTCGATGAAGCGAAGATTTCCTCTTGCGGCCGCGGGGGGAACACGTAGGCAGTGTGCACAAGCTCGAAGGGAACCCAATCCCGCAGACCACCCTTGAGGATATTCTCGGCATGAATCCACGCTATCTCGCTGCTGCGCCACCCCGGGTCGACACCAGGCTGGAGATGGGCTTCGAATCTTTCAGGAGGGATATTCAGGGAGTCCGCGGAGGCCGCGATGGGGTCGTAGTGCGCCAAGCGCTCAGCAAAGTAGGACTCTGCGGTCTCGAGAATGGCCGATACCGCAGCTTCGATTCTCGTCGGCCCCTTGCCTTGCGAAACGGAATTTAAAAGGGAGAAAGGCCTGACCGCCTGAACCACGGGTATGTCGAGCACGTCGAGACCTGTGATGTCTGCAATCCGTGTGATGCCCAAAAGCTCGCGCATCGTCATTAGCCGCTTGAGCGCCTCGTGCGGCGGCGGACCCGAGCGCTCGTATCGTTCCAGCATGGAGGTTCCCGATCTCCCGGTAGCGCGAGCTAGTGGCGCAGGCTCGGTTCTCGATTGACGAACAACGCCGCGCCTTGCTCGATGGCTGATTTTGCCAGGCCGACGCGACTGCGGTACTGCCGGGATAGTTCCTCTGACACGCCCCATGTCCTGAGCATCTCGTATGCATTGAGCAGGATTGGCACCGCGTTTTGCTCATCGGCGATAGCCAGGCTTTTGGAGAGCGCGGCAACAACTTCCATGCCTGAAGAACCTCTAAGCAGAAGGAGATGGGCCTTTCGCCGATAGAGTTCGGCGAGCCAAGAAAGACTGCCACCTGCTTCGGCTTCCGCAGCCGCGGAAGAGACAAGCGTAAGGGCCTCGTCAGTCTCGCCTGTCCGGGCCAGAAGCTCCGCCAGCATGCCGTAGTAGACAGGATAGTCTTCCGGCGTCTGGAGTTCGCCGTGGATCGCGAGACCCTCCTTGATCTGGTCCCTGCCTTGCTCAACCCGAGCAGCATTTCCTTCGCACCAGCCTTCGAGAATTTGCGCCAAGGCGGCAAGGGAGGGCAGATGATGGCGCTTTGTCAATTCCCGGATATCGGCGATGACGCCTCGCAGCGCCGAGAAATCGCGGCGATAGCAATCAAGCATCGCTTCGTTGATGTAGACATGGGCGATACTACCAACATGCGCCGTTTGCATTGCCCAGCGCCTGGCTTCAGCCAATGACCGAACTGCGCTTGCGGCCCGGCCGGTAAACCATTGAGAGAGACCCCTATGCGACAGGCCGCAGACCCTGGCGTCATGGCCGCCGAACAGAGTGGCATTGCCTGCCCTTTGGCCCGTCCCGTAGCGCGCAAGTCCTTCGTCGACCGCCGCTATGCAGTTCTTGTGATGCCCAAGATTGAATTCGATTGCCCAAACACAGTGTCTGGCCTGAAACTGCACTTCGGGGTCGTCGACGTCCCTCAGGTCGGCGAGGACGGCCCGTGCGCGTTCCCCGTCGATGGTGGAGTCGGTAAACCACCAACCCCAGTAGATCGGAAACCACTTCGCACGCTCGGCGAGCGGCCGCCGCCTGGCGATCTCTACCCCATCCTCGTAAAGTTTGCGGGCCGGCAGCGAGTTTGGACCTTCCGTGGCTGTAAGTATCGGCCCGAGCGGCATCATCGCGGCGAGGCGCAAAACATCCTGCTTGTCCGGCCTTCTCACTCGCTGGCAAAGGGTCATGGCATGGTCGAGGATCTGTCTCGCCTCGGCCATTGCGGAACGGTCGTAACTTTCCCGGCCGGCTGCGATGTACTGATCGATCGCTTCCTCGATAAGGCCAGCGCGTTCAGCATGTTCCGCCAGTTCAGCCGTACCCAGCCACGGGCCTAGATTTCGGTCGTGGACGACAGCGGAGAAAAGCGACTGATGGAGGGCCTGCCGTCTCCTCCGCAGCAATGCATTATAGATTGTCTCTCGGACCAGGGCATGACGAAATCCATAGTCGGGCTCGCCGGAAGGCCTGACCCGGATCAGGAATCCCGCCTCGATCAGGGTGTCCACTGCATACCCGATCGTGTCGTCACTGTGTTCCGGCAGCAGCTTCCGAAGCAATCCCAGATTGAAACGATTGCCGGCGACGGCGGCCGCTCGTGCCACGTCTTTTGCAGGGCCCAAGGCTTCCAGCCTGGCTTCAAGGATGCCTTCAAAGACCGATATCCGGCTTGATGAGCCGGCTGGCGCAAGACGATCCGTTATGCGGGCTCCGTCCTCGGCGATCCATTGGCAGATTTCCTCGATGAAAAGAGGCACGCCCCCGGTTACCTCCTCCACCATGCTGATGACTTCCGAATGCGCGGCTGACCCGATTTCCGGCCGCATGGCCATGATTGCCTGTCGCGTTTCGTCGCGATCGAGCGGCTTCAGGGTAATATGCGGCAAGTCCCGGAACTCTGAATAAGTCTCGGATCCATGTCGGGCAGTCATTATGAGAAGCACGGGCATCCGATGAATGAAGAGGACGAGTTCCGCCAGCAATTGCCTCGAGGTGAGGTCGATCCAATGTATGTCTTCGACCACCAGGATCAGTGGTCCGCGTTCGCATATGGCTTCGATGCTTCTGCGAACCGCCCAGGCGGCTTTCTCCCGGATGACCTTGAGATCAGCCTCCTTCAGAGCGGGATTCGTTCCTTCAGCCCCAAGCAGAAACGAGAAGATGTCGACCACTTCGTCATCGTGAACGCTTTGATTTGCGAAGACCTCCGCTACGTCTGAAGTCTCCAGCCGACCCTCTTTGCCAGCCAGGTCACTCCGAACATTTTGCAGCAGAGGATAAAGGGCCGAGTGGGAGCCGCCGGGCTGACATTGAAAAAGCAGTAATTTTGCCCGCTGAAAGCGTGTCCTCCTGCGGACTTCATAAACCAGGCGGGACTTGCCGATACCGGCCTCACCCTGAACCAAAATGACGCCGCCCTTGCCGGCGACGGCATCATGCCAACATGCGGCGATGGTGGCCAGTTCGTCCCCACGGCCTATAAACGTATTGTTCAAGCGCCCGAAGGCGAAGAAGCGGTCAACGTCCCGCTTGTGGCTGATGGCACGCCAAGTCCGCTCCGGCTCCGCGAAACCCTTAATAACCTGAATGCCACAAAAACTGAAAACGTGGGACCGCCGCGCCAGATTTCGGGTCTCGTCGGACACCAATATTGCATCCGGCTGAGCCATAGCTTGGAGCCGCGTCGCCATGGCCAAAGCAGGGCCCGTGACGGTGGCATGCGCCGGGTCACCGCCGTCCCCGTGAACGAGGGTCATGGATGTAGCGATCCCGACCCGAACATGTAGGTCCGTATGGTCTTTCTCCAGCCCGACCCGCTTGCAGGCTTCAATGATTTCGAGTCCTGCCCGGATCGCTTGCGAAGCCGCGTCCTTTGCCTCCATCTCTGCCGGAAAAAGTGCGACACCGCCGTCGCCGGCTTCGCTCACGATAACGCCCGAGTACGATGATATTGCCTGTCCTGCCTCACGTCGGAAGGCCGACATCAGTTCCTCATAGTCCTCGATATCCAGAACTGCGAGCAGATCGGTTGATCCGACCAGATCATAACAGAGAGCTGTCATAACGCGCCGCTCGCTGCGAACGTCGGACACACTACTGTCGTCCTTGCTCGGAACGCCCTTGGCAAGGGTCACGAGTGGAGGCTCTACCCGAGGCTTTTCCGACATGCTCAGTGCCTTGGCTGGCAGGGTGGGAGCGATACTATCAAATGCGCTAATATTCACCAGAGCGCTCGGACGACCCTCATCTCATCGTAGGCGATACTTCTGACGGTGTGCGTCACGCTCCCTGGCCGCCTAATCGAACGAGTGCCGTTTCTCGCAGTTCGTCGAGCTCGGCCACTGCCGCCTGTCCGAATCCTAAATTGCCGGGCAGCGCGATTCTGGCCGATAGTTAGCGGCCTGACAGGAGCGCAATTCGCTATCTCGGAAGTGGACGACACATTGGTGATTTTGAACCGATTGTAGGAAGCGAGACTGTTCGAGGTGGCGCTCGGCGACGAAAAGTAGTCTCGACTGTCCACTAAGGGGCGGATCGAGACCGTCGGCCGGTAGCTGACCAATGACTGCTGGTGGCGCGGAGGAGGCACTGGATAGGCTAAGTTCGACTGGTACGGTTCGCCGAACCATACGGAACGATACGGGAAGGATATCCGACCTGCGCCCACGAAAAAGACAATGAAATAAATAGCTTGAGCACATCCTCCGGGCCCACCATTGTCGTTATTTATCAATGCTTTATAGGGTGGTTCGCCACGAGGTTCGCCAAGCATCGGCTTGCGCGTCACGAGGCGTACGACTCGATCCATCCCCTGTACCGCCAGCCGAACCTGCGATGCTTCGCGTGAATAGAGCTCGGCATCGTCGATGTCATCGTGTCCCAGCATGTCCATGAGCTGTCTGGTTGAGGCCTCTGCCTCGGCCAGATAGACGCCAAGCGACTTCCTCAGTCCATGCAGGGTCAGCCCCTTCGGCAGGCCGGCAAGCTTGCACCAATGCGCCATCATGCCAGTTAGCGACTTGGCGGAGAACGGCTCACCATAGCCGTTGACCAGGACGGGTCTCACCGCGCCGGTCGGCCGCATCCAGGATCTCAGACAGCATCGGCGTGATCGGCACAAAAAACCGTTTGCCACCTGTTCGTCCCTTGTTCTTGGCCTGAACGATATCAAACCCGTCGAAGTGACGCTCGACGCCATCGATGAAGACACGGCGGGTGACCCTCTGATCCCAGCGCAGGCCCGCGACATCGCCGCGGCGGTTATTCCAACGCAGTCGCTGGGCTCATTATGGCGCGAAAGAAAAAAGAACTCTCAGTTCGATTCTTCACGGCCGATGGCGTCGAGGTGGAGACCATCCTCGATTTGGCCGGCCCTCACAAGGATGAGCTGGTGAAGCGAATCGTTACGGCGCTGGCTCGAGACGCTGCGAGGCGGGATTTTCTCGCCGAGCGTGGCCTGCTCCCGCGTCAAGCCTAACGGGCCGTCGCCGGATTCGTTCAGAATGTGGGGGGTTTCCCGTTCAACGCGAGCGAGCCGCATTGCCTCCGGGAGGAGGGTTCATTCCTCCTCTTGGTTTATGTGTGCGCCAGACCATACGGGAGAATACGAAGGAAACGGGTTGGCGAACCACCCGCTAACGTATTGATTTCCTGTAGAAAACGACGACCCTCAGCGACTAACAAAATCGTTATCTGTCAATAGCTTACGAAGCAGTTCGCCAAAGTTGATTCAAGAAGCTGATCCGATCATTCGACGACCGCATTATTTTCTCCAAACGGCAGCTTTGCGTCCATGGCGCCGTTCGAGCTGGTCGACCAAAAGCAGACATAGCACGCCGCCGAAGTTCAGCTGAATATTTCGGCCCACCCCGTCTGTCACGGAAAACCCACCTGCACCTTCCGTCTCTATAGGGGCGTTGCGGGACAGGCTGTGCAAAAACCTGATCAGGAGATGGCGCCGCCACGGTCTGGTAAGCTGACCTCCTGAAATTCGCTTGGGGGAGGAAAGGGGACGTCGAAGCCCTCGCCGCTTCCGGACCTCGGATTTTGACTTAGCCCGCGTAGACTCTCATGGACGGGCCCGAGCAAGCAGCACCTCTGACAGTGGACAGTAAATCCGTTACTGCTCCTTCTTGAACAGGTCCTGGAAGATCAGCTGGCCCCAAGTGCGGCCGCGTGCGTGCACCAGCGCGCCACCCTCGTTGAGCTTTCCCAGCTTGACGGGTGCGAACCCGAGTTGTTTGGCCAAGGCCGCAACGTGAGCGGTCGCGTCCTCGTCGTCGCTCGACAGAAAGACGACCCGGTGGCCGCCCTCGACGACTGGATCGGTAGCCAGGGTGGCCGCAACCAGGTGATTGAAGCCTTTCACGAGCTTGGCGCCGGTGAACGCCTTCGCGACGAAGGCGGAGGACGGGAGACCGTCCAGCTCTTCAGGGACTGGAAACGCGTTCGTCGCATCGATGACTGTCTTGCCTTCCCAGCTCGGCAGAGCCTTCGCAACGTCGCGATGATCCCCGAACGGAACCGCCAAGATGATCGTGTCGGCCTCGAGTGCTTCCCGCAGCGACTTGGCGACGACCGTGGGTCCAATCGCCCGGGCCTGCGGCGCCAACGCCTCGGGAGGCTGGCGGCTCGCGACGGTCACGTCGATGTCTTTACGGGCGAAGGCGTGGGCGAGGGCTTGGCCTATCTTACCGAATCCTACAATCGCGTAGCTCATAATGTTCTCCGATGCGTGTTGGTATTGATTTCCCCGGCCTTCAACGGCGCTGGGTTATCCGTTCTGCTGTGTGGCGACCTTTGCCTAGACGCACCCGTCGTGAGCGACTTCCGCCCGGCCTGGCCGACCGTTCGGCGCGGAAGTCGTTCCACCGTGGACAGTCTTAGTTCCAGCCGATCAGCCACTTCCCGCCATCCGGCGTGATTTCAGATGGCGGAGAATCCTCCGTCGACAGACAACTCCAGCCCATTCACGAAGCTGGAATCGTCGGAAGCAAGAAACACCGCGGCCGCCGCAATTTCCTCAGGACGCCCCATCTTTCCCCGCGGGATCAGGGATTCGAACATCCGCTTCGCCTCCTCGGTGAGAACTTGGTCCTGCATCGGCGTGGCGATCGGCCCCGGGTGCAGCACGTTCACCCGGATGTTCCTGCCCTTCAGCTCGTTTAGCCACCCGCGTGCGAATGCGTGCAACGCCGCTTTGCTCGCCGCATACACGCTGTAACCAGGAAAACCCTTCACCGAAGCAACTGATCCGGTCATGAAGATCGATCCGCCATCGTTGAACAGCGGCAACGCCTTTTGCACCGTGAACAGCGTGCCGCGCGTATTCAGCCCGAAGGTCGCATCGAAATGCTGCTCGGTAATCTCGCCCAGTGGGACGGCTTCGCCCGTGCCGGCGCTCGCATACAGGACGTCGATCTTGCCCTTTTCCCGCTTGACTGTATCGAACAGGCGGTCGAGGTCGTCGAGATTGGCCGCATCGCCGCGCACGCCGGTCACGTTCCGGCCAATCAGCCTGATGGCCTCGTCGAGCGCCTCCTGCCTCCGACCCGTGATGAAAACGTAGGCGCCTTCTTCAACGAACCGCTTGGCGCTCGCCAGCGCCATGCCGCTCGATCCACCTGTGATGACTGCAACCTTACCCTCAAGCTTTCCCATGACTTTTCCTTTCGTGGTGTCGGGACAGCATCTGCCTCCGAGAACCTCGAAATGGGTCCGCCGGCGTTGGGTGTTGAGTGCAGAAGCGCGCATATCGGTGGTGCGGAATCGATCCGGCTGGATGACTGACGCCAGCCGCGACGATCGGTGTCTGCCGTTCGGAATTGGGCCGCGCTTGTCGGCATGGGCTATGATGACCGCCCGTGCTACTCGAATACGAGATGCTGTTCGATGTGTTGGACACGGGCTTTGGAAGGCGCACCCCGGCGGTGCTGGACTGCACCATGATCGACTGGGATGACGTTCGCTACTTTCTTGCCGTCGCGCGCGCAGGCTCGGTGCGGGCTGCCGCCGAGCGCCTCGGGGTGAACCACTCGACTGTGCTGCGACGCATCGCCCAACTGGAGGAACGGCTCGGGGCGCACATGTTCGAGAAGCTGCCTTCGGGCTACCGCCTGACGGCTGCGGGGGAGGAGGTCCTCGAGCTCGCCGACCAGATGGAAGCGTCGTCGCACCAGCTGGAGACGCGCGTCTTTGGCCGCGACCAGAGAGTACGCGGGCTTCTGCGAGTGACACTGGCACCGCCGCTGGCGACCCACCTGCTCATACCGGACTTCTCCGATTTCGCGCGTCTTTACCCGGACATCGAGATGGAAATCTTGTCGTCCGGCGAGCTGGCAAATCTGACCAACCGAGAGGCCGACGTCGCGATTCGCGTCGTCTACGACCGCAAAACCCTGCCGCTCAATCTTCACGGTCTGAAGGGACCGGATGTATTCGGCGGTATCTACATGTCCCGCGATCGACTGGTCGCGTGGCGTGCGGGCGCGCCTGATCCCATCCGCTGGATCGTCATAAGCATTCATGGAATCCCGGACTGGGCCAACGAGGGTGAGGTTCGCACCGCCGAGGTTCCGTTCAGGGTCACGGATGCCGAGGCGCAGATCGTCGCGGTGCGGCAGGGGCTCGGGATGACGACGCTGCCGTGCTTCGTGGGAGATGCCGACCCCCTGCTGGCGAGGGTGCCGGGTACCAACCTGCACATGTACGGAACGCTCTGGCTTCTCACACAGGGGGAGGCACGCAAGACGAAGCGCGTGCGGCTCTTTACGGAGTTCGTATTTCGCAGGCTTGCCGCGTACGCTTCGCTTCTCGCCGGGCTGTCCCTATCGCGCGACTGACGCGCGGCGGGTCGCCGGCGACGCTTGCAGTGGACAGGTGCCCGCAGGCGAACATGCCCGGAGCCTCGGAGCGCTTTGGTTGATGCGCTGGCTGGCCCGGACTACCGCACCATTGCCGCGTTCCGGCACGACATCCGGAGGCGTTCATGACGCTGTTCCCAGCGTCTCATCGTCGAGCTTGGTATCGGGCAGAATCCGCTTAAGCTGTGTGTCCTCGTCCTCCAGCGCCTCGGAGACATCCACCCCCCGAAGGAGCCTCTACACCAGCGGCTTTATCCCAAGTCGCTGGCCATCCATCCCAACCGAGTCAGTACCTAGGCCAGGGGCGCCGCAAGACGACGCCCCCCGTGGTGTGCAGGTCCGCTGCAACCTGCCTCGAAATGCCGCCTCCGCAGCGGTGGACCAAGTCGCTCTTCCAATCGAGAACGGCTTCGATGCGACCCCTCCGTGGCGCGACCGCATCGGCGCGGCCTGGGATCGGTACGATCTCGCATCGGGAAATCTGGCAAGAGTTTCGACCGCCTTCGCGCCTCCCTTTTGCCGAGCGGCAGTGATCTGAAAATAGTTCACAAATACAGACAATCAGGATTCTCGACGGTCGTATCGGCTGGGAGCTGGTTCTCCTCAACACATCGAGCGGCTAGTTGTCTGTGCCTCAATTTTGAGCATCAGCCACCTCCCGACCTGGCTAGAGCGCGATGGCTTAAGCAACTACGCTTCAGACGCCAGATGCAACGGGGCAGGAAGCGTATGGACCGGAGAATCCGTGAGACGACCGGCGCTCGGGAGTTGCCCGGAGAGCCCGCGAACAGGCGATTTCACTTAGTCCAGGCGGCGCCAGTGGCCCGCAACATCGGAGCGGAGGCTCGCGGACTGATCACGTCGGGCGAGGGGACGTACGTTGTCGACGAGAACGGTAGGCAATTGATAGACGGTCCGGCGGGTATGTGGTGCATCAACGTTGGACACCGTAACGAGATCCTAGCAAACGTTATGCGCGACCAGGCGATGGCGCTCACCTATTCTACGCCTTGGTACACAAGCAATGAGCCGGCCGAAACGCTAGCGGAAATGCTCTCGGCCAGAGCACCGGGCGACTTGCGCCACGTGTTCTTCACGACAGGCGGATCATCGGCCGTCGAGACTGCAATTCGATTGATGCAATTCTACAACAACGTAAGGGGCAAGCCTCAGAAGAAGCTACTTATCTCGCGTCAAGGCAGCTATCACGGCTCCACCCACCTAACCGCATCCCTCAACGGCCGCCCCCGCGATCATGACTGGATGGACGGCGTCGATCTGGTGCGCAAGCTCAGCAGCCCGAGTGTGTTCCACGGGGCGCAGGGGCTCTCTGTCGAGGCGTTTGAGGACCATCTCGTCGACGAGTTCCGTCGACTGATAGAGCAGGAAGGTGCGGACCGTATCGGCGCCTTTATAGCGGAGCCGATCCAGGCAAGCGGCGGTGTGCTCGTTTCACCGGCTAACTACCTGAAGCGCATGCATGCACTTTGCCGCCAGAATGATATCCTCTACATCTCCGATGAGGTCGTAACCGCCTTCGGGCGGCTCGGCCACATCTTCGCCTCCGAGGATGTTTTCGGGATACAGCCTGACATGATCACCTTTGCGAAAGGTGTTACTTCCGGCTATTTCCCACTTGGCGGCGTGATGGTGTCGGCTCGCATCTTTGACGAACTTCGCAAATCCGATCACCCTAACGCGACGTTCGTGCACGGGTTGACATATTCGAGCCATCCGATTGGTTGCGCTGTGGCGATCCGCAATATCGAACTCCTCGAAGACGGTCTGCTTGAGCACGCGCGTGAGGTCAGTCCGTATTTCCAACATCGGCTAAAAACGTTGGAAGATCTGCCGCTTGTGGGAGAAGTGCGCGGAATGGGGCTCATGGCGGGCGTTGAGTGCGTTGCTGACCCATCGGCTAAGAATCCTCTCAACCTCGATCTAGCAGTCGGCAAACGCATAGATTTCCATTGCCAACAGAAGGGGCTTTTGGTGCGCCCCCTCATCAACATGTGTGTGATGTCGCCCCCACTCATCATCACCCGAACTCAGATTGACACAATGGTCGCGGTGTTGCGTGAGGGGATCGCATCAACCGCGAATGATCTGATAAACGAGGGGCTGTGGCGGCAACCTTGAAGCCGTCTTGATCGGCTGGCATGGCATGCCGTTCGGTCTCAGAGCGAGGGCCGTCCCTTCCGGGTTCGCGAAGGGGTCTCGCCAAAGAGCTCTCGGTAGCGACTAGCAAAGCGGCCCCAATGGAAAAACCCCCAATCCATGGCAATGTCGGAGACTTTCCTCGTCGAATCGCGTGCCTGGATCAGATCGCGGCGGGCGCCGTTTAGCCGAAGTGTCATCAACATCTGATCGAGCGGGACAGGCGCCAGTTTGGCGCATGCTCCTCTAAGGGAACTGGCCGGAATCCCGAGATCGCGCGACAGTGAGGCTACCGAGTGGACGTCATTCGGCGCCGCGTGCAACTTATCTCGTACCAACCTGTAGGTTCGTTCAGCATCCAAGACATATGGCAGTTCACGACGGTTGCTGTACTGGAAAAGAATCTCAAATCGGTCCTTTATGATGTCGGCGAGTATCGAAAGCACTTGAGGCGTCAGTTCGGAGCCTGATGCTCGGGAAAGAGCCAGAAGCGACAAAAGCCATTCGGCCAGAAATCTCGCGTGCTGCCCGGCCGAACCGACGAAATGTCCCGAATGAACGCGCTGCTGTTCCGTGAGCACTGCTCTGCAATCCAGTACGAGCATCAGCAAGTCACTATGGGCATCCATAAACCCGATCCGGTCGGTCCAATTCAATGCGAACCCTGAGCCGGTAAATATTATGTCGCCATGCGCGAGCTCTGTTCTATCGAGCTTAGGGTAGTAATAAAAAATGACGCGGTCTTTGGGTGCTGAGAAAATTTGTTCAGTCTCAACATTTATCATCTCGCGAATAATTTGCACGCCTGGGAGGAGCATGGCGGATAATTGACCGCTATATCCACCCTTCGATATTTGGCGGTATTCCTGCCGCCAACCTGGCAAGGATGCCTCTTGTTCGACAGCGTCGTGAAATTTCGCTTCGAAGTACATAGGTTGTTGTGTCCTCCTACACTTAGCAGAACCACCAGCTGAGGCGGAAGGCTGTCTCCCACCCGTCCATCCCGCCGACGCCAACCCACGGTAGGATTATGCGAGCATCCACAAAGATCACCCACCCACCCCATTGCCCGCACCGTGCTTGCCTGGGTGGATGGCTCGCCTTGAGTATCCCGATTGGAGGACCGCTCTTGTCTCCAGGCACCATAGGTAAACGCTACTGTAGATTATATGTTGCCAGAATCTCAGCTCCCGATAACGCAGATTTTGCTGCAGCCATCGCGGTAGGCAATTCAACAGTGATGAAATAGCGGGCCTCACTTTCAGTGGCGCCGCCTTGCACGAGAGCCGCGCTTTCCGCCAGATATCCCCCGGCAATGACAGCGGCCAAGGCGCGGAGGAGCGGCATTGCAGCCGCGAGCGACTGGACGCTATCGGGCGCTTTGGATAGCGTCTTGGCCAGTTCCGATATCTCAGAAACAATACGGCTTGCGAGCGGTTCGCCGGCAACGATCGTCAGACCCTGTTGGCTGGATTTCAAGGTATCAAGCAGCGTTTCGCCGTCTTCGAGACGTAGCTTTCGCGAGACAAGATCAATGGCCTGTATACCATTGGTGCCCTCGTAAATCGGCAAAATACGAGCGTCGCGATAGAGCTGCGCAACGCCCGTCTCCTCAATGTATCCCATTCCGCCGTGGATCTGAATTGCACTTGAGGTTACTTCGACCGCTATCTCCGTCGAGTAGGCTTTGGCCAACGGCGTCAATAGAGAAGCCCTTGCATGCGCGAGCCGTCTGTCATCAGCTGATTTTGCTCTCAGGCTCCCGTCGATCGAAGAGGCGGTTGCCATACAGAGCAGACGTGCAGCAGCGGTCTTGGCCCGCATTTCAAGCAGCATTCGTTTGACGTCAGGATGACGAATTATTGCGCTCGCGCCTGCTCGCTGATCCGGAACGCTTCCCTGGCGCCGTTCCCTTGCATAGGCGACCGACATCTGCGTGGCCCGCTCTGCAAGCGCAACTCCCTGGACGCCCACAAGAAGCCTCGCGTTGTTCATCATCGTGAACATACAATTGAGGCCGCGGTTCTCTTCCCCGATCAGCCATCCTTTCGCGCCTCCGTTGTCACCATAGGTCATGGCGCAGGTCGGTGAACCGTGTATGCCGAGCTTGTGCTCGAGCGAATGGCAGCGCAGGTCGTTGTGTGTTCCGTCAGGCAGAAATTTGGGGACGAGAAACAGGGAGATTCCCCGCGTACCCGCAGGCGCATCGGCAAGTCGCGCCAAGACCAGATGCACGATGTTCGACGCGCAATCGTGCTCGCCGTAAGTTATGAAAATCTTGCTGCCGGTGATGGAGTAAGTGCCGTCGCCCAAGCGTTCCGCCCGGCAGCGTAGATCCGAAAGATCGGAGCCAGCCTGCGGTTCCGTGAGGTTCATGGTACCGGTCCATTCTCCGGACACGAGCTTGGGCAGGTAAAAATCTTTGAGGTCCTGGCTGGCATGCGCCGCAATCGCTTCGATGGCACCTGCCGTCAGAAGCGGGCAGAGAGCAAAGGCCATGGATGCCGAGTTCCACAGTTCGGTACATCCCACGGCCATCAACATGGGAAGGCCTTGCCCGCCATGGTCGGCGGGGCCTGCTAAACCGTTCCAGCCAGCTGCGCACCAGTCCCGATAGGTTACACGCCAGCCCGGAGGCGTGGTGACCTTCCCGTCGTTGATGGATGCAGGAAGCCGGTCGCCGACCTGGTTCAAGGGGGCGATACGTTCGGCGGCAAAACGTCCTGCCTCGGAAATGATGGCTTGCGCATCATCGAGAGAGAGGTCGGCATAATGAGGGGCGCCGAACTTCCCGGCGCTCTGCATCGCCAAGAGAATCTGGGACACAGGCGGTTGATAGGTCATCTGTCACCTGGTCCCTGGTTCGAGACGCTCGGTCTTCCTGGAAAAGAAGGCCTCGAGCCGCTCCCTGATATCCGGGTTGGTTTGCACGGCTGCGGCAAGCAGGCCTTCTGCAAACAGGCCGTCCGTGGTGGACATGTCATTGATGCGGGATATGCCGGTCACGATGGCAAAATTGGTGGTTGGGGGATTGGAGGCAACCTGCGCAGCCAGCACCTTGGCACGGGCGAGCGCCTGGCCGTCGCGAACCACTTCATGGCATAGGCCAAGATCTAGCCCGCGTCGGACGTCGTAGGTCCTTGCCGAGAGCATCATGTCGATCATGCGCGCCGGCGTGATGATGCGGGCCACGCGTACCGTGGCGCCACCTCCCGTGAAGATGCCGCGCTGGCCTTCCGGAAGAGCAAAGAAGGTACTCTCCTCTGCCACACGGACATGGGCCGCCGCCGCCAGTTCGAGGCCGCCGCCCACGACTGCCCCCTTGAGCGCGGCTACCACAGGGATGCCGCTGAATTGAATGAGGTCGAAGGTTCGGTGCCAGCCTTGGCACATCGTCATGAATTCGACTGGAGAGCGGTCCTTCTCATAATGCTCCCGCAGATCTAATCCGGCGCAGAAATGGGCGCCCCTGGCCGAAAGCACGAAACACCGCGTGCCCTTGGGTGGCGCCCGAAACACGTTTTCGATCTCCATCAGCATGTCTTCGCTAATGGCGTTGCGCCGATCCTCGCGTGCCAGCGTTACGATTGTTACAGCGCCTTCCGTCTCGATGGTGATGTACTGTTGTTTCATCATGCAAAAGCCTTGGCCCGCTCCCGTAATTTGTACTTTTCGATCTTTCCCGTCGAAGTCTTGGGCAAAATCTCAAAGAAATAATGCTTTGGTACCTTAAAGCCGGGGAGACGTTCCCGGCAGAACTGGTGCAGTTCATCCGCGGTGGCAGTTGCACCAGGCTTGAATTCCACGAAGGCGCAAGGCGTTTCGCCCCATTTGATGTCGTGCTTGGCCACGACAGCGGCGGCGCTGACAGCCGGATGCCGATACAGAACGGATTCCACCTCGATCGAGGAAATGTTCTCACCGCCAGAGATGATGATGTCCTTGATTCGGTCCTTGATTTCGAGAAAACCGTCTGGATGCTGCACGGCGACGTCGCCAGTGTGGAACACCCCGCCTCCGAAGGCAGCTTCGGTGGCCGCTTCATCCTTGTGATAGCCTTTCATGATCGTGTTGCCGCGCAGCACGATCTCGCCCATCGCGCTGCCGTCCTGGGGCAGGCCCGCTCCGGATTGAGCGTCCCAAATCTCAGCCGATTCCGTTGTCGGAAAGCGCACTCCCTGGCGCGCTTTGATCATCGCGCGTCTCGTAAAATCCAAGCCGTCCCATGCCTGGTCCCAGACGGATTGGACGACATGGCCGTAGGTTTCCGTGAGGCCGTATACTTGCATCACATCGAAGCCCAAGGCTTCGACTTTCTCAAGAATGGCCGCAGGCGGCGGCGCTCCGGCCGTCATGACCCGAACGGCATGCGGCAGCGTAAAAGGTTCGGCTTCGGCAGCCTCTACCAGCATGCCGAGCACGACCGGCGCCCCGCCAAAGTGGGTCACACCGAAGGCCTCGATGGCCCCGAAGATCGCTTTGGCCGAGATCTGCCGGCAACAGACGATCGTCGCGGCAAGGGCGGTCATAGTCCACGCATGCCCCCAGCCGTTGCAGTGGAACATAGGCACTGTGTAAAGATAGGTCGGATGCCCCGACAGTCCCCAGCCTGCGATTGTGCCCAGTGCCATGAGATAGGCGCCGCGATGATGGTATAGCACGCCTTTAGGCCGCCCGCTGGTGCCGGACGTGTAGTTCAGGCACAGGGTCTGCCATTCGTCAGCCGGCAGCAGCGGCACGAAGCCGGCGGCTTCGGACTGAACCAAATCCGCGTGGCGGATGCATCCGGCCGGACCATCCCCAGGCCCGCCCAGATCGATGAAAGTGGGCATGGCGCCCGCGATGCGTGCAAGTGCCGCCTCGGCCAATGGCCGGCATTGCCTGTCGACCATCAACACGCGCGCTTCCGCGTGGTCCAGAATGTAGGCAACAGTTTCGGCATCGAGCCGGATATTGATGGTGTTGAGGACCGCGCCGGCCATCGCGACGGCGAAGTGTGCCTCGAACATCTCAGCCGTGTTGGGGGCAAGGACCGAAATGACGTCCCCTGGCTTAACACCCAAGCGGATCAAGCCCGCCGCCAGAGCCTCGCAGCGGCGGCGCACTTCCAGCCAGGTGAAGCGACGTTCCTCATCGATGATTGCCACGCGATCAGGGTAAAGATCAGCCGTGCGGTAGAGAAATGAGATCGGGGTCAACGGCACGTGGTTGGCAGCCCGAGGTCGGAGATAAGGCGCTTCGTCAATCATAGGAAAGGAAGCTCCACCAGCCGCGCGGCCATCGAACCGTTCGCGCGATCGACGGTGACTGTCGTTCCGGCCTTTACGGCGGTCGATATCAAGGCATATCCGATGTTGGCCTTCATTCGGGGCGACCATGTGCAATGCGTCATCACGCCAACCCTGGTGCCCTGGAAGGTGATGTCCTCACGCTTGGAGCCAAACGGTATCGGCATCGAGGCATCGAAAATGAGACCCAGTTGGTGCCGCTTCGGTCCCTCGGCTTCAATCTTTCGGAGTGCTCCGATTCCGACAACATCGTCCGGAACGCCGAGATCAACATACTTGCCGAGCCGAACTTCGAAGGGATTGGTTTCGTCGTCGGTGTCGCCTCCCACCGACACAAGTCCGCTCTCCGTGCGTTCCGCAGTTGCCGGGGCGCCAGGGCCGATACCCCAGGGCTTGCCTGCTTCCTTGAAGATGTTCCAGAGCTTCGTGCCCTTCGTCCCATCCCTCAGATAGATCTCAAATCCGCCTTGTTTGGACCATCCCGATCGCTGCACCGCTATCGGAATGCCTTCGATCTCGGTTTCCTTGAACCAGAAGTACTTCAGCGCGCGCACCCAATCGCCCAGGACATGGGCTGCGACATCCTCGGCCTTGGGTCCCTGCAGAGCCATGGGCGAGACATCGGGTTCGGTAATCTCGACATTCAGCCCGCGTTCGGCCGCGATGGCACTTGCCCAAAGCCAGATGTCGCTGTCCGCAATCGAGAGCCAATAGAGGTCGTCGGAGAGCTTCAACAAGATCGGGTCATTGATAATCGTGCCGCGATGGTTACAAAGCGGCACATATTTTCCTTGGCCAATTTTACAGGTGGAGAGATCTCGCGGCGACAGGATTTGTGCCAGCCGTCCTGCGTCCGGTCCCTTGAGCTGCACTTGGCGTTCCACACCGACATCCCATTGCGAGACGCCGTTGATCAGCCGCCAGTATTCTCCCTCCGGGTCGCCGAACGATGTCGGCATGATCATGCGGTTGTAGACATTCGCAGCCACCATTCCCTCCGCGACGGCGGCTTCAAAGAAGGGCGATGGACGGACGCGGGCTGTTGGGAAGAACGAGAACATTGGATCCCTCGGGCTGCATTATCGGCGGTAACTGCCGCCTACCTCATCGGGGACGGCTCTGATCTTCGGAAGTGGGACTCATCTCGTCCCGCATGGGGCAGTTGAGCCTTGAATGTCTCGGCATCGAGTGTTGCGTCAAACAACCGTTTCGCAGACAATGACCACGTTTCTGTTATACATAGGTTGGAGATGACTCATGCAGCTCGATCTGCCGCCTCTCATTTGGCTGCGCGCCTTCGAAGCCGCCGCGCGCCACCTCAGCTTCACCGATGCTGCCAAAGAGCTAAATCTGACTCAGGCTGCCATCTCCAAGCACGTCAAATCGCTCGAGCTCAGCCTGCGGCATCAGCTGTTCATCCGCCACCCTCGCAGCCTGCAATTGACCAAGACCGGGGAGGCCTACCTGCCGAAGGTGCGCGACGCATTCGAGCGTCTGGCTATCGGTACCCGAGAGGTGTTCGGTGGGCGCCGAGCGAAGGAGCTGACCGTGCGATGCGCGGTGTCGTTTGCGGTCAATTGGCTGGCGCCCCGCCTACCGGAATTTCTGGACTGTAATCCCGACAAGAATGTCAGGATAATCTCAAGCGTCTGGAACGATGCCTTCGACACGGACGTCTTCGATCTCGACATTCAGTACGGCAC
The DNA here is from genome assembly GCF_033977205.1 of Mesorhizobium album. Classification (NCBI taxonomy): domain Bacteria; kingdom Pseudomonadati; phylum Pseudomonadota; class Alphaproteobacteria; order Hyphomicrobiales; family Phyllobacteriaceae; genus Mesorhizobium; species Mesorhizobium album. The sequence continues at coordinate 28,899 of NZ_JAVIIW010000019.1, read as the reverse complement.
CGGCGGCTGGAGCAACGTCCGGAGTCATCGTTTGACATGGGAGACCATCACGCCCCTCTGCGCCCCTGGCCTCGTCGATAAGCGACCACTGAAGCGGCCCGACGATCTGCGGGAACACCGGTTACTGCATGTGCTCGGATACCAGGAAGGCTGGGGGATCTGGCTGAATGCCGCCGAGGCAAAGACGGTCGACCCCGGGCAAGGCTTGCAACTCGACACCTCTTTAACGGCATTCGAGATCGCGGCAGAAGGTGGCGGCGTGGCACTCGGGCGGTTGTCGGTTGCCAATCGAGAACGGAAATCTGGCAGACTGTTCGCGCCATTCGATCTCGAAGTTCCGATTGACGAGGCCTTTCACCTGTTGGAGCCCCTCGGAAGGGGCCTGCATCCTGACGCCGCGCTTTTCGTCGACTGGCTGCTCGACGCCGCGGTCCGCGATCGCGTCACTATGTGAGGTATCGGTTCGCAAGCCGAGGGTATCTGGCGGTCAACACCGCTGGACTGGCCCGAGCAGCAAATTCTGCGTCACCAAGATAAGCAGGCGGAGCGGCAAAGGGTTTCAGAGGTGCCTATTGCGAGTAGTGCAAGGAAGCCTCGGGTTGGACGAGATGGTTATCGAAGTAGCTCAAACGCCGACGTGTCTCAACTGCAGAGGAAGGATGCTCCACCCCGTCAGAACTCGGAGTATTTGCGGGTTGCGTTGCACCTTTGGTACCTTGCACCGCGAATGGCCGGGGCGCTAAATCCCCAGAGCAATTCCGTCCTTCCTTGGTTCCGACGCGCCGGTCAAAGTGCCGTTCTCCCAATCGATCCGGATCGCCTGAGCGCCGCCGATCGGCTCATCCGCTGGAGAAAAAGTGAAGCCTCTACGTTCGAGCTCGGCTTTGGTCGCAGCGTCAATCTTATGCTCTGTCTCCACTCTTGTTCCGTCGGATGTCGGCATCAAGCGCGGCAGATTGATCGCCTCCTGCAGGTCCATCCCGTAGTCGAGCACCTTGGAGATCAGATGGGCGTGGCCGAGCGCCTGATAGTAGCCACCCATAACACCGAACGACATTTCTACTCTGCCGTTGCGCGTAACCATTCCGGGGATGATCGTGTGAAGCGGCCGTTTCGATGGCCCGATTCGATTGGGATGGCCGGGCTTGAGCGAGAAACTCTGGCCGCGATTGTGCAGGATCACTCCCGAGCGAGGCGAGACGAGGCCGGTGCCGAAACTGTCAAAGGTGGAGTTGATGAAGCTTACCGAATTCCGATTTCGATCCACGACCGAAATATAGACGGTATCGCGATGAAGTGGCATTTCGAAGGGCGGCAGGTCTGTCAGCGCGTTGCTCAGGTCGATCATTCCCGCAAGCCTGTCCGCCAGTTCGTCGGACAGCAGGTGGTCGACCGGGACGTCCGCCTTATCTGGATCGGCGATCCAGGCGTCGCGGGCGGCATAGGCAAGGCGCGTCGCCTCGATCTCGACGTGCAGCCGGTCAGGCGACTGCGGATCCCCCTCGGCGTGGAAACGATTCAGGATATTCAGGATCAAGAGAGCGATGATGCCTTGGCCGTTCGGGGGACATTCATGGACCGTGTAGCCGCGGAAATCGGTTGTCACCGGGGTAACATACTCGCCGCGCGCATTCGCGAAGTCGTCCAGCGTGTGGAGCCCGCCCAGCGAGTTCAGATAGGACACTATTTCCTCGGCGACCGGCCCCTCGTAGAATGCGACGCGTCCCTCGGCAGCAATGCGTTTCAGCGTACGCGCCAGCTCCGGCTGACGGTGAACCTCGCCTATCTTTGGCGCCGTTCCGCCGGGAAGGAAGATTCGCGCAGCCGTGGCGTCGGCCGCGAGCAGTTTTTGTTCGAGGGACCAGTCGCGGTGAACGCGGGGAGTGATCGCGTAACCCTCCTCGGCAAAGCGGATCGCGGGCGCGAGCAGGTCGGCAAAGGGGAGACCGCCGTGATCGGCGTGCAGGCGTGTCCACGCGTCGATCGCCCCGGGGATCGTTACTGCCGCGGGCGACTGGCGCGGCACCTCCGTCAGCCCCCGCTCGTCGAACCAGTCGGCAGTGAGGGCCGCCGGCGTGCGGCCGGACCCATTATAGGCGATGACCTGATCAGAGCCATCGGGCGCATAAAGCGCGAAACAGTCGCCGCCGATGCCGGTCGAGCCCGGTTCCACGACGCATTGGACTGCGCAGGCTGCAATGGCGGCATCCATGGCGTTTCCACCCGCCTGCATGACCTGCAGCGCGGTTAGGGTGGCGGAAGGGTGCGAGGTCGCTGCCATCGCATGTCGCGACACGGCAACGGATCGCGTCGGCTTCTCGAAATCGCGCATTTCGTTAGTTCTCCTCGTCATTGCGGCGAGACATGTCTCAGGATCGAGCCCGATAGGGAGTGAGCCGGATTTCCAGCGCGTTCAGTGCCGAGATGATTGTGAAATTGAGGGCGAGATAGATCGTGCCGGCAGCCACGAAGACCTCGACGGCGCGATAGGTCTGCGAAATAAGCCCCTGCGCGATCCCGGTGACCTCCATCAGCGTGATGATCGATGCAAGCGACGTGCCCTTGATCATGAGGATGATCTCGTTGCTGTAATTCGGGATCGCCTGGCGCAGGGCCAGAGGCAGCACAATCAGGCGCAGCGTGAGCAGCTTCGACATGCCGGAGGCTGTAGCGGCCTCGGTCAGTCCGCGCGGCACAGCCTTTATTGCGCCGCGCAGGATCTCGCTTCCATAGGCAGCTTCATTGAGACTGAGCGCGACGATGGCGCACCAGTAAGGCTCGCGGAACAGCCACCAGATTCCGATCGCCTGGAGCGACGGCCGAAACTGGCCGAGACCATAATAGATGAGGAAGATCTGCACCAGCAGGGGTGTTCCGCGAAAGACTGCAACGAAGGCACGGATGGGCCATACCACGATCCGGCGATTTCCCTGTTGGGCGAGCGCGAGCAGCAACGCCATAAGGAAACCGATGCCCATCGAGGCTGCAGTAAGCTGCAGGGTCAACGGCAGGCCAGCAAGCAGGACGGGCATGATCTCGAGAAAGAAGGCGAAGTCGATCACGCGTGGACCATGCCTCTCCAGGCCCGCGCCTCGCCATAACGGAAGACGGAAGCGGTCACGGCGGCGATGACGAAGTAGAGCGCGGCGGCCGCAATATAGAAGATGAAAGGTTCTCGCGTCGAACCTGCTCCGATCTGCGCCTGGCGCATCAGTTCGACGAGGCCGATGACGGAGATCAGTGCCGAGTCCTTGAGCACCAGCTGCCAGACATTGCCAAGCCCCGGCAGGGCGTGGCGCATCAGTTGCGGCACGATGATGAGGCGTAGCGATTGAAATCGGGACAGGCCGAGCGCCTTGCAGGTCTCGAACTGGCCGCGATCCACGGCCTGGTAGGCGCCGCGATAGACTTCTCCCTGATAGGCGCCCGATATGATGCCGATCGCCAAGACACCGGTGGCAAAAGTCGGCAGCCCGACGAAGCCGGCGCTGCCAAAAAACTTGCCAATCTGCGTCAGGGCGATGCTGCCGCCGTAGTAGAGGAGGTATATCGTCAGCAAGTCGGGCACACCGCGAAATACTGTGCCGTAGACATGGGCGAGCCAAGCGGGGACGCCGCGGGACGAGAGGCGACCGGCCGCCGCCGCGGAGCCGAAGGCGGCGCCGAGGATAAAGCCGAGAACGGACAGTGCAAGCGTAACACCGGATGCGACAAGCAGAGCGGCTCCCCAGCCGCCCTCTTGCAAGCCCAAAATATGCATAGGGTTGGTCATGTAAATCGCAGCCTTTCAGCGCGCTGCCCGACGCCAACGGCTTGCGCCGCTCCGCCGGGCAGGTCCGCCCGCGCCTACTTGACCGGCGTCACATCCGTCCTCACCCATTTCTCTGAGATACGCTTGATGGTACCGTCGGCGATTGCACCGTCGATTGCCGCATTCAGCATCTCCTTGAGCTTGGTGTCTTCCTTGCGCAGCCCCGCACCGGTTCCGCGGCCGAAAAGGCCGCCCACAAAGCCCGGTCCGGCGAGGGTGTAATCGGCAAATTCAGGTTTTGAGAGTGTCGCGGCGAGCGCCGTCCGCTGCGCAAAAAGAGCATCGACCCGGCCGGCGGCGAGGTCGAGATCATGTTGCTCGGTGGTCTTGTACTCGCGGATTTCCACCGTGTCGCCGAAGTACTTCTTTACGAAATCGAGCATCATCGTGGCCGCCTGTACGCCGACCACCTTGCCCTTCAGCAGCGGCTTCAGCTTCTCGATCGCGGCCATGGATGCAGCCTCGTCGTCCAGATTGAACTTCTCCGCGGAAAAACCGAGCTTGCCAAGCTCGCTGTCCTTGGCGACGGCGAATCCGCCCGGATCGACGGCGTAGGGCTGGGTGAAGTCTATGGTCTCGAGCCGCTTCGGTGTGATGAACATCCCGGCCATGATCACATCGAACTTGCCGACCTTAAGCGACGGAATAAGACCATCCCAGTCCTGGGCAATGATGGTGCATTTGATCTTCATCCGTGCACAAAGATCGTTAGCAAGCTCGATCTCCAGGCCGTCAAGCTTGCCGTCTGCGTTGGTGAAGTTCCAGGGAGCGTAGGCGCCTTCCGTCGCGATGGTTATCGCCTTCGGCGCGTCTTGTGCCAAAGTGGCGTGGGTGAAGACGAGCATGCTGAATGCGGCCGCAATCGCGGCCAAACGACAAATTTTCATTTGGTTCCCCTTTTTCATTGGCTGACTGGCCATTTCTGTCCGGCTGGCGTGCGTCACCGGCTCGGACCCACAAACTCGGCCAGCAACGGTGCTGTCCCGAGAATATGATTTTGCATAACCTCTTCGGCATGACGTCCGTCGCCGGAGCGCAAAGCCGCGATCACCGCCGCGTGCTCCTCGCGCGCGGAAAGCGGCTTATGAGCGTCGTCGAACCAAATCCGCATGTATGGTTCTATCACCACGTGCAGCGCCGAGATCTGGTGGATGAGCTTGGGCCTCCTGCTGAGTGCACAGATCCGGCCATGGAATTCCTGATGTCGCACCACCCAGTCGCTGCTGCCGCTCTGCCCGGCGCGTTCCATGCGATCGAGTAGGTTCTCGAATTCTTCGAGCGCCTCCTCATCGATCCGTGGCATCGCCAGCCTGACAGCGAGTCCTTCCAAAACCGAACGTATTTCGAAGATCTCGTAAAGCTCATCGACCGTGAGGCCAGCCACGACACATCCCCGATTGGGGCGCAGAACGACCAGTCCGTCGGAAGCCAGGCGCCGAAAGGCTTCCCGCACAGGCATGCGGCTCATACCGATCTCGGCAGCAATCTCTTCGGGGATTAGCCGTTCACCCGGTTTGTAACGACCGAGGCGAAGCGCCCGCTGAAGATGCCTGTACGCCTCCTCCTCTGCAGTGGCGGACATGCGTGGCTCGACGGAGAAGGCTGCTGGCACTTGGCACCCGGAAAGTATTTTTGTATCCACGTATTATCAAATCCGGATTTGGTTGCAGCGTCAATACCCGGTAGCGGAGCGGGGAGGGGAAGGAAGGTAGGGCGATCATCGGCTGCTTCGCAGGCACGGGCAGCCTTTTGCTCCCAGCAGGTTGCTCACAAAGTCGGCCGCCTCGATTCGGCGCCCGATGGAAATGACGGTTTGCGCGTGACCTGCATCAGCCGCCTGCCCGAATTGCCAGCCAGTACATTTGGTGCAATCTGCTTTTCATGAAGATATCGGGGTCCGATCTCCATCTGTTTCGCGTTTTTGAAAGCGTGGTTCGCAATGGCGGCATGTCTGCAGCACAGATGGAACTGTCGCTCAGCCAACCTACGATCTCCAACCATCTGACCGCGCTTGAACAACGGCTTGGCGTGAAGTTGTGCGAACGGGGGCGGCGCGGGTTTTCGCTCACGGAGGAAGGGCGGCGGGTTTACGAAATCAGCACGGAAATTACCGGGATGCTGGAAGCCGGTTCGGCACGGCTTTCGCGTGTTAGAAGCGCTTTGGCGGGAAAGGTCGGCGTCGGCATTGTCGACTGCTTAGCGACCGACCCAAGTTTCCGGCTTTCCGACGCTATTGCCGAGCTTTCCAAAGCTGCGCCGGAAATCGAGCTAGATCTCAAGATCATGCGCCCCAACGACATAACGAAGGCCGTGGCGGAAAACAAAATAGACATCGGAATAGGTGGCTCCGACATCAAAGTCGCAAGCGTGCAATACCAGATCATCTACCAAGAAGAGCACGCTGTATTTTGCGGCTCGACGCATCCTTTGTTTTGCCGAAATGACGAGACGATTACGAGTGCGGAATGCTACGGCCATCCATGGGTACACAGAGGATATTGGTATGGTATTCGGCGTCACCGCTTCGACACCGCAGCCGCGAACCGGGTAACCTTTGATATTGAGGCGCAGCTTCTGATGGTCCTGTCAGGCGCCTACCTCGGGGTCCTGCCGATACATTTTGCCAGCATGTTCGAACAGCAGGGGCGTCTTCGCCGACTTCCCATAGCCGATGAGGCCTATTCAGCCGACATCGAGGTCGCCACGCGAACAGGCGAGCAGGCCGCCAACGTCGCCTATGTCCGCGACGCGATCATCAGGGCGCACCGGATGCATTTGTAAAAACCAATGTATCCGTTCTCTGAATGATATTCTTGCCATGTCGATAGAGGTCTAGCCTCTCGTACGGCTGGCGATGCGCCGCGCAAAAATGCCACCTGCGGACTTCCCTGCCAAACGTGCAACTTCGACGTGGTCGCCACGTCGGGTGTCGATATTTGGCCTTAAGGTATGGAATGAGCACGGACGCTCTGCTGCTTCGCAACCTTCCCAATTTTTCGCCGGAAGCGACAAGGCGCCTCGTGGCAACCCGGTACGGGATCGAGGGGACGTACAGGCAACTGGCTTCCGAGCGTGATCTGTCGTGGCGGATCGAGGGCACCGATGGCCGCGACGTCGTCGTCAAGATATCGAATATAGGCGAACCTGAAGGCGTCGTGGATATGCAGGTCAAAGCCCTGAACCATATCTTCGAGCGCGATCCGGCCCTGCCGGTGCCTCGCATTGTTCCCTCCCTCGCTGGCGCCCCATATGAATGGATCGAGGACGAGCGCGGCTGCCGGCACATGGTGCGTGTGCTTACTTTCCTTCCGGGGAAGGTCATGGAGCAGGTTGAGGAAGCCTTTTCCGCCGCCACTCGGTTCAACATAGGAGTGATAGTAGGACGGCTTGCCTATGCGCTGCGCGATTTTTTTCATCCCTACGCAGGCAGCAATGTGCACCTCTGGGACATTTCACGCGCCCTGGCCCTGCGCCCGCAGATAGCAAAGATCTCCAACGTCAGGCTTCGGCAATTGTGCGAGGAAATCTTCGAGCGCGCCGAGCGCTTTACCCTTCCGCAATTGTCGAAGACGCGTCGCCAAGTCGTGCATCAGGATTCGCATGGCGGCAATGTCCTTGTCGATCCCAATGACAGCACATCGCCGGTGGGTATCATCGACTTTGGCGATATGGGCCACAATTCCATTGTCGCGGACATTGTGACCGCTTCCGAGACATTCTCGAAATTCGATGACGACCCGATCGCCTACCTTTGCGACGTGACATCAGGTTTCGATTCGATATACCCGCTTGAAGAAAACGAGATCGATCTCCTTTTCGATGCGCTCCTTCTGCGCCTCGCCATGGCCACTGTCATCGTGGAAGCGAGAGAAGCCACGGATGAATCCGGCATCCCGCATATCGACAACGCCGGCCACTACCCTCGGATGATGGAGTTGCTGAGCCGTCAAGGTCGCGCACAGGCGGTCCGCCGGCTTCGTCAGGTATGCCGGTTTCCGGTGTATGGCGCCATCAGCAACGATGGCGAGCATCTCGCATATGCCTATGACGTGCTCAGGCACGAGCGCGAAGCTCACCTGGGACCGATATGGCATTTCTACAACAAGCCATTGCACATCACCCGCGCTCACGGAGCCTGGATGTATGCCGCCGATGGCACCGCCTATCTGGATGTCTACAACAACGTCCCTCAGATCGGTCATTGTCATCCGCACGTGGCGAAAGCGATCTACCGCCAGGCCAGCGCGCTGAACACCAATACGCGGTATATGTGCGACGTGGCCGTCGAGTACTCGGCGCGCCTGACCGCCGACCTGCCTGATCACCTCGACACCTGCATCTTCGTCAACTCGGGCAGCGAAGCCAACGACCTGGCGATGCAGATAGCCATGTCACTCAGCAGGCAGGACGGGGGGCTGATAATTGACCAAGCTTACCATGGATGCACCGAGCTCACGACGTCCCTCTCCAATGAAAGCTGGCGTCATCTTCCCGCTGACAAGCATCCCAAACGCATTGAGACCCTGACGGCCCCGGATATGTATAGGGGCCGTTTTTCCCGCGACCCCCAAGCAGCAGCGAAATATGCTGCCGACGCCGACAAGGCGATAGCCGCCTTGCGCGAAAGAGGCCACGGGCCGGCGGCATTCATGGTCGACACCGCCCTATGTTCGAGCGGGGTGCTGCGGGCGCCTGAAAACTATTTCAATCTTGTCGCGGAAAAGGTCCGATCGGCGGGCGGGTTCGTCATTGCGGACGAGGTGCAGGCCGGTTGTGGCCGCATGGGAACCTTTTGGGGGTTCCGGGCAAACGGGCTCAAGGACGACAACGTCGACTTCATAACGATGGGCAAGCCGGTTGGAAATGGCCACCCTCTCGGCGTTGTCATTCTCAGCTCGGCACTCATGAAGCGGTTCCTCAATGGCACCTACCCGCAGTTGTTCAGCACCTTCGGCGGCAACACCGTCGCATGCGCGGCCGGCATGGCCGTGCTGGACGTCATTGAGCGAGAAGACCTGATCAGGCGGGGCGCCGCCATCGGAGATTATCTGCGGCAGGAGCTTAGGCGTCTGGCTGAACGGCACGCCATCATCGGCGACGTACGAGGACTTGGAATGATGACTGGCGTGGAACTGGTGACGGATCGTCTCACAAAGGAACCGGCCGTGACACAAGCCGAGTGGCTTGTCGAAGACATGCTTGCCCGAAACATCCTCATAGGGAAAGGCACGCCCAACACCCTCAAGCTACGCCCGCCACTGATCTGGTCGCGAAACGAGGTCGACATTTTCGTCAGCGCTTTTGACGACAGCTTGAGAAGGCAGCAATGAACCCTGCCAGGGACTCATCTGGAATAACGAGTGACAAGCTGGCCTTCAGACAATCGGGAACGATCGTCAGGTCAATAATGCTCTCATTGCCCTCGAGAATGGAGCAGCAGACCTGCCGGCAGGATGGCAGGCTGGGCCAAACAGGAGAATCTTCATGAAGAAACAGCTATTCGGACTGGCTGTCACGATGACGGCTGCCCTGTTTTCCGCAGGCGTCTCGTTGGCACAGGACAAGGTCGTCAACGTCTACAACTGGTCTGATTATATCGACAGTTCCATCCTTGATGATTTCACCAAGGAGACCGGCATCAAGGTCGTCTACGACACCTTCGATTCGAACGAAATTCTTGAGACCAAGCTGCTTGCCGGCGGCTCCGGCTATGACGTGGTGGTTACAACCGGACCTTTTCTGGCCAGGCAAATTCAGGCCGGCGTGTTCCAGAAGCTCGACAAGCCCAAACTGCCGAATCTCAAGAACATGTGGCCCGAGGTGATGGCGCGCCTGGCCAAGTATGACCCGGGCAATGAATATGCCGTCAACTACATGTGGGGCACCACCGGCATCGGCTACAATGTAGATAAGGTGAAGGCAGCGCTCGGCGACGTGCCGATCGACAGCTGGGATGTGCTCTTCAAGCCGGAGAATGCGGCCAAACTAAAGGACTGCGGCATCAATATCGTCGATGCCCCGGAGGAGACTATGGCCGTTGCCATGAACTATCTCGGCAAGGATGGCGACAGCAAGAACAAAGAGGACCTCGAAGCCGGCGGTGGCATCTACACGAAAATCCGGCCCTACGTCCGCACCTTCAACTCCTCTGCATATATCAACGATCTGGCGAATGGCGATAAATGCATCAGCATCGGCTGGTCGGGCGACGTGCTGCAGGCCAAGAACCGCGCCAAGGAAGCCAACAACGGGGTCAAGGTCGAATACCTGATCCCTAAGGAAGGCACCTATATGTGGTTCGACAACCTGGCGATCCCTGCCGACGCCAAGCATGTCGATGAGGCGCACGCCTTCATCAACTACCTGATGCGGCCGGAAGTCATTGCCAAGGCAACCAACTATGTCCAAACAGCCAACGGCAATCTCGCCTCGCAGAAGTTCATCGACGAAGCAGTGTTGAAGAACCCGTCGGTTTATCCGACGCAGGAGACGCTGAAGAAGCTTTTCACGATTTCTCCGTACGGGTCCAAGGAGCAGCGCGTACTCACCCGCCTCTGGACCCAGATCAAGACGGGCAGCTAAACGGGATATGGATGGGGCGGTCACCGCCCCATTTTTTCCAGCGACGCCTCTGCGTGAAGGTCTGCCGCCATCTGATGGCCATGCGACAGACGAATGGCGGGGGGACATGCCGGAATCTCTTGGACCGGTAACGCGCAGATTCACGCCCGCGGGCGGATCCGAATGCGGAGCCATCCATATCAATCGCCGATTTTGCTTCTAATTAAAATTGGGAGGAACAATGCCGTTCCCAGATCTGATCCAGCCCGAACTGGGCGCTTATGTCAGCAGTGTCGGCATGCCGGGCGACTTTGCCCAATTCTGGACGTCGACCATCGCCGAGGCCCGCCAGGCCGGCGGTGAGGTCAGCATCGTGCAGGCGCAGACGACACTGAAGGCGGTCCAGTCCTTCGACGTCACGTTTCCGGGATACGGCGGTCATCCGATCAAAGGATGGCTGATCTTGCCGACGCACCACAAGGGGCGGCTACCCCTCGTCGTGCAGTACATCGGCTATGGCGGCGGCCGCGGCTTGGCACATGAGCAGCTGCATTGGGCGGCGTCAGGTTTTGCCTATTTCCGAATGGATACACGTGGGCAGGGAAGCGACTGGAGCGTCGGTGAGACCGCAGATCCTGTCGGCTCGGCCTCGTCCATTCCCGGCTTCATGACGCGTGGCGTGCTGGATAAGAATGACTACTATTACCGACGCCTGTTCACCGATGCTGTGAGGGCGATAGATGCTCTCGTAGGGCAGGACTTCGTCGATCCCGAACGCATCGCGGTTTGCGGTGACAGTCAGGGCGGCGGTATTTCGCTCGCCGTCGGCGGCATCGACCCGCGCGTCAAGGCTGTCATGCCTGACGTGCCATTTCTGTGCGACTTTCCGCGCGCTGTGCAGACTGCCGTGCGCGATCCCTATTTGGAAATCGCTCGTTTCTTGGCGCAGCATCGCGAAAAGAAGGCGAAAGTCTTTGAAACGCTCAACTATTTCGACTGCGTCAACTTCGCCCGGCAGTCTAGGGCGGCGGCGCTGTTTTCGGTGGCTCTGATGGACGAAGTGTGCCCACCCTCTACAGTTTATGGTGCATTCAATGCCTACGCGGGCCACAAGACCATCGTCGAATACGAATTCAACAATCATGAAGGTGGGCAAGGCTACCAGGAGCGCGAACAGATGGCCTGGCTCGGCGGGCTGTTCGGTGTCAGCTGACGTCAGCGGCTAAGCACGTTTCGCTGGTTCCAGGCACCTTCGCGTCGCAGATCCGCTCCGGCCAAGTGCATCCCAATTGCCCGGCGTGGAGCAGGCGGCCTTTCTTGCGTTCCACCATCGTCCCCAGTTTCGGACCTAGTGAGTGCGCAGAATGCCTGCGCTCTCCCTCCTTTGGCTGGGAGGGAGAGCGCTTGTGAACAAGCTTCTCGGTTGCCGCTAATGATCCTCACGCAGGCCGTTCGGAAGCGCTCGGTCGCCACTTGATGAGATGCTTCTCGGCGACGTCCAGGATGCTGTCGATAATCAGGACGAAGATCGCGAGGATCAGGATGCCTGCGAAGACGCCGACCGCATCAAAATTGCCTTCCGCCTGAGCGATCAGATAGCCAAGCCCGGCCGAGGAACCGAGATACTCGCCGATAATCGCCCCGACGACGGCAAAACCGACCGAAGTGCGCAACGAAGACAGAATCCAGCTTGCCGCTGCCGGGAAGTAGACGTGGCGAAGCAGGTCAGACCGCTTGGCTCCCAGGATGCGGGTGTTCGACAGCACAACCGGGTTCACCTCACGGACGCCCTGCATGGCGTTGAAGAAAGTGACGAAGAACACCAGCGTGACGGCGAGCGCCACCTTGGACCAGAGACCGAGGCCGAGCCAAAGTACGAATATCGGCGCAAGCACGACGCGAGGTATCGCGTTCAAGCCTTTGATGAAAGGATCCAGAATGCGCGCGGCCGAACGACTGAGGCCGAGCCAGACGCCTGCTGCCACGCCGAGTGCCGTCCCGACCAGATAGCCGAGCACGGTTTCCGTCAAGGTGATGGCCACATGCTTATAGAAGCTGGCGTCCACTACCCAGGACGCCACCTGCTTGAGGATGTCGACCGGAGCCGGGAAGAAGAAGACGTCGATGATGCCCGCCGCGACACCGAACTGCCAGCCGCCGACAATTGCCACCAGCAGTGAGACCTGGATGAGGCGTTCAGTCGTGGCGTTCATAGCTTTTCTCCACTTCGCTGCGCAGCGATGACCAGATGTTGCGATAGAGATCCATGAAGCGTGGATCTAGCTTGATTTCAGCGACATCGCGAGGGCGTCGGAGATCGACGGGGAAGCTGTCGATCACGTGCGAGCGCGGTCCGGCGGCAAGCACCACGACCCGATCCCCGAGGGCGATCGCCTCCTCAAGGTCGTGCGTGATCATCACCACGGCGCGCCGTTGCTCCTGCCAAAGCCGCAACAGCTCATTTTGCATCAGGTGGCGGGTATGGATGTCGAGTGCCGAAAAAGGCTCGTCCATCAGGATGACCTTGGGGCCGGTAATCAGTGCCTGCGCCATCTGCACGCGCTTGCGCTGTCCGCCGGAAAGCTGATGCGGGTAGCGATGCTCAAAGCCCTTCAGGCCAACCTTCGCCAGCCACTTCATCGACTGCTCGCGCCGTTCGGCAGCGCCGGTGCCCTTGAACATAGGGCCAAGTTCGACATTCTCGAGCGCAGTCTTCCAAGGAAGCAGTGCATCCTGCTGGAACAGATAGCCGATATCGTTTTGGATCCCGTGTACCGGCTGACCCTCAATCGCGACAGTACCGCTCGAGGGCTTCAGCAGCCCGGCAATCGCGTTAAGAATCGTGCTCTTGCCGCAGCCGGTCGGCCCAACGATCGCGAGAAACTCGCCATCGGCGACAGCCAAGTTCACATCCTGCACGGCCACATAGGCGCCGAAGGACATGGTGACCTTATCGATGGAAACCATCGGCTTCGCATGATGCGGCCTGTTGGTCGGGGGTGCGGTTTTCACTACGGCCAATGCCATGACCTCCTCCTGTCAGTTGGCGGCGACGTTCGGGACTTTGTCGACGAACTCGTTGGTGTAGGTTTTCTTGAGGTCGACCTCAGCCGCTGCGACTTTTTCGTTGAAGCTCTTTAGGACCGCGAGCGGAGTCTTGATATCTTCCTCGTTGATACGGCCGTCCTTCGAGAAGATCGCCTTCGCGTTCTCTACCGCCTTGACATAGGTTTCACGATCGCCGGAGATGAACTCCTTCGGCAGCTTGTCGACGATCTCTTCCGCGGAGTGACTATTCATCCACTCGAGCGCCTTGACCGTCGCATTCGTGACCTTCTGGACGGTCTCCGGATTTTTCTCGATATAGCTCTGTGTGGCATAGAGGACGGAGGTTGGGTAAATCCCGCCATAGATCGCCTTGGCACCCTCGTCGCTGCGACCGTCGATCAGGATCTTGCCGACGCCCTTGGCCGCTATAAAGGTTGCCGCTGGGTCGTAGTTGACGAGGAGGTCGACCTTGCCCTGTTCAAGGGCCGCGACGGCGGCAGACCCGGAGCCAACTCCGATCAGCGAGACGTCGTTCGCGGACAAGCCGTTGCGCTGCAGGTAATAGCGGACGAAGAAATCGGAAGACGAGCCTGGCGAGGTGATCCCGATTTTTGCGCCTTTGATCGTTTCCGGTTTTGCCGGGTCGAAAGTGCTGTTCTTGCCGCCAGCCAACACGAGCCCGGAATTGCGGGCGAGCTGCACGAACGCCACGACAGCCTTCTTCTGCGCCTGCATCTGGATCGTATGGTCGTAGAACCCGACGGCGATATCCGTCGAGCCGGCAACAAGCGCCTGAAGCGTCTTCGACCCGCCCGATGCGAAGTTCTCGACGGTTACCTCCAGGCCTTCCTTTTCATAAAGGCCAAGCCCCTGGGCGACCGGAAAGGGAAGGTTGTTGAGATTGTAAGAGCCGACGCTGATGCGGACCGGATCCGCGAACGCGGAACCGGCAAACACGACGGTTGCCGCGAGGGCGAGCATGAGCTTGCGCATGATATTCTCCTCCTGTTGGTGGCGCCCTCCCGGCGGCCACGGTTATTATGCCGCGCAACCCAGTTGCGGGACAGGTTTTGCAAATACATGTCCTTCGAACAGCCGGCGGGCGGTGCGAAGGATTCCGGCGACGACTTTGCCGTCCCTTTCATACAGCTTGACGTCCAGGTGGCCGCTTGGGTGCTCTATGGAAAGCACGACTGGAGGGATCCGCCGGCCGATCAGAAGCGAAGCAACAGTATCCTGGCTGATACAGGCTGTGGCGATCCCCACGGCGCCCGTGGTTGCGAGCGACGGGTGACATTGATGCGGCATGAAATACCGCACGCTGATGTCGCCTCCCGACTTTGGCCGGGAAATCAGCACCGGCTTCGGCGTTACCTGATTGCATACATCCCCAAGGCCCATCCGTTCGCCGGCAGCGATGCGCAGCTTCTCCAGCCGTCCCAGCAACTCCTTATTAGCATTGAGTTCAGCCGCTGATTCGAAGCCCGTTGCGCCGACCGAGTCTGCCTCGATCAACATCATCGGCATTGCGCAGTCGATGCAGGTGACAGCCACACCATCGATCAAGTCTACTGGATTGCCAGTGGGAAAAAGCTGTCCGGTACGGGCCCCCGCTGCGTCCATGAAGGTCAATGCGATCGGTGCTCCACGGCCGGGCACGCCGTCAATCGCAGCTTCACCGAGATAGGAGACGCTGCCGTTTGGAGTGGGAACTTCGGCCTCGATCAGCTTGCTGGTGTTGACGTTATGGATCCGGACGAGCGTCGTGTCACCACGAGCCGGGACAAGCCCAGCTTCAATGGCAAACGGGCCGACCGCGGCCAGCATGTTGCCGCAGTTCGGGGAGGTGTCGACAATCTGCTGGTCGACCCGTACCTGGGCAAACAGATAATCCACGTCGGCGCCTGGAATGCTGGCAGGCCCGACGATGGCCACCTTGCTCGTGACCGGATTGCCGCCACCGATGCCGTCTATTTGCAACGGATGACCCGAGCCCATAACGGACAGTAGGATCTTGTCCCGCTCGATAGCGTCCGCAGGAAGATCGTTTGCCAGGAAGAACGGACCTTTTGAGGTGCCGCCTCTCATTAGAACGCAAGGGATCGCCAACAGGTCATTCATCGCTTGTGCTTGCATCAGAATTATGTCATCGCCGTATTAATAGGCGCTCTTTGATCCAATTATTGGAAAACACATTTATTTTGTGAAATGCTAAGAATCAGAGGATTGATGCAAAATGAGCATTAATTGCGAGATCCTTGACCTCCGAGCCTTCCTAAGCGTCGTAGAGTTGGAGAGCTTTCATCGCGCGGCCGAAGCTCTGCATCTGTCACAGCCCGCGTTGAGCCGCCGCATTCAAAAATTGGAGCAGGCTATCGGAGCGCCCATTTTGGAACGGACAACCCGGCACGTATCCGCGACGGCTCTCGGTACAGAACTCGTGCCGCTCGTGCGACGCATGCTGGAGGAGTTCGACGGCTCTCTGTTTGCTGTGCGTGACGTTGGAACCAACCGAGGTGGATTGGTGACGATCGCGTGCCTCCCCACGGCAGCATTCTACTTCCTGCCGACCGTCATCCGACAGTTCAATGAGGAGTACCCGAACATCCGCTTTCGCATCCTCGACTTGCCGGCGACCGACGGTCTTCAAGCCGTGGCGCGCGGGGAGGTGGAGTTCGGCATAAACATCATGGGCACGTCGGATCCGGACCTGACCTTTGATCGGCTCGCGGAAGACCCATTTGTGCTTGCAGCGCGGAAGGATCACCCTCTGGCTGCCAAACCATCGGTCGGCTGGGCGGACCTAGAGCCCTATCATCTGATCACGGTTCATCGATCAAGCGGCAACAGAACGCTGCTCGACGCGGCGCTGGCAAAATCGAACATCAAGCTTCGCTGGTTCTACGAGGTAACCCATCTGTCCACCTCCCTCGGTTTGGTGGAGGCAGGCCTCGGGATTTCCGTTCTGCCACGAATGGCAACCCCGCGAGAAGACCATCCGTTTCTGATCACCCGCCCCATCCGCAATCCCGAGATATCACGCACGATCGGCGTGGTCCGCCGTCGTGGCGGCACCTTGTCGCCTGCAGCAGAGCGATTCCTTAAGATGCTGATAGGTGTATGGCAAGTGATTGAAAAGCACTAAGAAAATCGACAGCCGTAAGTGGCCAGAAAGGGGTCGGTACCGCTTGTCGAAAAACCAGTCGTCCGCCTGTGCCTCAGGTTCGCCAAGACGATACGAAGGAAATGGGTTGGCGAATCACCCGCTACCGTATTGATTTCCTGTAGAAAATGATGACCCTCAGCGACTAACATAATCGTTTTCCGCCAATAGGTTACACAACGCGCGTCGATTCAAGGAACTGGTGCAGCCACTCGCCGATCGTATTTATCCTCTAAGGGTGGCAGCTTTGCGCATCATGTCGGTCATCAACAACATCCTGGTGGATTGTCGAAAGCGGACATGCGATCGCGAAGCGCAGGTCGCTAGGATCGCCCCGGCTGCAAAGGCCAAGTCTGCGCCGTCACTGCTCGCAGCAAGGGCGTGCGGCTTCCTTCGCGCTGCCCGGCTGCTGCTGGCTGGCCTCGCTAACAACTCGTACGCCGCGAGCAATGCCGACAAGATGGTATAGCAGCTTCACAGTGGTCGCGGCTGGCGGTCCGAAGCTCCTTTTGGATGCATACCCATCGCGCCGGGGCGAAGGCCAGTTATCCCGGCCAGCGCATGCAAGCCCGGGTAGGGCGGTTGCGGGACGACGCCGTGCGGCCGCGGTTGGCCTATGCGGGTGAAGGGCTGCACATTGACCAGGCCCGCCGGCGTGGCGTGCGTCGCCGAACTCTGCTGGTTCAGGCGCGGCGGCGGCAGCGCGCTCTGCGCCTTGGCCGGGGCTCGATTCAGGCGGCGACCGCCAGCGGCAAACGCTCACACGGGATACGGCGGCGACGATTTCCTCCGCCAGAAGCGCGATGCCTAACGTCGGTGTTGAGCCGGCGTTCTCATCGCATCGGATGCAAGGAGACGCGAAGGGGCGAGCAGGCGGTCACATTACTCACTCAGGCGTCAGTTCAACTCGATACGTTCTCCCGTTGCCGCCGAGCGCTTTACCGCATCGACTACCCTCAAGGTTTTGAGCCCCTCACGCCCGCTGACAAGCGGCGGTTCGTCTCCGCGGATCACCTTGCAGAATTGCCTGATCTGCAGAACGAGTGGGTCCTCGTCGTCGACCTCGATACGCGTTTGGTCAAAGGGTTCCCACCAACTCCGTTTACCAGGATTGCGCCAGACCTCGAGTGACGGAACAGCCAGCGACCCGTGCGTTCCTCCGATCAAGTAACAGGATTGCTCGGTTTTGGGGTAAGCCGGATTCTCTCCGGTTGTCATCTCCCAGCTCCACGGTGCGACCACCGCGTCCGAGACTGTCGCAGTTCCCAACACTCCGTTCTTGAACTCAATCAGGATCACAGCCGTTTCCTCAACTGCGTTGCCGCGCACCGCGTTGGACTCGCGTGCCTGAACCGCAGCCACATCGCCGAAAAGGTAGCGCAGATTATCGACATCGTGGATGAGATTGAGGAAAACCGGCCCCGCACCGCGCTCACGACGCCACGAGATGTCGAAGTAGTCGTCGGGTTTGAATAGCCAGAACATCGCATTGACAACAAGAACGCGGCCGAGCTTTCCGCTTTCGATGATTTCCTTTCCCTTCTGCATCACCGGATTGTGTCGGCGGTGATGACCGGTCAAAAGAGGAACACCTTTTGCCTCAGCCGCTGCGATCAGCTTTTCCCCGGATATAATGTCGTCGGCGATAGGCTTCTCGATGAGTGCAGGAATGCCGGCTTCAACGGCTTCCAACCCGTTCTGAACGTGAGCCGGGTTGGGCGTAGCCACGATGATCCCATCAGGTAGGTCTGCGGCAATCATTTCTGCGAAGCTTGGAAACCACTTCACGCCGGCTTCCTTGGCAATGGTCTCGCCAGTCGGCGTGGGATCGACCACGGCGCTGAGTTGCGCCGGGGGCTCGGCCTGGACGTGCTGAATATGGCGCTTACCGATGAGGCCGGCCCCAACAACGGCCAGCTTAACCCGTTGGGTCATGGTCACCTCAGCCCTTGCCCGCCGCCTTGCTCATAGTCGCCGCGCGTCGGATGGCAAGCTGGTATCCTTCCGTTCCAAGGCCGCAGATCACACCATCCGCGCGGTGCGAAACGAACGAATGGTGTCGGAAGCTTTCGCGCTTGTGCACATTGGATATGTGAATCTCGATCACAGGCCCTTCAAATGTGTTCAGAGCGTCGAGGATGGCGAGTGAGGTATGGGTGAAGGCTGCCGGATTGATGACGATGCCTGCACCGTCCTCGCGCGCCTCATGAATCCAATCGATGATCTCGTATTCCCGGTTGCTCTGATGAAAGCGGATTTCATGGCCGAGTTCGGCTGCCAGCTTGCGGCAGTCCGCCTCTACGTCTGCGAGCGTTTCATGCCCGTAGATATGCGGCTGGCGTTTGCCAAGCAGATTGAGGTTTGGTCCATTGAGAACGTAGATCAGGCTCATAGCATGGTGTCCTTCTTGAGCACTCTGTTCTGGTCAGACGAACGCGATTGCTTGAACAGCAAAATCAGGGTCCGACTCGTAGAGATCTGCGCGCAAGCCGAGCTTTCCAGCTTCGAGAGCAGGCGCGGCGATCGTCCGCGCGGCCTCGAGAACGGCAGTGAGAAGCTTCTGCTTGGTCTCTGCAGTACGACCCGGTGCCATCCGCACGATGATTTGGATGAAATGATGATCGACATGCTCATCGCCCACGCAGGAGTATGTCGCCTCCCGCGCAAGCGTGCGCACGGCGGAGGGTTTCACAAGGCCGCCATCGCGAACGCAGCGATGCACGGTCAGCGTCAGTCGGTCCATGGCTACATGCTCGCCTGCGCCCCGGCTATAATCGATGATGATATGCGGCATTTGGGATGTCCCCATCAAGCCGACAGGCGGCATAGGTCCGTAAAGTGAAGGGACATGCGCTCTGCGTCCGGTGCTATCCCGGTGAACAATTCGAAAGCCGCTGCTGCCTGGTAGACGGTCATGCCGCCGCCCCGAAGGGTCCGGCAGCCTTTTCCTTCGGCGAGAGCAAGGAGCTCTGTGACGAGTGGCATATAGACAATGTCGGCCACCCAATGCCGTGGCAGAAGCCATTCCGCATCGATCGGCAAACCAGGATGGCTCTTCATACCCGTCGGCGTCGCGTGGATAAGGCCGTCCGCGGAGCGCAGGGCGCTGCCGACATCCGTCGTGGCACGCGCGCAATCCCTCGAGAACCGATCGTTCAACTGCCGAGCCAAGGTTTCTGCCCGTTTTGCATCCTGGTCAAAGATCGATAATCTCTCAATACCGAGCTTGATGGCGGCATGCGCCACGGCGACACCGGCGCCGCCGGCGCCAAGCAGGACGGCATGCGACTTCGCGACGTCCGGAAGGCCGCGCTGGAAATTCTCGTAGAAACCGTACCAATCCGTGTTGTGGCCGATCCTCTCGCCGTTGCGGAAGACCACGGTGTTGACCGCACCGAGCATCTTTGCATCCTCGGAAAGGCGATTGAGGTGGGCGATCACTGTCTGCTTGCACGGATGTGTAATGTTGCTGCCGGCAAAACCGCGCTGCTCTTCCTCCTCTAGGAGGTCCGGCAGCGCGGAGGCGGGAAGGCCTCGCTCGGCGAAGTCGAGAAGCTCGTAACGGTAATCGAGGCCCTGGCGTCGCCCCTCCATTTCGTGGAGGGCCGGGGACTTTGACATTTGGATGTCGGCACCGATCAGTCCCACGAGGAATTTCTTGTCGTGCATTGGCATCGCTTTCGAAAGTCAGTGATGGGCCAGGATTTCACCGAGGAAGGTTTTCGTGCGCTGGTGCTCGGGAGACTTGAAGAAGACCTCCGGTTCGGCCTCTTCGACGATTTCTCCGGAGTCCATGAAGATGACGCGGTCAGCGACCTGACGGGCAAACCCCATTTCGTGCGTGACACAGATCATCGTCATGCCGTCACGGGCGAGCCCGATCATGGTGTCGAGCACCTCTTTCACCATTTCGGGATCGAGGGCAGAGGTCGGTTCGTCGAAGAGCATGACCTTCGGCTCCATGCAGAGCGCGCGGGCGATGGCGACACGTTGTTGTTGTCCGCCCGATAGCTGCGCGGGATATTTGTCCGCCTGGTCAAGGATTCGAACGCGCTCGAGATATTTTCGAGCCAGTCGCTCTGCGTCAGCGTGGCTTACGCCTCGAACACGCATTGGGGCGAGGGTACAGTTCTGAAGTACGGTTATGTGGGGGAAGAGATTGAAGCTCTGGAAGACCATTCCCACTTCGCGACGTACAGCGTCGATGGATTTGGTGCTTCCGTCCAGTACGTGACCCTCGACGACGATCTTGCCTTCCTCGATCGTCTCGAGGGCATTGACGCAGCGGATTAACGTTGATTTCCCGGAGCCTGACGGCCCGCAGAGGACGATTTTTTCACCTTTGCGGACCGACAAACTGATGGATTTCAAGGCATGGAAAGCGCCGTACCACTTCTGCACGTCCTCAAGGGAGATCAGCGTCGATTGATCTTTTGCGGAATTGAGCACGGAACCCTCCATTTGGGCTTTACTTCACGGTGAACGGGATGTTCGGAATGGATTCCGGGAACTGCGGCAGATCGATCGCCATCCACTTCTTCGTGATGGCGGCAAGCTCACCATTGGCCTTGATCTTGTCGATGAAGGCGTTGACGGCTTCGTTCCAGTCCTTCTCGCCGAGACGGGTACCGACGCCGTTGTAGGTCGTCAAAAAGTTAATCTTGCGCTCGTACGTGCCGGCACTCGCCGCATCCAGACGCTGACCATAGAACTGGTTACCGCCAACCGCCTTTACCTGTCCGGAGACCAGAGCCTGGATGGTTGCGGCGTCGTCATCAAAGCG
Organism: Mesorhizobium album; assembly: GCF_033977205.1. Classification (NCBI taxonomy): domain Bacteria; kingdom Pseudomonadati; phylum Pseudomonadota; class Alphaproteobacteria; order Hyphomicrobiales; family Phyllobacteriaceae; genus Mesorhizobium; species Mesorhizobium album. The sequence goes on along the minus strand of NZ_JAVIIW010000019.1, from coordinate 7,533 downwards.
GCGAACCGTTGCGGTGGATCCGACGGCGTTCGTTACTGCCTTGTCCTGCGAACTGGATTTCGGAACGCCGATCTCCCATCCGGCAACGTCTTCAGGCTTCGTAACCGTGTCGGACTTGGCGGCATAAAGCGAAATCGTGTTGGCGGCGTAAGGCTTGCTGTATTGAATTGCTTTCGCGCGTTCTTCCGTCATCGCCATCGTTGCGAACAGGATGTCGACTTTGCCGGTGGTAAGCGCCGGAATTCGGTTGGCAACGGCGAGCGGCTGGAATTGAACCTTCACGCCTAATTCTTTGGCAAAAAGGTTGGCGACGTCAGCGTCGAAGCCGTCCTGCACGCCGCTTGTGTTGACGAACCCCCATGGCGCATTGTCGCCCTGGATGCCGACCACGAGCGTGCCCTTTGCCTTGACTTCCTCTACAGTTGCCGCAGAGGCGGCGGCAGTGCCAACGGTTGCGAAGGCAATAGTTGCCAGTGCAAGTCCGAGAAAAATCCTACGACTGTTATGCATGCTTATTCTCCTCCTCAGAGAGTTTTGCTTCGAGCGAAGCGGTTAGCGGGCAGCTTTCGCCATCCGTTTTTCAAGGCCACTTCCCGCATGGGAGAGCGGCCAGCAAATGATGAAGTAGATTGCGCCGACAATCCCGAAGACGAGCAGCGGACGATAGGTCTGGTTTGAAATGATCTGACCGGCGCGAGTCAGTTCAATGAAGCCGACGATTGCTGCCAGCGACGTGCCCTTGGTGAGCTGGACAAGGAAGCCGATCGTGGCCGGCATCGAAATTTTCAGGGCCTGCGGCAGAATGACGTCTTTCATCCGCGAGACATAATGCAGACCGAGGGCGTTGGCGGCTTCCGTCTGGCCCTTCGGCACAGCCTCGATGGAGCCGCGCCAGATCTCGCCCAGGAAGGCGCTGGCATGGAGCGTGAAGGCGATTGCGACCGCGATCCACGCGTTAACCTCGATGCCCAACAGCGCAACGCCGTAATAGACAACGAAGAGCTGCATTAGAAGGGGCGTGCCCTGGAAGACGCCGATATACCCTGCGGTGATCGTCCGGGCGACCTTGTTCTTCGAGGTGCGCAGGAGCGCGATCAGGATTCCGAATATCCCCCCACCGATGAAGCCCACGATCGCAAGCAGCACGGTCCATTTCAAACCCTGCAACAAAAAGAAAAATTGATCTTCGCCGATGGGACCCATGGCTGCTTCCTATCGCGTCGGGTAGTTGAAGTAGTGGCGAGAAATGAGGGCAAAGAGGCCCATCATCAGGCTTGAGATGACCAGGTAGATAGCGGTCACCGTGAAATAGACTTCGAAGCTGCGGAAGGTGTCAGACTCAATGCGCTGAGCGGCCGAGGTCAGCTCGTAGGCGGCGATCGACGTGCAGACAGACGTTGTCAGTGTCAGCATGATGAACTGGCTTGTGAGCGAGGGATAAATCGCCCGCAGCGCCGGCTTGAGCACGATGAGCCGGAAGACGTCCGCCTTGTGAAGACCAAGTGCGAAACCTGCCTCGATCTGGCCGCGCGACACGCTCTCGATCCCGCCTCGGATGATCTCGATTGCGTAGGCCCCACCATTGATGCCGAGGGCAATGATCGCCGTGACGGTCGGATTGAGGCGGATGCCCATGAGAGGAAGGGCAAAATATATGAAGAAGATCTGCACCAGGAATGGCGTATTACGCACAACCTCGACGAACACGATCACGGCAGCCCGCGTGATCTCGCTCTTGGAACTCCTTGCAACGACGCCCAGGATCCCGATGACGAGTGCGAGGAGCATCCCAGCTAACGCAAGGCCAACCGTTCCAAGCGAACCCCATAGCAATTCCGGGGCGCGGTCGAGGACCGCACCGAAATCGAACGTATACCGCATTTAAGACTTCCTCCTCCTGACCGGCCTAAGCCGCGTCGGCGCCGGATCAATGATCCGGTTTCAAAATTCCCAGTGCGCTGGCATGCAGATGTTTTAAATGTGCCTCCGGGTCGACCGACCCGACGAGTGGCACTTCGACCGAGATAGCAGCGCCGCATTCGGTTACCGCACAGAGGTCCTTCAATGGCAGTTCGCCTTCTCCAGGAGCGAACCTACCGCTTCTCGCCTCGGCGATCATTGCGTCCGATGTTTTGGGAGCAGGACCGCGGACGTCGCAAAGCTGGATGTGTTTTACCTTCCCTGCATTTGCGCGAAGCTCGTCGATCGAGGCTCCGTTTCGGAAGAAGTGAATCCCGTCAACAAGGGCACCGGCGTTCTCTGCTCCGCAGGCATTCAAGACCGCTACGCTGTCGCGAAAGGTCCTTACCGTCCGCCAGCCCATGTTTTCGATGTCGACTGACATGCCATATCGCGCCGCGAGGGCGCAAAACTCTGAAAGGTTTGTGGCAAGACGGCCGCTGTCTCGATCATCGCCGCAAACACTCAGCCGGCGCGCCCCTATGTTCGCAGCGGCTGCCACGGTCACTTCGTGGGAGGCCGCAACGAAGCTCTTGTCGATCACGAAGAACTCGATATCGAACACCTTGATGCCTTCGCCATCGGCAACTGTCTTGAACTCCTGGGCACTCTGGCTGCCCACCGGCAACTCGTAGAAAGGAGCTCCGGGAAAGGCGGGGTGCAGACGAAGCCCTATCGAGGCAAAACCCGCCCGAGCAGCTATCACGGCGAATTCCTTTGGCGGCAGCCCGATCGATGAAAAGTGCGCCACGCCCAGTTCAAGGCCCGGCCTTGGCGTCGCGACGGTCATCACAAGGTCCCCTTTGTCGCAAGGTGATTGCGCAGGTTGGTTCCCGTGCGGTGAATATGCTGACGCAACATATCGCAGGCATAGTCCAGATCCCGCGCGACGGCTCCCTGAGCGATCTCACTATGCTCCTGGCTGACGTTGCGGTCACCCGACGTGCGGGTCAGAAACACCCGGCGATAACGGTCGTTAAGATTAAGCAGCAGGCTGCAGAAATGGAGCAGGATCGGCTTCCCGCAGCCAGAGATGAGTGTCAGATGAAATTCGCGGTGGAGCTCTTCCCAGCGCTCCAGTGTCTCCGGCCGAGCCGCGTCGCGCTCGGTGCGGTTAAGGCGATGCAGCGCGCGCATGACGTTGCCCTCCCACCCCACATCGCCGAGCCGCATGGACTCGCGAAGCGCAAAGACTTCAAACTCTTCGCGCAGGGTGGTGATCTCTTCCAGATTGGCCAAGGAAATTGATGAAACGCGGTAGCCGCGATTGTCCTCGAACTCCACTAGACCGTCCGATATCAGCCGCGCCAACCCTTCACGCAGCGGACTGAGGCTCACGTTGAACGTCTTGCGCGCCTTGTCGAGATTGATCTTGCTGCCGGCCTGAAGCTCGCCGGAGATGATCGCCTCACGGAGACGGGATGCAAGCTGGCTCCCAATTGTGTTTTTGCCGTCATCGAGAAAGCCGGAAGACGATGGAGCATCTTCTGTCGTCGGAGCAAATGCGCCGTCGTCATGCGGTACCATTGTTCCTCCCATGGCTCCCGAACTAATCGTCGATGATCGATATAATAAACGATTATTCCTGTCAACTTGAGTGCGCTGAAATTTGCCAAAAAACCAAGCCTTAGCTTCTTTTATGAAAACAAAACATAATCAAATCAATGGGTTGTGTGTCGAAATCCCGTTCCTCTCGGCGTCTCGGTGTCGCGAGAATGCACGGCGGCGGCCTTGACGGATAATCGATTATTTTGATAGTCGGGCAAATCGGGAGGTAGCCCCACATGGTGATCAAAACTGAAAGCGATCTGACGCCAGCCGTCCTCGCTGTGATGAATCGCACTGAAGACCCCCGCCTGCGAGAAATCCTCGTGGCGATGGTCACGCATCTTCATGCCTTCGTGCGCGAGGTTCGACTGACGGAGGTCGAGTTTCGGGAGGCGACAGCCATGCTGAATGAGATCGGGAAGCTGCATACTGATCACCACAACGAGTTTGTGCTGATGGCCGGTTCTCTTGGCGTGTCTTCACTTGTCTGCCTGCTGAACAATGGCGACAGAGGACAGACTGAGACCTCCCAGTCGCTGTTGGGCCCATTCTGGCGCCTCAACTCTCCGCGAGTCGAAAATGGCGGGTCAATCATCCGATCCGAGACGCCGGGCACTCCCTTGTTCGTGCATGCCAAGGTCGTTGACCGCGACGGTAAGCCAATTGCCGGCGCCGAAGTGGACGTCTGGCATGCATCTCCCGTCGGTCTTTATGAAAACCAGGACCCGGACCAGGCCGAGATGAACTTGCGCGGCAAATTCATGACCGACGAGCAAGGTCGGTTCTGGTTCAGGACCGTCAAGATGGTCGGGTATCCGATACCGGTCGATGGCGTGGTCGGACGCCTGCTCAAAGCTCAGGGACGCCATCCGTACCGACCAGCGCACCTGCACGCACTGATCTTCAAGCATGGATACAAGACGCTGATTTCCCAGGTCTTCGACCCCAGCGACCCGAACATCGACTCCGATGTTCAGTTCGGTGTCACGGCAGCGCTGACCGGCGACTTCATTCGTCATGAGGAGCCCCATCCGACCGAAGCGGATATTCCTGGTCCGTGGTTCTCGCTCGACTACACCTATGCCATGGAGCCCGGCGAAGCCGTTTTGCCGCGTCCCCCGATCAAATAAATCACGATCAGCAGAGCAAACGATATGATCACCGAAGAAGAACGCCGGGCCGCGGCAGACGCGCTGCTCAAAGCTGAAATCGAGCGCAAGCCGATCATACAGCCTAGCGAGACCTACCCGAACCTCGAGCTCGAGGACGCCTACCGAATTCAGGCTTTGTGGGCGGAGGCGAGGGTAGCCAAGGGCGCACGGATCGTCGGGCATAAGATTGGCCTGACGTCACGCGCAATGCAGATGGCTTCGAAGATGACGGAGCCGGACTACGGCTGCATTCTTGACGATGCGCTTTACAACGACGGAGCGCAGATCAGGGCTGACTTGTTTATCAAGCCGCGCCTCGAGGTCGAGCTGGCCTTTGTTATGGGTGAGGATCTCGTCGGGCCCGGCACCAGGATCTATGACGTCATGCGTGCGACCGAGTTCGTTGTCCCGGCGCTCGAGATTATCGACTACCGGACCGAAGTCCCTCGAGCGATCACGGATACCATTGCGGACAACGCGGCTTTCGGCGCCCTCGTCGTTGGCGGCCGTATAATTCGCCCGATGGACATCGATATCCGTTGGGTCGGAGCGACTCTTTCCAAGAACGGCATGATCGAGGAATCGGGCGTGTCGGCGGCGATCATGGGACATCCGGCAGCCGGCATCGCGTGGCTGGTCAACAAACTTCATGCTGTGGGCGGTGGCCTGAAGAAGGGACAAATAGTCCTGGCCGGCTCCTTCACGCGTCCTGTCGATATCGCGAAAGGTGATGTCATCCAGGCCGACTATGGCCCTGTTGGCTCCATCGGCGTGTCGTTCGTGTGAGGTGCTAGATGGAACATCCTGTCAATCGGTTCAAGCGGAAGCTCCTTGCTGGTCAAAGTCAGATCGGCCTATGGTGTGGCCTGCCGGGAAACTACGCCGCGGAAATCGTCGCGCCTTCAGGTTTCGATTGGCTCCTGTTCGACACGGAACATTCTCCGGGTGACGTTCTGACCGTCCTGCCACAATTGCAAGCGGTCGCACCATACGACGTTTCCCCAGTCATCCGCCCGGCCATCAACGATCCCGTTCTCATCAAACGCTTCCTGGATATTGGCGTTCAGACTCTGCTCATTCCCTACGTTCAGAACGCGGAAGAGGCGAAAGCCGCAGTCGCGGCCGTGCGATATCCTCCGGATGGAATTCGTGGTGTTTCTGCCCTGACGCGCGCCACTCGTTTCGGCCGAGTTGCGCACTATGCGCAAAATGCGGAACGGGAAATTTGCCTGTTGCTGCAAGTTGAGACGCGGGAAGCGCTTGGCAACCTCGAGTCGATTGCCTCGGCAGAGGGAGTGGATGGCGTATTCGTAGGACCGGCAGACCTTGCAGCGAGTTTCGGACACAGGGGCCAACCGAGCCACCCGGAGGTGGTCGATGCAATTGTCGACGCGATTGAACGCCTGAAAGCGTTGGGCAAGCCTGCGGGCATTCTTACCCCGGATGAGAAGTTCGCGGCACGGTGCATCTCACTGGGAACACTATTTACTGCCGTTGGTGTCGATGTCGCTGTTCTGGCGAGGGGATCGGAAGCACTCGCGGCACGATTTGCATCGCAAGGAGCGTACCGCGATGCCGGAACGTGATGAACTCCTCACTGAAATCGCACCGACGGGAGTCATCAGAGCGGCGGTCAACATGTCGAATGCCGCACTTGTCCAACTCGATCCAGTGACAGGCGTTCTAACAGGGCCGAGCGCGCAGATCGCGATCGCACTTGCGGCAGAACTCGACTGCTGTTTGTCGCTGGTTCGATACGGATCGGCCGCTGACATTCTTGCGGCTGCCGAAGGCAACGAGTGGGACGTTGCATTCATTGCTCCCGATCCGTCACGTGCCGACAGGTTATCCTTCTCGCCCCCCTATACCACGGTGACCGCCAGCTTTCTGGTGTCAGACAGTAGCCCGCTAGGCAGCGTGGGGCATGTCGACGTCGAAGGGGTGCGCATTGCCGCCGCCAAAACCGCTGCGTATACAAAGCAGCTTGAGCGACAGGTTAGAAATGCAATCCTCCTCCATACCGAAAATCCCGCCTCCGCCCTGGACATGCTTATATCCTCCCAGTGCGATGCGGCTGCGGGCTTGACCGAGTCCCTGTCACGTTTCTGCGAAGAGAATCCAGGTTTCCGCGTTGTTGAGGGGACATTCTCGAAAGTGCCTCAGGCGATCGCTGTGCATCGGAGGTGCGTTCACGCTTCAACCTTCCTGTCGGACTTCATCCAGCAGCATTGCAGTGCGGGTAAGCCGAGCAACTGAAGCAGTTGGCGGAACATGCGAGGGAGCCGGGTCGAGGGGACGCGACAGGCTAACCCCCGAATAGTCAATTGGAATCCTCTTCCGTCTCAAGCGTTCCGACTCGGAAGTTCATGTTTCGTTGAGCCTTTGGGTACCATGTCGAGCAACTCTTATTCCGAACGGTTGGCGGTGGCCGTGCCCCGGATCATGCGCGTGTGCTTCGTGGTGCAGCAAGTCCTTGCCGTCGTTGCCATTCGGCGTCCTGACGACCGCGTGGATGTGCCCGCGCGTCGGCCACGCCCCGCCGCCACCGCGAGAATGGCCCAGATCGGCGCTCCTCCCCCACCATGACCGCCAGGTAAACTGCGAGCGCCATAGCGACCAACTGGATGAGCATCATCAGGCGGCGGGAACCCGACGCGAATATCATCCCTCTTAAGTCGTGGGTCCGCCCGGTATCGCTGTGAGACCTTCATCTCACCGATCATCCGTAACCGGTTTCGAGATGCCGAAAGCTGCCAGTCCTGTAGCGTGAAGATCCTATGGGGATGGAAGGCGACCGGCGCTCTGCCAGAGTGAAGTCGCCAAACATCACGTGGAGGTCAGCATGCAAGCCAACACCACCAAAGCCCCGGCCGCG
>NZ_JAVIIW010000165.1:0-560 GCF_033977205.1 Mesorhizobium album | reverse complement strand
TTCGGCACAGCCTGGGGCTTTCTGCAGAAATACCGGCAAATGGTCGCAGCCAACAATGCGCTGGGCTTGGCAGCCCATGGGCAAGCGGCCCCGCGCGAGCAGCCAAGCGGCCCGGCCACTGGAACTGTGCAGAGCGCCTCGGCCGTCGCCTTCTCGCCCATCCCCATGTCCCCGGGCGACCCGGCCTGGGACGTGTTGCGAGCCTTCCATGAAGAAGAGGCCGCACAGCGTGGCGCGCCAATGGCTACCAATGTGCCGCAGTTCCATCAGACGACATCGCTGCCGCCAGAATTAGCCCCCAATCCGGCCCCATCCTCGCCTGCTCAAAGTGCCGGCTCGTCCTCGACCTTCGCCGGCCTTGAACCACTGTCACCCACACCTTATCGGCGTCCGGATTTTGATCTGAATGCGCTCACGCCCGGGCAACTGGCTGAGGAGAGTAGCGGCTCGGGCCACTGGACCGCAGTTGACGGCTCGGCAATTGCCCAGCCCGGCTCGTCACGCAGATCATCGCAGATCTATGCCGGGCTTGATGACATCGTCGACTTGCAGGACGATGC
>NZ_JAVIIW010000164.1:0-593 GCF_033977205.1 Mesorhizobium album | reverse complement strand
TCGTCGATCGGCTCGATCGACTTCCGCCAGGAGGAGTGGCGCGTCGACTGCGCCGTCTCCGGCTCGCAGAAAGGCTTCATGCTGCCCGCCGGCCTCGGCTTCCTGTCGGTCAGCAAGAAGGCGCTGGCCGCGTCGCGGGTCGCCACCCACCGGCGCTGCTACTTCTCCTTCGAGGACATGATCCGCGCCAACGATACCGGCTACTTCCCCTACACCCCCGCCACGCAGTTGCTGCGCGGCCTGCGCGCCTCGCTCGACCTGATCGCCGAGGAAGGGCTGGAGAACATCTTTGCCCGCCACCATCGCCTGGCCGAAGGCGTGCGCAAGGCGGTCGATGCCTGGGGACTGAAGCTGTGCGCCAAGGCGCCGCAATGGCACTCCGATACGGTCAGCGCCATCCTGGTGCCGGAAGGCATCGACAGCGCCGATGTCGTCAAGCGCGCCTACCGCACCTACCAGACCTCGCTCGGCGGCGGCCTCAACAAGGTGGCCGGCAAGGTCTTCCGCATCGGCCATCTCGGCTGGCTGAACGAGGTGATGGTGCTTGGATCGCTGGCCGCCGCCGAACTTGCGCTGCTCGATTGCGGGGTCGA
>NZ_JAVIIW010000163.1:0-600 GCF_033977205.1 Mesorhizobium album | reverse complement strand
GCGGCGCCCCGTTGTGGTGTGAGGCGCCGCGATGTCGGTCAGCGTGACCAGATCAGCGCATACTTGCCATCGTCGCCTTCGAAGAGGTTGGCGTAGATGGGTGCGCTGAAGGACGGATCGTCGAGCTTGACCGAGTGGTAGGTCCGATCCTCCTTGGAGGTCCGGCGCCAGGCGGCACCGATCTCGACGCCGGAGACGATGACCCGCAGGTCGGGCGCCTTGTCGCTGGCGGGATCGCTGGGGATGAGGCGCGCCTTGGCGTCGATGGCGAGGGTCTTGATGGTGCCGGTGAAGGTGCCGTCATTGCTGAGGGTGAACGAACCGATCTGGGACATGGTGGAACTCCTGTGCTGTGTTCAAGCCCGCGACCATCGCGGCCTTGTGGCGATCGGGAGCCCCGGGACGGCCGACCCGCACCGTCAGGCCGCAGCGCATGCGAAGGACGGCGCGCGGCGATCTTGTTGTTGGGCGAGGAGCGGCGCAGCCGCGGGGAAGAAGATTGCCGTCGCGCTGTTGCGGGGAACAGGCCGGGTCGCAGACCGCATCCCGGGGCAGATCCGCCCAGAACAAGGCCCGTCGGTCGCAGGGCATCACGGCACC
>NZ_JAVIIW010000162.1:0-603 GCF_033977205.1 Mesorhizobium album | reverse complement strand
GGGCCAGGCCTGCCGGGACTGGCTCGCCGCGCGGCAGGACGAGCTTCTGCCGGTGCCCTACTTCCACGTGGTGTTCACGCTGCCGGTCGAGGTCGCCGCAATCGCCTTCCAGAACAAGGCGGCGGTTTACGCCATCCTGTTCAGGACTGCGGCCGAGACGCTGCGCACGATCACCGCGGATTCCAGGCATCTCGGTGCAGAGATCGGCCTCATCGCAGTGCTGCACAGCTGGGGCCAGACTCTCACCTACCATCCGCACCTGCATTGCATCGTGCCGGGCGGTGGCGTCTCGCCCGACGGCTCGCGCTGGGTCTCCTGTCGGCCAGGGTTCTTCCTTCCGGTGCGCGTCCTGTCGCGCCTGTTTCGCCGCCGCTTCCTGGAGGAACTACGAGCCGCCTTCGACGCGCACAGCCTCAAGTTCTTCGGCGACACTGCCGGCCTGACCGAGCCAGCCGCCTTCACCCGCCTGTTGGCCAGGGCGCGCCGCCTCGACTGCCGAGTAGGTGGGGGCGTTACTGCCCCCACCCCTCGCAGACCCGGACGTGCAGTTTTCCCGCATCCGGTTCCTCATGGTAGAGTTTCGCTCACGGTGGCAAACGAATG
>NZ_JAVIIW010000161.1:0-604 GCF_033977205.1 Mesorhizobium album | reverse complement strand
GCCCGGTCACCTTCAGCAACGGCCTCAAACGTTTCCACGCCATCGCCGAGGGCTTCGCTCTTGCAAATCCCGACTAACCCCACCCAAAGCAAATGTGTGCGCACGCTAGCCTTTGTGGGGGAAGGTGGATCGGCGCGCAGCGCCGAGACGGGGTGTTGGCCGAAGTGCCGTCGGCGCCAAGCTGGAGTGCCCCTCATCCGCCGCCTTCGGCGACACCTTCTCCCACAAGGAGGGCTTTGCACAGAATCGGATCAGTGATTCCATGCGGATATCCAATGAGAGGGGATTCGCGATGGTTGATCGGGTGCTTGGTCAGTTGAGCCTTGCGGACGGTCTGGCGTCGTCGGATGAGACGATTTTCGACCTGATAGCGAAGGAACTGGACTGGGCGCCGATCCGAACCTTGCTTGGTGAGCGCAGCGGTCCCGGCTCGGGCAACACCAGCTATCCGGCGGAACCGCTGCTGCGCTGCCTTTTGCTGGGCATGTGGCATGGGCTGAGCGATCCGGCGCTGGAGGCGCAGATTCGAGATCGACTGTCGTTCCGCCGCTTTGCCGGCTTCAGCCTTTCGGACCGCACACCCGATCATTCGACGCTGTGGCGT
>NZ_JAVIIW010000160.1:0-616 GCF_033977205.1 Mesorhizobium album | reverse complement strand
CGCGCCGACCGGCCACACCGTGCCGGTGCGCGAGGTCAGGCTTGCGGCCGGCGCCGGCTTCGTCGTCATCATCTGCGGCGAGATCATGACCATGCCCGGCCTGCCCAAGGCCCCGTCCTCGGAAAAGATCTTCCTCAACGAGCAGGGCCAGATCGAAGGCCTGTTCTAGGGACACCATCCATCCCCCGGGCGCTTGGCCACAGAGCGCCCTTTTAAGTCTTGGCACTCGTGCCAAGACTTCTTTTTTGGTGCTTGCCGCAGACCCAACAGCGACGACGACGCTGCGCGGTCGATGCACGACTGCGGTCGGTCTCGTGGAGGTGGATTTCGTCTAAGCCGACGTACCGTCGGCTCCGCCGAGCATCATCGAAAACGTCGGCGAGCTCATGCTGCTGCGCAGCGCCGTCGCAAGCTGACAGATCTCGGTCGGGCCGCGGCCCATGGATATGCGGCCCTGGGACACGTTGTTGCCGGAGAGAACTCCAGTAAATCTCCATAGCCGTCACCTGTGGCCCGCGGGTTCCTTCCTCGGGGACTTTCGTACGCCTGCCGGCGCCCGAAACTCTTATATGGGGAAGGTCAACTGCAAACGGCTTCACATCGACATTGTCATGTA
>NZ_JAVIIW010000018.1:0-126682 GCF_033977205.1 Mesorhizobium album | reverse complement strand
CGACTTTCCGCAGCGCTTCGCTCAACACCTGCGGCTCGCTCGCCGCACGCGCCTCCTTCACGATCCGCCCGGCCTCGTCGACCACGCAAATCGCGGTCTCTTCCAAAGACAGTAGAGTAGGCGGTGAGCGCCGCGCTGCCTTTCAGCGGCCGGTTTCTTCCCGCCTCTCCCCGAACCGAGCATGCGCCTTTCGTTACGCACTCGGCTCTCCAGAAGACATGGCAAAGTCAGGCATCGCCATCCATGCGAGACGGAAGCGGCAGACGGGGGTCCAGGCGAGCATATGTTGCTCGACCATTCCCTCGCGCCAAAGCCGTCTCGTTGGCCGCCGGCTACTGGGCTGGCACGAGGCCCAGATGTCACGCGACCCCGCGTTGGGGCGTTTCCTATGCAGCCACCGTGCTATCCTCATGCCAGTATACCAGTCGAGACTGGTGAACACTCGGCCGGCATAGGCGCAGTGGCGGTAGTAGTTCGCCCACCCACGCAGGATGGGATTGAGCTCCTGAAGCTTGGAGGCCAGACTGCACGGGGTGGAACTCGTTCCCGTACGTGCCTTGACCTTTCGACGCAGGTTGGCAGCCTTTGCTTTGGGAATCTCAATGCGCGGGCCAAAGCCGTAGCGCTTGTCCCAATGCATGATGAAGCGGAATCCGAGGAATTCGAACCCCTCCGTCATGGCTGTGACCTTCGTCTTTTCCGGCGACAACTCAAGGCCCAAGGTCTGTTGCAGGCAGTCCGCCAGCGCGGCCTTTTCCGCGATGGCATCCTCCCGTGTGCCAGACACCAGCACCACGAAGTCATCGGCGTAGCGCACCGGCAGAAACGCACAGCGACCAGCCATGCGATCCCAGTAGCGCGCTCTGCCTGCCGCGGTCCTCCCGTCACATTTGCGGTCGGCATGGGCCTTGGTGCGTTGATACACCCACCGTTCGTACCGCTCTTCGATCGCGCTGAGCGCGATGTTGGCGAGCAGCGGTGAGAGAATCCCGCCCTGGGGGGTGCCGGCGTCGGTGCGAAGGAACTGCTCCTCCGACAGAACACCGGCTTTCAGGAATTGCCCGATCAGCCTCGTCACCCGCCGGTCAGCCACGCGCTGGCGCAGCCGCTCTAGCAGATGATGATGACTTAAATTATCGAAGCAGCCCTTAATGTCGCCCTCTATCACCCATGGATACGGCATCCGGTTCCGACGTGTGTCCTTGTCGCGTTTATGCGGCAAGGCAGCTCGTCGGATATGCTCCAAGGCGCCATGCGTACTCCGTCCGGGTCGAAACCCATAGGAGACATGCCAAAACTGCGCCTCGAAGATCGGCTCCAGAAGTGTTTTGACCGCGCCTTGAACGACGCGATCCTTGATCGTGGGAATGCCCAGGGGCCGGAATTGCCCCGGTTTACCGGCCTTGGGAATGAGCTTGCGCCGCGCAGGGCTGGGTCGATATGCGCCGGAGCGCAATTCGGCCTGAAGCCCTTCGAGGAAGCGTTGCTCACCGATCCCATCCCGGATGCGGCCCACGGTCATCCCGTCGATCCCAGCCGTGCGTCGGCCTCGATTGGAGGCTACGCGCTGCCAGGCGTGACGCAGCACGCGCAGGTCGGTGATCCAACCCCACATGTCTCGCCACGCGTCTTCGGGATTTGCCTTACTCCACTGATAGAGTTTGCACTGAACGCCGAGTACCCAGGCCTCGCCGGTCTGGTGATCCATGTCCACAGATCACTCCTCCGTCATGCAAGTCTACCGTCTTCCTGCTTCCCTTCGCCCTGTGCACGGCTTTCCCGCGCTCCGACTACTCGGAAGCTCCGCCCTTGGTGCCGTCCATCTCCGGCCGTCGCGGCGAGCCAAGTTCCATGCTGGGCAGACAGTCCAAGTTCCCGTGTTCCGATTTCCAACCTTCATGCCCGTAGGCGGTGAGCTTTACCCCAGGCGATGCGGAAGACAGGGCAATGAGAGCTTCTCCCCGTCTCGAACGCGTTGTCCGCGCCCTGCAGTGAGGATAGACGAGCCCCACCGCTTCTGATCGCTTCTTACCTCCCACGCCATCGCGCGACTTGGAGGCGTTACCGGTTGAATCCGAGGCTTCCAGCGCTCACTTCGTTATCTCGCCATAGACATTGCGGTAGCCCGGCCTGCGGCCGATGGTCCGCACCCGGTACAGTTCAGGCCGATCTGCTTATGCCACCCAACCGGCGACGCCCGGTCGGGCTTCTCGGCCCCCTTCCGACCGCTGCTCCTGCGGGCGGGGCGGCATTACAGCCGCCGGTCGAAAACCAGCAAGCTTGAGAGGTGGCTATTCCATGTTCACCTCCCGCGCCGTCACGGCGCACCGTCCAGTCCGGCAAAATACTTCATGGCTGCTCCTTCCTGATGTTTGTGGCGATCCACATCGCCACGTTCTCACATCCCGACAGGAGCAGCCGCCTTCATCTCGGCTCGGAAGAGACCCCAATCACCCCATCTGTTGAAAAAGGCACTCGCCACCGGACCGTAGCGGTGATTCACTGGTTCCGAAGGGATTCGGAGATGACGAGTGCGCGGCGGCGACGATCGATCTGGCGAACTGTTCAGCTACGTGGACCTTGAAGCCCGGGTGCGGCGCAATCATCCGTTGCGGGCGATCCGGTTAATCGTGAGTGAGGCGCTGTCGGCGCTGGAGCGGGAGTTCGCGGCGCTGTATTCGCCGATCGGACGGCCATCGACGAAGATCTTGGCAAATCCGGGGAGTCATCATTGCCGACGGCGAACATCTCTATGATCCCTGCGCTTATCATGATCGCCTGCTGCTCGGTTTGTCCGGCATCATGAGCGAAGGGGAGTTGCACCAGATCCAGCGCCTCCATCAGGGCGAGCGTCAGAAGGCGGCGCGTGGTGAACTACGTCTCCCCGTTCCCGCCGGATTGGCGCATGATCGCTCGGGTGAGATCATTCTCAATCCCGATGAGCAGGTGCAGGCTCGGCCTCGTCTCGCAAACGCTGTAGCGATGCGTTGAGAAGGTGGGCCGATCGCCTGATGGAGACCAAGCCGTTTCAAGCTGGTCGCTGTTGAGCTGACTCGCATCGTCTTCGCCCTTATGCCCTATCCGCGACGAGGCGCACTACAACGGCACTCCGACGTGACAGCAACTTAGGCTAAGGCCGCTGACGGAATCGAGGGTGACAGTGATGTAATGGGAACAAACGAGGACAAATCCCAAAGCCTGCAGGATAGTCGGAGTTTCGAGCTTGTTCCCTTGATCGGGCCAAAGGATCAGCGGACACCATCAGGGCCAGCGGTCCAGTACCGTAACAACAGGCCGGAGACATGACCGCACCCGCGAACGTCCTATTGCCGAAAACAAACCCTTGATCGGCGAGCGCCGTCCAGACATGACTATTCTGTATTGCTCGACGGACCGCCTCTGTCGTTGTGGCACTCCCATGCAGAACCTGCCCATAGCGCATCCTTTGATTCGGGAGATAAGTAAGGATGCCCCATCAAAGCCCGGGACTATCAGGTGCACCAAAGCCCAGATTTCAATTGGGCACGACGCCGTCAAAGTTACCAGAATGCAAGCCATGTTAGCATGGCGACAACGCAACTCAAAGGACACCTCCTTCGCGCGATCCGAACTTGATGAGGTGGACGCCCCTCGCGCAAGGTGGCCGTTGATGATCGGAACCACCGAGGAAGGAGCGTCCGCATGAAGATTACAACGATTGGGCTCGACTTGGCCAAAAGCGTATTCCAGGTTCATGGCATTGCTGATGACGGCACCGTCGTCGTGGTGAAGAGGCTGCTCAGGAAGCAGATGATCAACTTCTTCTCTAAGCTTCCGAGCTGTCTGATCGGCATGGAAGCCTGTGCGACGGCGCATCATTGGGCGCGAGCCCTGGCGGCGCTGGGGCATGAGGTCAAGCTGATGCCACCCGCCTATGTCAAAGCCTACGTGAAGCGGGGCAAGAACGACGCCGCGGATGCCGAGGCGATCTGCGAAGCCGTCCGGCGCCCGACCATGCGCTTCGTTCCCGTCAAGACACCAGAACAGCAAAGCATCCTGATGGTTCATCGGACGCGGGCCTTGGTCGTCCGCCAGCGCACCATGGCTGCGAACGCCCTGCGGGCGCATCTGGCGGAGTTCGGACTGGTCTGTAACCCGGGTGTGGTGAACCTCATAAAGCTGATGCGTGCCGTCTTCGACGAGCATGATCCGCAGACCATGCTTCCTGAGATGGCAAAGGTGGCGATGACAACGCTGGTTCGCCGGCTCCTCGAACTGGAAGACGAACTCCGGAAGCTCGACAAGGTCTTGCACGAATGGCATCGCCAGAACGAAGCGAGCCGGCGTCTGGCTGCCGTTCCTGGCATCGGCGTAATCACCGCCACGGCGATCGTGGCCACCGTCAGCGAACCCGGCCAGTTCCGCTCCGGGCGCCAGTTCGCAGCCTGGCTCGGCCTCGTCCCCAAACAGAACTCGAGCGGTGACCGACAACGTCTCGGCGGCATCTCGAAGCAGGGAGACCGCTATCTTCGCCGGCTGCTTGTCGTAGGCGCTACGGCCGTGATCCGCCACAACCGCGGCAAGCAGACGCCAGGAGCCCAGTGGCTGCAATCGTTGCTGGAGAAGAAACCGGTGCGGTTGGTCTCGGTCGCTCTCGCCAACAAGACCGCCCGGATCGCCTGGGCTCTTCTCGCCCGCGGGCAGCAGTTCAGCCCATATCGGATCAGCGCCTGCTGACGGCCGCCAGCCGCTACAGGCGAATACAGGAATTGGTGACGGCAGAACGTGATGTGAGATGATCGACCAAGAACGAGAACACCCCGTGTGATTCAATGCGTCTCGAATGCGCCAGCTTGATCAGGGATCTCGTTCGCGGATTTCCATCAGGGCCAGCGGAAACTGCTCCGCACAAAACAGGCCGGACATATGAAAGCGACCGATCAGAAGCTCACCAAAGCTATTGCCAATCGGGGGCGTCCACATATGATCAGGGATCTCGTTCGCGGATTTCCATCAGGGCCAGCGGAAACTGCTCCGCACAAAACAGGCCGGACATATGAAAGCGACCGATCAGAAGCTCACCAAAGCTATTGCCAATCGGGGGCGTCCACATATGAATCACAGGTGCGCTGCTCGCATGCCGATGGGCCATCGGCGGTGACGGCAAGATCAGCTTTTAGCGTTTCATTGTTGGCACGCACGAAATCGGCAATGTGCGAGCTGCCGATCTCCTCTTCGCCTTCCCGCTCGTAAAAAAGAGGACAAGACAGTTGTACAGGGCGTTCTCAGATGGCAAGCCTGCTAGCGATCAAATAACAGGCGCAGGCGCCGTGGATCGACTGGCGCTCTTGAAAGACCAGCAACAACTTCCGGCGGCGAAAGGCCATAGACCATGCGCAGCCGGCCTCGCAGGAACGCGTGACCAGCGAACGACGGCTCCGGAGTTGCTTCCGCCAGTCTGCCGTCGCGTTCCCGCGGCGCACGCAACCGCGCCTTCTTCAAGCCGCTAATCACTCATCAGAGCCGGTCGTTGCGGGGACTGGGCCGCAGTCTGATGACTCCAATGTCGTTCTCGATGGCGATATCGGCCCCAAATGGCTTCGATAGCTTTCGTAGACGCTCTAGAATGGTTTTTGCTTGCGGCGCGGGTGCGAGACGCGGGACACCGCGGTTAGCAAATCTCTTTGAGTAGCCGAGTTCGATCGGATAGAGCCGCAATTCGGCAAGCTGGTTTTGTTCAAATCGGCACACCGTGACAATGCTCTCGTAGAAGACCGGTGCGGCGAGCGCGCCAACAAATCCTTCTGCAGTCGGGTATCCTTTTGCCTCTTCGTCAACTGTCACCTCCGCATCCGTGTCGACCCGTGGGTCCTTGCCATACGCCTCGAACATGTCAGCCCCCACGGGCGTCCGCAGGTCGTCATAGAAGAAATTTCCCAAGCTATAAAAGATAGGCCGCCCCTTGTAGATCTCGATGCCTCGCAACTGATGCGGTCCGTGTCCGACGTATGCGTCCGCTCCAGCGTCAATGAGCCTATACGCAAACGATTGTTCGTAATCAGCTGGCTCCCTGCTCCAATTTCCGGGCTGGTGACAGTGATTCGCGACGATGCAGAAGTCGGAGAACTGCTTGCCACGACGAACGTTTCGAAGAATGTCGGCGATGTCGCGTGGATCGGCTGCGTAGCTGTAACCGGCCTTGTCGCCCGCTTTGAACGCCATTCCGGCGACCACGACGCAGTTTGGATCGTTAGGGTCCTCGGGCTGATCCGTCGAGACCCCTGAGACTGCAGGCGGAGCTGATCGACCGCCCGGCCTGGAGTCGGGCAGCGCATCGCGTATCTGTCTCAGGCTCTCGAGCTTCTCGGGCGGGACCACGATGCTTTGCATCAAACGAAGGGCGTTGAGACCGGGTCTGCCTGGCGCTTCACCGGCCGGATCGCCGGCCCGAGACATAGGCGTGAACGATGTAGCTAGCGACACCAAGGCCACGCGACCGCGAGCGGTTTCGAGAAAGCGAGCGGCGCCGGCTTGTGCGAGATTTTCACCCGCCCCTGCATGGATGATCCCGCTCTGATCCAGCACATGGCTCGTCTCGCGCATGCCTTCAAGCCCCCAGTCAAGCGTATGGTTGTTCGCTCGGCTGACGAGGTTAAATCCCATCGCCTTCAAATCGGGTCCGACCCCGGGCAGGCTAACGTGAAACGCACCGCCATACTCAGCCTGCGGACTTCCCTCGAACGATCGGATATCGAAGATATTCATTTCCATGTTGCCAAAGGTGACATCGGCGTCATGGAGGACTTTGACGATGTCGCCGAAGCCGGGGGGGTGACCTTTGGTCAGCGGCCGCGAAACGATGAGGTCGCCAACTGCTACCATCGTGAAGCCGTCCGCAACGTTCGTTGCAATCGAACCGACCGTATCATAGTTGTCACCCTGTTGGTCCTGACGAGAACGGTCCTGGCGTGT
Organism: Mesorhizobium album; assembly: GCF_033977205.1. Classification (NCBI taxonomy): domain Bacteria; kingdom Pseudomonadati; phylum Pseudomonadota; class Alphaproteobacteria; order Hyphomicrobiales; family Phyllobacteriaceae; genus Mesorhizobium; species Mesorhizobium album. The sequence goes on along the minus strand of NZ_JAVIIW010000018.1, from coordinate 119,731 downwards.
ATGCTCTTCCATAGTCCTTTTCCCTTCTTTTCGCCGCATTTGGAATGAGGTTCGGTGCCCGTGTCAGCGGTGCATTCCATATGTTCGATCGGGTGAACGAATTTCTGACATGTCCGTCGCGTTCGGCGGCAACCTATTGCGCTAAAGGCTCCAACGATCGCCGGCCAGAACCGGCCGGCCCGGGATGTCTGTCGCCGGAGCGCGCACATGACAGGCCACGACGCGCCCGTCTGGCATCGGGACTAGGGGCGGCACTTCGATGCGGCAACGCTCGAGCGCGAGCGGGCAGCGAGGATGGAACGCGCATCCGCTCGGCGGATTGATAGGGCTTGGCACCTCGCCCTCGACCGGTGCCTCCAGCCGAACTCGCCTCGGATCCGGCACCGGAGCTGCCCCAATCAGCGCCTCGGTGTAGGGATGGACTGGCTTGGTGAAGAGCGCCTCGCATGGGGCGAGTTCTACGATCCGCCCCAAATACATAACCGCGACCCGATGGGCGAAGTGCTCCACGACGCCAAGGTCATGTGAGATGAAGACGAAGGCGATGCCCATCTGCTGTTGTAGATCTCGAAGCAGATTCAGAATCTGCGCCTGCACTGAGACGTCGAGGGCTGAGACCGCTTCGTCGGCGATGATGAGAGAGGGGTTGAGCGACAGAGCGCGTGCAATGCCGAGCCGCTGGCGCTGACCGCCCGACAAGTCGGACGGCAACCTGTGCATCATTTCGGGCGACATTCCGACTTTTCGGAGAAGGTCCGCAGCAAGCGCTTGGCGCTGCTTCCGGCTGAGACGCTCAAAATTCTCGACAGGCTCCGTAATAATTCGCCCGGCAGTAAGGCGAGGATTCAGCGACGAGTAAGGATCCTGAAAGACCATCTGTATCCGACGGCGCCACGCGTGAAGCGCCTCCTTCTTGAGGCCCGCAATATCGGTGCCGTCGAGCAGCACGCGCCCGCCCGTCGGCTCGACGAGCCGCATCAAGAGCCGCGCGACAGTCGACTTGCCGCATCCAGACTCGCCGACGATACAGAGCGTCTCGCCCGCCTCAACGGAAAAGGATACTTCCTCCACCGCCCGGATCACCGGGACGGACTTTTTCAGGAAACCCGTACCGAGCGGATAATGCTTGGTCAGATTCTCGACTTTCAGCAGAGGACCGCTCATGCGCCCATAACCTCTTCGGCGCGCCAGCAAGCTGCAGCGTGGCTCGATCCGACATCACGCAGGACGGGTGTCTTTTCGCGGCAAATATCTATCGCGAACGGGCAGCGAGGCGCAAAGCTGCACCCGACTATCGGCTCACGCAGGCTCGGCACGATGCCGGGGATTTCTGGAAGGCGGCGCTGTCGGCCGCGCCGACGGTCAGGCACCGATCGCATGAGACCCTGGGTGTAGGGATGCGCGGGACGCGCAAACAAATCTATCACGTCAGCTTGTTCGACGATCTGGCCAGCATACATCACGATCACGCGTTGGCATGTCTCGGCTACAACGCCCAGATCATGCGTGATGAACATCACGGCTGTTCCCGTGCGCTCTTTCAGATCGACGATGAGCCGCAGGATCTGAGCCTGGATAGTGACGTCGAGGGCGGTGGTCGGCTCATCGGCAATCAACAGTTCCGGCGAGCACGCGAGAGCCATGGCGATCATGGCGCGCTGGCGCATCCCGCCGGACATTTCGTGAGGATAGTTGTTGACGCGACGCTCGGGGTCCGAGATGCGGACAAGACGGAGCATCTCTTCGGCTTTTGCCATCGCAACTCGGCGGGAGGCGGTCGTGTGTATCTGCACTGCCTCTGCGATCTGGCGGCCGACCGTATAGACCGGGTTTAGGCTAGTCATCGGCTCCTGGAAGATCATGGCGATCTGGTCGCCGCGGATCTGCCGCATCTCCCGATCGGATAGCCTAAGCAGGTCGCGCCCGTGGAAGCGGACCTCGCCGCCGACGGTCCTGGCGCTCACCTTCGGCAGTAGGCGAAGGATCGAGAGGGCAGTGACACTCTTCCCGCATCCCGATTCGCCGACGACGCCGAGCGTCTCGCCTTTCTTCATCTGGAAGCTGATGCCCCCCAAGGCGCAGGTGACGCTGTCTTCGCCAAAGAAATGCGTTTCGAGGTTTCGAACGTCGAGGAGCAAGTCGTCCCCTGCGGTTTGATGCATCTGCATGTTAGCGCCTCTGCTTGGCGCGAGGATCGAAAAGGTCGCGCAGGCCGTCCCCGAGCAGGTTCACGGCTAGGACGGTAATCGCGAGGCAGATACCGGGGGCGAAGATCGTCATTGGAGCGATGGCAAGATACAGGCGCGAACTGGCGATCATGTTACCCCAGCTTGGAATCTCGGGCGGCACGCCCACGCCAAGGAAGCTCAGACCGGCTTCTATCAGAATCGCATCTGCGCAGACGATGGCGCTCTGGACCATAAGAGGCGGAATGGTGCTCGGGAGGATATGGCGCCACAACACCTTCGGTAGGCGAGCGCCGCCGCAAAGAGCGGCCTCCACATAGGGACGCTCCCGCACACCCAGAACCACGGAGCGAACCAGTCGCGTGAGGCTCGGCAACTGGGGTATAGTGATGGCGACGATGAGGATGCCTATCCCGGGGCCGGTCAGGGCAATGAGCGCGATGGCCAGTAGTATCGTTGGGATCGACATCAGGGCGTCCATCAGCCGCATGATGACGTTATCAAAGCTGCGGACATACCCAGCGACAATACCGATCAGAAGCCCGGCCAGAGTCGCACAGACCGCTGAAATCAACCCGACCATCAGGGAGATGCGGGCGCCGAAGATTGTTCGGGCAAATACGTCGCGGCCCAGATTGTCGGTTCCGAACCGCATCTCGGCGGAAGGAAGCTGGAGGCGTTTGTAGGGATCCATATTCACCGGATCTCCGGCATAAAGCGGGGCGGCAAGCGCCAGGACGATTAGGAGCAAAAGGAGACAGCCTCCTATCAGAACCTGCGGGTGCCGCCTTGCGAGACGGGACAGGGTGGATATTCGGGGGCGGCCCGTCGGGACGTATTCAACTGGCGCAGAGAGGAGCGTCATATCAGTACCGGATGCGAGGGTCGACCAGATTGTAAGAAAGATCGACCACGAGGTTGATGAGCACGTAGAGCCCAGAAACGAGGATGAGCACGCCTTGAATGATAGGGTAGTCGCGGTTGTTGAGCGCATCGACGACCAGACGTCCAATACCGGGTACGTTGAACACCGTTTCCGTGATAACGACGCCAGAGATAAGATAGGCGAAGCTTATGCCAATTACGGTCAGGATCGGCACGCCGGCATTCTTCAAAGCATGGTGAAAAAGCATGGCATAGGACGAAGCACCCTTGGCGGCGGCCGTTCGCATATAGTCTTCCGACAGAACCGCGAGCATACTCGCACGCGTGACCCTAGCGATGAAAGCAATGTAAGGAAGGCTCAGGGCCAGTGTAGGTAAGATCAGGTGCACAAACCAAGGCCCAGGGCCGTTGTCGATTGACACGTATCCTTGGACCGGCAGCCAGTGGATCCTGATAGCGAACAAGTAAATCAAAAAGAAGCCGACGACAAACACCGGGACAGAAAAACCAAGTGTCGCGAATGCCGTCAGGATGCGGTCTACCGGGCCGCCCGCTCGCCACGCAGCAAGAATGCCGAAGGTGACCCCAATCGTCACCGAAAGGATGATCGTCAGGATCGAAATGGAAATGGTCGGTTCCAGCCGCAGTGAGATGAGTTCGAGAACGGGTCGCCTCGAGAAAAGTGAGGTCCCGAAGTCGCCGCCGAGGACGCTGAACAACCAATGCACGAACTGAACCGGGATAGGCTCGTTGAGCCCCAGCTGTTGGCGGATGGCGGCGATCACCTGAGGTGCGGCCTTGTCGCCGGCGATGATGGCCGCTGGATCACCGGGCGCCAGCCTGAGAAGCAGGAAGACAAAGATCCCGACCATCGCCATGACGGCGATGGCCGAAACTAACCTGCGAAGGATATAGGCCGCCATTAGGTCGGACTCTTCTGCATGTTCCACATAGCTGTCAGCGACGGCATTTCGATGAGCCCGGTGAGCGTCTTGCGGTGCGCAATTGGCGAGGCAACTGAGCCCAGTAGAACTGTCCCTACGATGTCCCACTGTATACGTTGCATCTCGCGGGCCAGTGCCTGGCGCTCCTCGAGTGTTTCTACATTTGCCCATCTGGCCCGAAGAGCCTCATATTTGTCGCTCTTCGGCCAGCCGTACCAACCTTCCTCGCCATTCGCGAATAGAGTCGGATTGCTGGCCAGAGTACTGCGCTCATAATCGGACTCGGCCGTCATGAAGATGCTCCAGCTACGACTCTTTCGGCGCTCATTAAACGCGGCCGCGTCGCACGGCACCAGCTCAACGTGGAGCCCAATTTTTCGCAGCGTGGCCGCGAGAAACTGCTCGATATTGTTGCCGTCAGCCCAATTCGCGTGTTGGAGAATAACGACCGTTTCGCCTGCGTATCCGGCTTCGCTGAGGAGTTGCTTGGCCTTTTCTGGGTCGCCACCTTTCTTGTACCACTCAGTATTTTCGTCGTTGCTATAGGGCGATTGGTTTCCGAAAAACGAAGTTACGGGCCTTATGTATTCCTGTGCGAAGGCGGTACGCATGACTGCCTCCTGATCTATCAGGTGAAGCATCGCTTGACGCGCCTTGACGTTATCGAATGGCTTCTCCAGACAGTTCATGCGCATGAAATATACATCGCCCGCCTTGTTCAAAGCCTGGAGTTGAAGGTTGGGATCGCTCTTGATCGCTGGGAAAAGGTCAGCGGCTGGTTTTTGTACGAAATCAACCTCGCCCGACTGCAAGGCTGCAAGAGCAGTCTGCTGATCGGCGATATTTTCCCAGATTACGCGATCAACGTTCACGACCTTGCCGCCCGCGAACCCGTCTGTCGGCTCGTGGCGGGGTATATACTTTTCATTGCGGTCGTAGGTGAAGCTTGCGCCTGGTTTGGCGAGAGCTTCATTGAACTTGAACGGCCCCGACCCGATATTAGCGGTCACCTGCTCTGTGGCAGCGAGACTCGCGTCCTTTTCGCGCATGATGTATAGGACCGGCGTAACCGCGCCGGCTAGGATTTCGAGGAGAATCCCCATCGGCTCCTTGAGCGAGATGATGAAGGTCCTGTCGTCCTGCTCCGAGATATCCTTGGCCCGCTCCGCGATCAGCTTTCCGCCGGAAGGCACTTGGCCCCAGCGACGGATCGAGGCGACACAGTCCGCGGCAGTGACAGGGGTGTCGTCATGCCAGCCCAGACCATCCCGCAGCTGGAACGTGTAGGTTCTCTTGTCGCCGGAAACGCTCCACTTTCCCACCATTTGTGGCTGTGCTATCAATTTGGAATCAAGCGCAAACAGCGTGTCGTAAATCGCCAGGCCATGATTGCCGGTTATGGTAGCCGTCGTAACGGTTGGATCGAAGGTGGCGAGGTCGTCCATCACCATGCGGACTGTCCGCGCGGCGGTTGGCGCTATCTGCGCCCGGAGGACTGATGGGATCGAAATAGCCGCTCCGGCGGCCAAACCCGCCTTGATGAGGTCGCGTCGACAGATTGTCATTTGCATTCCCCTTTCTTGTTTTAGTAGCGCTATTAATCCACGCGCCTATTCTATTGAATCAGCGGCAGCACAGATCTATTGCTGCAGCTCGGAGGTCGGATTAGTTTCTCCAATGTTTCGTCAGTTCGGCGTCCTGGACCGGTTCCTTGTTTGCAAGAATTCACTCAGTCCGCCCTCCCAAACGGACGACTGCCGCCACTTTGATGCTGATTTCGGTCTTGAACCGACGTCGCCTAACCGTTACAACGGTCCCAGGCCCAACATCTAAGCCGAATATCGCGGCGAGCCCCTTCGAGGGCGGCCGACGCGAGAGCGAACAAATTCTTCTGTGCGAAGCGGTGAGGCTCATGTCTCCTCCGTTCTGCTAATTTTGATTGTCAATTCCCGCGGCTTTCCCGTCAAATTCAGTCTGTGTATCGTGATCATCTCGTTTTCAGATGGCTGTAGATTGGAGGATACAAGGCTGACTCGACCTACCAAGTTGCATCTGCTCATGACAATGATAACGCATGTGCCTGCATGGGTCTATGCTCGCTCTTCCTGAACCAAGGCCTCACCAACATCAAAAGGGAAAGCTATGGCTAATGCCGGAAGTCATGTTACGCCTCGACGCCCTCAGGCATTGGATCCTGTGTCAGCCGCTGAGCGCGGCAACCCTGTAGAACGACATCTGGTGGCGCGCCAGAACAACACCGTTCACGCCGAGGGCCGTGTAGTATGGCCGACATGCGAGTATAATGCGAATTGCGATCGCCGGGACCTGTCGATTGCTGACCCGGAATGGCCTGGAGCCGGGGATCGGCGCTTTCAGTTCCACGTCCGCTCTTACTGGATAAGTTTGCCACGTTTGATTCCCGACGATGGGGCACGGAGCCCTGGATTATTTTTGAGTTACGATGTTCAAAAGGAGGCAAGGACCCGCAGATCGTTGCTATTCAGGGGCCGCAAATGGTGTGATCGACCAATCGATTAAGTCGACCGCACGCTGAAGTATCGCCTCGGTCCGAGCAAGGTTGGGCGAAGCGGCAATGACATGTGCGATGCGATCTCCGGAATCGCCTTTCCTGATGATCGGCGTCTTGGGTTCAATATACAATTTTACCTCGGCGACACCTGATACAGCTGCCGCCCGATCGCCATCGATCCAATCGAGAATGCCATCGCAATCGGGAATTAGGTACCGCGCTGCCGCAGTGTGCGCATGCCTTTTGCGCAAATCCCATTCGTCGCCAATTACGAGCTTGATGTGCTCAGTGATGAGATCGACACCGTAAGCCAGCTGGACCATGTCAGGAACGGGCGAACCCGCAAGGCGCGGATTGACTTCAATGACGACTGGGCCACGGTTCGTCCACCTAAGTTCAATGTTCGTTGGCCCCCAGCCAAGACCGAGAGCTCGCAAACAGTTCAGCGACATATCGGCGATGCGTTTACACTCTCCATCAGTCACTGGGGCCGGATAGATGTGCCCACGACAAACGAAATGCGGTGGGCCGTAGTCAGCGCGGGCAATGCCAATGATCTCATTTCCCATTACTTCAAGATTATACTGATGGCCTTGTGCGAATTCTTCGATTAGTATCCTGGGCGAAGACCGCCATATATGCTTTCCCCCTAATAGATAGGTTGTGTGTTCGGCCAACTCATTGACGTTGCGGCACAATCGGACACCGCTGCTGCCGATGCCGACGGCTGGCTTGAGAACCACGGGCAGACCGATCTCCGCGGCAGAGCGTTCAACCTCCGTCGCATTCGCTGCCGAGCGAAAGGCAGGTACTGGAACGCCGGCCTGGGCAAGAAGCTGACGTTGAACGAATTTGTCGCAGCATCGGTCAATGGATGCCGGGTTCGGTCCTGGCAGAGCGAAATGCCGGCACAACTTGCCGACTGTCGCATAGACCTCCTCCCTGGCGCTCGTAATGCCAGCAATGTCATAGGTCGAGCGTAGCCGAGAACATTCGCGGATCAGCGCATCGTGACCGTCTTTGTCGACACGGATTGCCTCAATCCCTTCTGCCGCGAGATAGTCGTACAGAGCTGGATCAGCTGATAGGGTAATTGGATAAAGGTTAAGGCGCCGAGCCGCTTCGTTATAGATTCGACTATTACTTGCGCCTTCAAGCAGAATTATAGCTCTTCTTGCCACTCTATTTAACCCAACGCTGCGTGCTGTGCGGCGGCCCGGGAGCAATCGGCTTTCCCTTGTTACCGCGACTGACCTCAAACCTGCTGTAAACTTACCATTGCTAGCGACATGCGATCGCGAAGAGTCTGTAAATTTGTTTGGCAGTTTTGTTGCAGGCTGAAGCCAGGTGAGGAGAAATCCTTTTGAATCATCCCGCGCCGCACGCGGGCACTCCCGGCGCGTGCCAGCCCCTTCGGGACGGCGTTTGCCGCTCTCATCCGGCGACCCCGTGAGCCCGGTATAGCGCGCCACCGCGCGACAAGATCTCGTGGACCAGCATGTGGGCCTCTCGACCCCGACGCCGATGATCTGTGCGATGAGGCGCACCATCGCATGTGGCCGCGGCGAACTACGCAGTCGGTCCTGCTCGATGACGCGGGCTGCGCACGTACGAGGTCGAGCCGCTCGCGCATGCGGTGCAACTCGGCGGGGGCGTTGTCTGGTAGCGGCGTTCCCTCCGTTGTGTGCATGGCCATGAGCCTGTGGCCGCATTACTCAGGCTTAAGCGGAAGCTGCGAAGGCCGAAGCGGACGAGAATCACCTTGATGCGGTTGATGAGCCGCGTCTGCTCACCGACCAAGGCTGCCGCTCGCGGTTCGGCCTTTCTTCTTCGAGCGTCGGTATCGCCGCCATACTGCAATGGCGCTTCTCGCCACGCAACCAGCCGAGGAAGGCGCGCATCAAAAGCTCGGTGTCGAGCCGATCGGTCTTGGCACGCCGGTGCTCACGCGACACCGCAACGGCGGGGTTATAGCGCGACGATCAGGATGAGACGCCTCTCACCTTCATTGCCGCGCCGCAACGGCCGATCGTCGCCGCATCTGGCGCTTGATGGCCGGTGTCATGCGGCGCTCTGAAGACCCTGAGCTTATGTCTTGAGTGCGTTGTGGCCGAGATAGCCGGCATCGGCAAGGATGCGCTGCGTTTCGGATCCGATGATCCGTTGCATGTCCGGGATAACCGTTGCCACGGTATGGCCGTCATAGGGGTTGCCAGACAGCGCCATGGCGTGCAGGGCGAACTGACCGCCCTTTGAACGCTTCAGTGTGGTGGCCACCGACACCTTCACCGCGAAGTCGCAGGGCGCTGCGCCTTGCCGTTACCGATGCATTATATTAGTTCCGCATCGCCGGCGATCTGGCGGGAGATGTCGCTGGTAGTCCGGCCGAGTTAGGTCTTGAGCCTGCGCAGGGCCTTGTTGGCCCGCTTGAACTTGTGTGTATCCTAGCCGTTTTGCAAGGAGGGCATTGAACTTTTGGGCGTGTGATCGAGTGCGGACTTGTGTCAGGCCTGTGTCAGGTGCGGCCGTTGATATGCGGCGGGGCCGGTATGGTGACGCGCGGATCAGGTGCAACGCTGCTTGGCGAGCTCATGCAGCTCCCGTTCAAACACTGGTTTTCCTAACCCGATGGGACTGTCAGGAATTCTGTGCGCGAGGCCATGATGATGGAAAGGAGAGAATCATCACATTGCTACACTGCGGGCCAATGGTATGGACCCCGCCCTCTAGGCGCGGTGAAATCTCGAACGCCAACTGCAACGAAGGAGGATGTCATGCAGGTCGTTCGAATAGGTCTGGATCTTGCGAAGTATGTCTTCGAGGTTCACGGCGTCGACAGCCACGGAAAAGTCGTCGTGCGAAAGACGCTGCGTCGCGATGCGGTAGCCCCCTTCTTCGCCAATCTGCCGCGATGTCTGGTCGGCATGGAAGCCTCGAACGGAGCGCATTATTGGGCAAGGGTGCTTTCCGATCTCGGCCATGGGGTTCGGCTGATCAGCCCTCAGTTCGTGACACCATACGTCAAGTCGAACAAGAACGACCGGAACGATGCGGAAGCCATCTGCGAGGCGGTCGGCCGGCCATCAATGCGCTTTGTGCCGCCGAAGTCGACTGATCAACTGGCTGAAGAAGGCAGAAACGATTCGTGCATACCAATTTTCCACAGAGTCACTGGTGCAACTTAAAGCCAGCACATCGAGGCGTCCTGCCTGCGGAAGCGTGGCCGCAACCTCAACAAAGGGAGTCGCTAACGCGAACCCGCCGCCAAGTTGGGCCATTGCTTGGGTGAAACCACAGTGCGTCATCCTTCGGCATGGTAGAGCAAATGGCGTCAGCCGCCACTTCGCTGGAGGAAATGAGTATTACCCCGGGGCAACGGCTCTCGAAGGGGCAGGCAGCACGTCGAAGATGAGGGTTACCTAGCTGGTTCATTGTGTTCCCTTGAGAAATAGTCGCGATGCAGGGCATCTTTGTTACCTATGACTCCGTAATGACCCGATTACCGCAACAGTTCACCTGCACTGTCCGAGCCTTTTCCAGTAGGTGTCTTTCGTAGAACTAAAGTCAAAGTTGGAAGATTTCTCGCGGCAGGCGAGAGAAGGTTTCGGCGCCGCTCTCGGTAACCCGAAATGTTTCACTGATCACATAGCCGAAGTCTTCGTCGATCCAGTTTCCGAGCATCAAGTGAAAGGTCATGTTCGGTTCCAACACAGTCCGGTCATCTTCCTTGAGGCTAGCCGTTGGTTCCAGCCAATCGATCCCAATGGCATAGCCACATCTAGTTTCTTTCTCGAAACCATGTTTTTTGAGCGTCTTATTGAAAGCCGTAGCGACATCGCCACAAGTGGCTCCGGGCTTGACGGCGGCAAGCGCCGCTTCCAATCCGGCAACTTCGCCTTCGTGAACTCGACACAGACGGTCCGAGGGTTGGCCGATTGAGAATGTCCGCATCAGGCCAGAGACGTACCCATGACGGACACCGCTAAACTCAAGGTTGATCTGCGATCCGTTACGGAAAACATCTTCGCTCCACCTGATGTGAGGCGTGGAGGAACGCGGCGAGGCACATAGGTTAAAGTGCGCCACATCTGTGCCCGACTTACCATTGGCACCGCGGATCAGCGTCGCAATGACCTCCGCGGCAGCATCAGCCTCTCGCACTCCCGGGCGGATGACCTCTCTCGCTCGCAACATACCCGCATCGGTGATTGCGGCCGCTTCCTGCATCACGGCGATTTCCAGATCGGATTTCGTCAGCCGGATCCAAGCCACTGCGTCGCTGAAATCTACAATCGCCGCTTCCGGCATTCTGGTCCTGAATTTCTCTATCGATTCCGACCTAAGGGATTTCGTTTCAAACCCTACCCGACCCCTGGCAAGGCCATTGTGATGCAGGAAGTCGATTACCGCATCAAAGCCGTCCATATGAGGGTTAGCAATAAGAGCTTCTGGATAGCCAATGACCCGGCTGCTATCGAAGAACATCTGATGCATCGCCGCGGGCGCATCGCAACGGCGTGTCACGAACGTCGGCTCTTCCACTTCCAAGGAAATTATCAGCCCTTCCGGGACGTAGCCGGATTTAGCGGTGTATCCGGAAAGATAGGTGATATCGGCCGAATTGGTTACCAACAACGCATTGATCTCGCGTCGTTCCATTTCCGCCTTAACTGAGGAGAGCCGTCGCAGATATTCAGCCCGTGGGAATGCCTGCGGCCCCTTTGCCATCGCCATTTGACTTTAACTCCTGCTGTCCGATGTCGTCTTCTGTTCTAGTGCAACCCGGGATCCATATCTGCCCTCAACCCAATGGTTGGGCCGTCTCCCCCTTCACCTTGAATCACTGCAACGGTGCCGGTTTCAGCTATCCCCGTTTCGATGTGATTGACACCAAACGAAGCCAACTTTTCGGTCGCGAGTCTGGCCGTGTTGTCTACGGTATTCGAGCTCAGGGCGTCGGTGGAGGGATAGGCACCACTCGGTTGCCTCCCTCTGCAGATTCCGAAATGTTTCGATTCTGTGCATCTGTAAGTTCGTCTATTTGCCTCGATCATCTAACTGTCAATCGCGGATCGACTTGCGTCAAATTCAGTTTGCATATCTTCATGGTCTAGAAGCGAGATGGCGCCCCAAGGGACGATCGGCCCCGACCAGCGGCTGCGCCAGAGGTCTGCCCAACGCTCTGGGGACTGGTTGTCAATTGCCGGGACCAGGTTCGAGCACCAGCGCAGTTGTCTCGAACGCGAAGAGCTTCGCCGAGGCCTTCAGCTTCGCGAGCAGCCGCACATGCACCGGGCGCAGGTGCCGACCCAGTCGGCGAGCGTGGAGCGATCGAGTTTTGATGCCTTGCCAGGCAAGATCTGGGTCTGGCGACAAAGCAGTTGGTCGGCATATTTGGCGACGAGCACCTGGGCGACAGTTGCCTCGGTCGGCGGGCCGACTTCGATCGGCAGCGGGGGGCCCGGCAGCCTGCACGACAACGTCCTCGCAGGCGCGGCAAAGAACTTGACCTGAGACTCTAATCTCCTCCGGCTTGGGGGAGAGTCCTGGTTTCGCTTCTGGCCTCCTGCGGCCTGTTTTTCCAGCGTGATCTCATTGCAAACTCAGCCGGCGGCATGTTGCCGAGGGCCGAGTGTGGTATGTGGTGGTTGTAATCCTCCTTCCATGAGGTGATGGCGTTGCGGGCCTCGGACAGCGTCGAGAAAACAGCGTGTCGTTGAGGCACTCGTCCCTGAGGCGCCCGTTGAAGCTCTCGACGAAGGCAGTCTGCATGGGCTTACCCGGCGCGATATAGTGCCATTCGACGCCGTCTGCTGGCACCAGCGCAGGACCGCCATGGAGGTCAGCTCCGTGACGTTGTCCGAAACGATCATGGCGGGCCGCCCGCGCCAGCGGATGATGGTGTCGAGCTCGCGCACGACGCGCAGGCCCGACAGCGAGGTGTCGGCGGTCAGCGCCAGACACTCCCGCGTTTAGTCGTCGACCACGGGGAACACCCCAAAGCGACGGCCGTCGGTGAAGGTGTCGGAGACGAAGTCCAGGCTCCAGCGGGCGTTGGCGCGATCCGGAACGAGCATCGGTCTGCATGTGCCCAGCGCTCGCTTGCGGCCGCCGCGCCGGCGCACCTGCAGTTTCTCCTCCCCGGTAGAGGCGCCGCAGCTTCTTCTGGTTCATCACGATGCCCTGCCAGTCCAGCATGACGTGGATCCTGCGGTAAACGCGGCGCTCTGCCGCCACGGCTTGCATCGCCTCGCGCAACGGAGCGTCGTCCGGACGGATGCTGGTGTAGCGCACCGTCGAACGATCGATCCTCAGGGCCTGGCACGTCCGACGCTGGCTGACCCGATACGCCTTGCAGGCATGAGCCAATCGTCGCTCCCCCATCGAAAGCTTGCCCCCCAGCACCGGTGCTCCGCGGCCTTGGCCGCCGGATACGCGCGTCTGCGGTCTTCACCGGCTTCATCGGATGCATACCGCAATCCTGCACGCTCAGCGGCAGAAGCTGTGCCTCATCAGCCTGCGGCTAGGATGTGAATGCTCCACCAGCTAAAAGGCGGTGGCTTCAGGTTACGGCTTAAAGCCGGATCGGTCCGCCGTCCGGCGGACCGGGTGCAAACTCACGTCACGTTGAAGTTGTCGTCGGGTTCGGGCGGTACCTGGTTCTTGATGTACTCTACCCACATCTCATCCGTCACATTGCCACTCGTGGCAGCCCAATAGCCCCTCGCCCACAGATGCTGGCCCCAGTAGCGTTTTTGCAATATCCCGAACAGCTGCGTCACTTCAGGTGTTGTACCGCACGCGATACCGACAGGTTTGGCGGGATCGACACAAGCATGTGCACATGGTCGCGATTGATCGACCCGGCGTGAATGACCATCTCGCGCGCCAGTGCCATCTCTCGCAGCAACTCCCGGCACCGCTCCCCCACATCACCGCCAAGCACCGCATAGCGATACTTCGTCACCCAAACCAGGTGATACTTGCAGTCCCAAACTGTATGGCTGCCCCGCTTATATGCTTCCATCCGGCCAATCTACACCGGATACGCCGCCATCCCAGCCGCCTAAAGGCGTGGGGTTTTCTGATCCCCTATTGGGGACTCTAAACTCCCGCTTATTTGTACGCGACAACCACGAGGCGCGGGCTATAGGTCGTGAACTCTCCGCCTTCCCGTCCATAGGCTTCAACAGTCTGAAACCCCGCGCTTCGCAACATGCGAAAATATTCAGTAAACCCGTAGTATCTGATAGAAAGACGTGTTCGTCTAACGCATCCATCGCGGACGACGATCCTCTCGATGTTCTCACGATCGGCTAGCGCATCGTAACTTATTAGATGGATTCTGAGATCATCGTCGCGCTGCACAATGCGGCAGGTAGGCGACTTGTCGCGCAACAATGCGAAGCGATTGTCCTGATCGATTAGGAGACGCCCGCCCTTCCGAAGTGAAGAAGCGGCTTCATGAAGAACTCTCTCATTATCCGCTTCATCGAAATAGCCAAACGTCGTGAACCATAGAAATGCCGCATCAAACCGATCTCGCCAAGGAAGTGAGCGCATATCACCAAGAACATACTCAACATCTACCCGGCGTTCAGCCGCATCCGCTTCGGCTTTTTTTAGCAAGATCGGCGAGATATCCAGTCCGGTTACACGCGCTCCTTTTTCCGCCAATCGGTTGGTAATCCGGCCATATCCACATCCGAGTTCAAGAACTGAGCTGCCTTGTTCAAGTGAAAGAAGCTCCCAAATCGCTCCTACTGCCCGGTCATTTCCTTCCGGCGGATGAACCACATCGCTAAAATGCAGGTAATCTTCGTTAAAGTGTGTTTCGATCTCGGAAAGGGGATTACTCATTTCGTAGTTCATTGTGCATACCCATCTTCATTTCGCTGATTTCCCTGTGCGTTGGGATCAACTTTTGCACAGAGTAGAGCGTTTCGAAAGAAGAGATTTGTGAATATTTTTTAACCATTATTCACACTTTTCGTAAGCGCCAGTAAGATTCTGACGTGAAGCGCGCTGGGCTTCTTTCGCTCGTTGCGCGAGGTGACATAGGCTTCGGTGCGTCGCGCGCCATGTTGCGCAGCTTGCGATAGACCCACTTGCTTCTGACCATGTCCTCGATCCTCAGCCAGCTTTCTTGTGGAAGGCCATGTCGGAAACGCCCGATGCTTTCGCCGTGGCCAGGTTGGCGCGAGTGGCGAAGCCGCCATCGGCCGCCGCTTGCCGCGGCGCTTGACCATAGAGGTCGATGTGGCGCTCCAGCATCGACAGCAAGCGGTCACTGTCAGCCGGGTTGCCTGCTTCGATCACAAGATCGAGGATCATGCCGCTCCTGCCGGTGGTGAGGTTGAGCTTGGGCCGTATTCGGTGTCGCGGCTGCCTCTGACGATGATGTCGGCATGCGGTTCGAACAGGCTGACCAGTTCTCGCTGGCCGGGACCGGCTCTCGCCGGCCAACACCCGCCGCTCGCTCTGTCTGATGATGCGTTCGACCAGCGGCCGATAGTGACGAACCTGGATGTGCCACAGTGCGATGAGCGGAGTGCTCGCCACGGCCAAACGCTCGCTCGCCTGCTCCAGATAGGCCAAGGTCGCGCGGGTGATTGCGATCAGCTCGCGGTAGAGTTGGACCCGGTTGGGTCGACCGCGCGTGAACTGGATTTTGCGAGCCCGCTTCTGGCCGCCAACCCGCACCAAATCGCGCGCCACCAAGCCGAGCAGATCGCGATGCTCGTCCAGCCAGCGCGACATTGCCTCCAGTTCGCGTCCGATCTCGTGGTGGCGAAAACATCGAATATATTCGCTTGGACGGTGCGTTCTTGGCGCATTGTCGGCTCCGGCCGTCAAGGCTCCCTGACGGCAAGGCCTGCCTGCTGAAGCGGTGCTGCGTTGCGCGCTTATCAAGCAATACCGGCAGCTGAGCTACCAGGAGCTGGCGTTCCATCTTGAGGACTCTGCCTCGTTCGCGCCTTTGCCCGCCTACCATTGTCATGGAGCCCCCAGAAGTCGGCGCCTGCAAAAGCCGATCAGCGCGATCCGGCCCGAGACCTGGGAAGAGATCAATCGGGTACTGCTGTCGAGCGCTCGACAGGCGAAGCTCGAAGACGGCGCGGTGGTGCGGCTGGACAGCACGTGACCCGGCACTCATGCCGAGTGACAGCAGACTGCTTTGGGATGCCGTGCGGATCATGGTGCGCCTTCTGAAGCGAGCTGTCTTGATTGGCGGCACCAGCATGGCATGGCGCGATCACTGCCGCGCAGGGCCTTGCGCAAAGCTACGATTCACTCAATAGATCAATCGCTTGCTGTTTATGACGGAAACTAGTCTAAGTGATCGCCGCGCACCGGCGGGTTGTCGTACACAGCGTGGTCGCTGAAGCGGTAGCCATCCGCACCGATGCGGCGATAATAGCGCAGCGTGTTCGCCGGGTCGTACTTGCGGGAACGAGGGGCGCGCTTGCCATAATAGGCGTAGCCACCACGCCGGCAGACCGTGAGGCCCTGCAGCAGCCAGTCCGCGCTGGGCGCGCGTTGGCGCTTGCGCTTCCGGTTCTCCTCAAGCTGTGCACGGGCCGCCTCGAACACGGTGCGATCACAAGTGGCGCAATGGGATCTCGATCCACTCTTCAGAAGGAACGAAAACGCGGCAAGTGGCCCGCGCCGAGGGCTGCGGATTCCGCGGATCGGCCGCAGCCGCGGTTGTGACAGCAAGTAGCGGAGGCACCTGAAAGCGGCGCAACCGACATAGGCCGCATTGGCGAGCATGCCGCGAATCGTGAAGGCGTGCCAATGCGTGGCTCCTGTCCGCGTCTGGCAGCCGATCTGCTCGAGTTGCCGGCACACTTTTCGCAGGCTCATCTATCCAGGCCGACCCATGCAAAGATCAGACGAACAATGTGAGCCTCCGCCTCCCCACCTCGAAGCGTGCCACCGCCGCCACCTTGCTCCCGGCTCACAGAGCGGTCGCCGAAGGGCGCACATTGCCTCAACACCGGAAGCTTTGACTGAAGCGATCCGCAAACATTCAAGAAATGGCAAAACAGAGCCGCAGGCGTGGACCAGAATAAGGACGGCCGCATCACGCCGGATAGAGTCCTCGAAACAGAACGCCCCAATGGGAGTCACGTCGACGCGCGAGGCAATGATGTCGAGCGATGTCCGATGTTTCTGCCCTGCAGCCCCCCTCCAGTGCATTAGCCAAATCATGCCGGAAAGCCGGATTGCGCCGCAAGAACTCCCAAGCCCAGCCTCGGCGCGTCAGATGAGCGGTGTAGCCGCACGGTTTCTTATCCCGTAGTCCGGCCAGTCGGCGGCGGCGCCTTTTCCTTATGAGCCAGGTCCCGCCAGCAGCACGGGGACAAGACCAGTTGTCACGCGGCCCTGCAGCATCGGGCCCCACACTACGGGTCATGAAGGCCGCCGTCGAACGGCATGCAGCCTCTGCGGGGGAAAAGCACGATACGACAGACACTTTGACGGAGCCGCCTAAGGCGGCCCGCAATGATCGTCGCGAGATCGATCAAGAACTGGCTGAGAACGCTCATCAGGAGCAAGGACATGGCCCCTCATCTCCGTGACGCTGCATTCGTACACACTCATCCCATCCGTTCCGAAGCGTGCGAGCCCGGCGAAGCGGGAAAGACCACGGTCTTGTTCCCGTTGAGGAAAACACGGCGGTGGATGTGCGCGTGGATAGCGCGTGCGAGAACTTGGCTTTCTACGTCGCGGCCAAGCGAGACATAGTCTGACGGGCTCTGGGCGTGCGTGACGCGTACGATATCTTGCTCGATAATCGGCCCCTCGTCGAGAAGGCCGGTGACGTAGTGCGAGGTCGCACCAATAAGTTTCACGCCGCGCTCAAAGGCTTGCTTGTAGGGGTTCGCCCCCTTGAAGGAGGGCAGGAAAGAATGGTGGATGTTGATGATGCGGCCGGACATCTTTTCGCACATCTCATCCGATAGCACCTGCATGTAGCGGGCAAGGACAATCAGCTCTGCTCCGGTTTCCTCGACGATCCGCATCTGCTGCGCCTCGGCCTCGCGTTTGTTCTCCTTCGTCACTTTGATGTAGTGGAAGGGGATGTCGTGGTTCACGACCAGCTTCTGATAGTCCAGATGGTTCGAGATCACAGCCACGATGTCGACGGGCAGCGCTCCGATGCGCCAGCGATACAGAAGGTCATTGAGGCAATGGCCGAAGCGCGAGACCATGATGACGACCTTCATCCTGTGGCTCTCGTCATGAACGGCGATGTCCATAGGGAACGCCTGGGCGGTGTCGGTAAACCCTTTGCGTAGCGTGTCTAGGGCCACGCCCTCTTCGGAAACGAAGCTCACGCGCATGAAGAAATTGTCGGTCTGCGCGTCATCGAACTGCGAGCTGTCAGTAATGTTGCAGCCGTTCTCGGCTAGGTAGCCCGCGATGGCGGCAACGATTCCGCGCTTCGACTTGCAGGTGACGCTTAGGCAGTATGTATCCATGTTGATCTTTCGCATGTGTGCAGAACAGACCCGTTCGGGCGCGTTAGCCAGAATGGCAGATGTGGACCGGGCTCATAAGGTGAGCCCCTTGGGCTCGGACAGCCTATCAGCGCGGCGGCAGGCGGTAAGGGTGTTGGCGAGAAGACAGGCGAGCTCATGGGACCGACACCTCCCGGTACTGCCGTTATCGCTCTAACTCCGCCGCGCTTCGAAAATCCACGTCGCCCACCATGTGTTGCTTGCCGTCTCGTGCGATCCGATTGATGCCCGCATCGATTACCGTCGCGCCTTGCCTTGACCCAGTCGGCAGGGATCATCGCGGGGCGGCTGACGGCAGCGACAGGAGTCGACCCCGACGGCAGAATGATGCCAGATCGCGTGTACGCGAATGAGCAATGGCTACGGTGCAGCTGTCATTGAGCAGGAGTTGCGCCATCGGTTTTCCGACGATGTTCCACCGCCCCACGACGACGGCTTCGAACCCGGACAAATCGCCGAGATGGCTGCGCACTAACATCAGGCAACCCAATGAGGTACATGGCACTGTCGCATTTTGTCCCGTGCCCAGAAGCCCGACATTCGAAATGTGAAACCCATCGACATCTTTTGCCGGATCGATCGCAGTCACCAGATCGGCGTTCAGATGTTCGGGTGGAGGGAGCCGGACGAGAATACCATGAAAGTCCGGATCGGAATTCAACTCCTCGATGAGAGCAAGCAGATCAGCTTGAGAGGTTTCAGTGGGGAGCTTGTGCTCACCGCCGTTCATGCCACCTTCGATAGTCTGCCGTCCTTTGTTGCGCAGATAGACTTCCGACGCTGGATCGTCGCATACCAGTACCACAGCCAGGCGCGGCGTAATGCCGTGCTCCTCCTTGAGCCAGGCCAGCCTCGACCGTAGCTGCGCCGCGGACTCTTTGCCGTCGATGATCTGAGCGGCCATGTTACCTTTCCTCTAGCCGCTTCGCCGCCGTTTCCAAGGCGTGCCAGAGCGATCCGGCGGACGAGCGCGCGCCCAGCACGGCAATATGAGCGTCGCTGCGGCGGATGACGAAACAGCTCATATGCTCAAGCCCAGTACGCGTCGCACGGCCCGGCCCAAAGTCAGCGAGATCGACGTTAACAAGCTTCGACAGCAATGCCTCGACAGGCCTTGAACCGGCCGACGAAGCGATCTCAAAGTCGACCCAGCCATCGGTCTGCTCGGTCACCGAGCAGCTGGGGGCGACCTGCTTGAGCTCAGCGGCAAAATCCTCCTCGGCGCGGCCTTCCGCCTCGATCATCCACTGATCCAGCCCGGCCCACAGCGCGGCAACGCCCTGCCCTGCAACCCAGCGGCCTGGTCCAGGAAGAGTGAGCCCGAAGGGCGTGGCCTCAACGGTTCCGCGGCGCAGCGCCAGGGAGGCAAGCGCCAGACCGGCGTTCTCGCGGATCTCCAATGCCCCGAACGATGCAAGGCGTGGCGGTGCGGCACCGAGCGCCGTGATGGGTCTCAGCTCACTCACGAAGACGTGCTCCTTCAGGATCGATAAAATGTGCCGACACGACGCGCAGGCGCGCACTTTCCCCTTCGACCGGGTTCGCGGCCACGATCACCTCGCCCAGGCGTTCATCGCCGTTCTCGAGGAAACCGAGCCCGATCATCGAGCCAACATGCGGACTGTAGCAGGCCGACGCGATCCAACCCTGATCGGTATCAAGGCGCTGCGGCGCGTCCTCGGCAAAAAGATGCGAGCCGCTGACCACCTTTCCAGCCGGATCAACGGGCCGCAGGCCAACCAGGCGTCGCCGGTCGCCCGCAAGGCCCTCGCGCCGCGACATCACGGCGCCGACGGAATCCTTCTTCTGCGACACCATACTGCCGAGTCCGACCATGGCGGCCGTCGTCTGTCCGTTCAGTTCGGGGCCGGCGGCGTGCCCCTTCTCGATCCGCAGCATGCCAAGTGCTTCGGTGCCGTAGGGCGTCGCTCCAAGGCCGGCACCCGCCTCCATCAGCCGCTCCATCAATGTGTGGCCGTATCGTGCGGGAACCGCAACTTCATAAGCGAGTTCGCCCGAAAACGAGATGCGGAAGAGCCGCGCGCGCAGCCCGCCGCACACGGTGAGCTCCGCGCAGGCCATGAAGGGGAAGGCCTCGTTCGACAGGTCGAACCCGTCCACGATGCGGGCGAGCAGGGCGCGCGATTTCGCCCCGGCGACGGCGATCTGCGCCCAGGCATCGGTCGTGGAGATGATCTGCACATCGAGATCCGGCCACAGGCATTGCCGCGCAAACTCCATGTTGCGGTAGACCAGCCCCGCATTGGCCGTCGTCGTGGTGACCACGTAGTGTTCGTCGGCCAGCCGGGCGCAGGTGCCGTCGTCATAGGCAAAGCCGTCTTCGCGCAGCATCAGCCCGTAGCGGACACGGCCGACCTTCAGCGTGGCCATCACGTTGCTATAGAGCCGGTTGAGAAACTCGCCCGCGTCGGCGCCCTGCACATCGACCTTGCCGAGCGTCGTCACGTCACACAGGCCCACCGCGCTGCGCACGGCCCTGGCCTCGCGGTCCACGCTCTGGCGCCAGTGCGTTTCGCCCGGACGCGGGAAATATTGCGCGCGCATCCACTGGCCGACCTCGATGAACACCGCGCCTTGCGCCGCGGCCCAATGATGGGTGGGTGTGAGGCGGCGCGGCCGGAAATGCGGCCCCATATCGCCAGCGCCCAGCACGGAAAGCGCGACAGGCGTGTAGGGCGGCCGGAAGATCGTCGTTCCGGTTTCGGGGATGGACCTTTCGGTCAGCTCCGCCATTACGGCAAGCCCGGTCACAGTGGCAGTCTTGCCCTGGTCCGTCGCCATGCCCAGCGTTGTGTAGCGCTTCAATTGCTCTACGGCCCGCATGTTTTCGGCGTGGGCGAGCTTGATGTCCTTCACCGTCACGTCGTTCTGGAAATCGACCCAGGCGCGTTTCCTGCCCGGCACGTAGAAGATGGGCGCGACCCCGTAGCGGGACTCCTCCGAGCGCGGCAGACTGGGCAGTGCTGCCGCAATTCCGAGTTCGTTCAGCGCGCGCAGTGCTGCCGCCGCGCCCGAGCGAAGTGTCTTCGCTGTCGAAAAATGCCCCGCTGCCGCACCCGCCGGAATCAATCCCGAGGGACCATCATCTCCCGGCAGGAACGCCTGCACCGCATCATTCCAAATCGGCCGGCCGCGATGGTGCGACGCCAGATGCACATTCGGGTTCCAGCCGCCCGAGACTCCCAGCGCCCCGCAATCGATCCATTCAGACCTGCCGTTTCCGTGAACCTCGATCGATTTTAGGCCAAGCCGGCCGCGTGAGCCGGTGACCATGCCACCGGTGATAACGCGGTAGCCGGCCAAGGCTGTCGCCTCGGGGCGCGCGTCGATGACGGCGGCGACATGGACCCCCTTGGCGGCGAGATCGCGCGCCGTGCGATGACCGTCGTCATTGTTGGTGAAGATGGCGACGGCGTCGGCCGGGCATGCCGCCCAGCGATTGACGTAAGCCCGCATCGCGCCGGCCAGCATGATCCCAGGACGGTCATTGTCGGCAAAGGCGATCGGCCGCTCTGTGGCGCCGGCAGCCAATACGGCGCGTTTGGCGGTGATGCGCCAGAGTGTCTGGCGCACACGGTCGCCCGGCTCCGGAAGGTGATCCGAAACCCGTTCTACCGCACCATAGATCCCGTGATCATAGACGCCGAACACCGTCGTGCGGGGCATCACGCGAATGTTCGGCAGACTGTCGAACTCACGTTCCAAAGCGGACACCCATTCGGTGGCCGGCGCTCCGTCCAACGTTTCGGTCTCGCACAGAAGCCGCCCACCAAGGCGGAAATCCTCGTCGGCGAGGATCACACGCGCACCTGAGCGCGCCGCCGTCAGCGCCGCAGCCAGTCCGGCCGCCCCCCCGCCGATCACCAGCAGATCGCAGTGGAGGAATCCCTTGTCATAGCTATCCGGATCGGCCTGCATCGAGAGGCGCCCGAGGCCTGCCGCCTTGCGGATCGCCGGCTCGTAGACCTTTTCCCAGAAGCCTTTCGGCCACATAAAGGTTTTGTAGTAGAAGCCGGCTGTGAAGAAGGGCGACAACAGGTCATTAATGGCCAACGCGTCGAAGCCGAGCGAAGGCCAGCGGTTTTGGCTTCGTGCCTCCAGTCCGACGAACAGTTCGACCGTTGTCGCGCGTGTGTTCGGCTCCTGCCGTGCTCCGGTGCGCAGCTCGACCAAGGCATTCGGTTCCTCCGAACCGGCGGAGAGAACCCCGCGCGGGCGGTGATATTTGAAGCTGCGCCCCACCAGTCGAACGTTGTTGGCCAGGAGCGCCGAGGCGAGCGTGTCGCCGGCATGGCCGCTGTAGCGCTTGCCGTCGAAGGTGAAGTTCAAGCTCTGCGAGCGGTCGATCAGCCCTCCGGCTAGCCGCGTCATATTCCACTCCTCTTCCGCGTAAGCGCGACGCCGCGCGCCAGTTCCGCACTCAGGACTTCATGGGTAACCGTGTCGCGCGTCACCACCAGCCAGGACCGGTCACCTTGCTCGTGGAACCACAGCTCGCGATGCACGCCCGCCGGGTTGTCGCGCAGGAAGACGTAATCGCAGAAGGCGGCCTCGGCATCGGGCGCGGATGGGTCTGGACGTTCGATGAGCCGCGCGTCGCCCAGATAGGTGAATTCCTGAGCATCGCGCAGGCCCAGAAGTGGATGGGGGATCAGCATTGGACCGCCTTAGTGGAGATTGGACTGGGCACCGGCACCGCGTTCGTCGATCACATAGCCCCGCGCGAACCGGTCGAACCGGTAGGCGCGCGCGGTCTCGTGGGGTACGCCGGTGGCAAGAAGATGGGCGAAGGCGTAACCGCTGGCAGGCGTCGCCTTGAAGCCGCCATAGCACCAGCCGCCGTTGAAATAGAGGCCATCAATATGCGTGCGGTCAATGATCGGCGAGCCGTCCATCGACATGTCCACGACGCCGCCCCACATGCGCAAGAGCCGTGCCCGCCCGATCATGGGCATCAACGCCATGCCGCCTTCGGCGACGTCCTCGACCACCGGCAGGTTGCCGCGTTGGGCATAGGAATTGTAGCCGTCGATATCGCCGCCGAAGACAAGCCCGCCCTTGTCGGACTGACTGATGTAGAAATGGCCTGCCCCGAAGGTGATGACGCCCGGAATGGTTGGCTTGAGGCCCTCCGTGACGAAGGCCTGCAAAACATGGCTTTCGATCGGAAGCCGCATTCCGGCCATCGCCATGACGCGGCCCGAGGAGCCCGCCACCGCCACGCCGACCTTGTCGGCGGCGATATAGCCGCGCGATGTCTGCACGCCGCGCAGCTTGCCCCGATCGACCCGGAAACCCGTCACCTCGCAATTCTGGATCAGGTCCACGCGGTGGTTGTCGGCGCCGCGGGCATAGCCCCAGGCCACGGCATCGTGCCGCGCGGTGCCCGCACGGGGCTGCATCAGGCCGCCTTTGATCGGGAAGCGCCCATTGTCGTGGTTCAGGAATGGAACCATGGCGCGCATTTCCTCCCGGCCTAGGAGCCGGGCGCCCGCACCCGCCAGCATCATGGCGTTGCCGCGACGGCGGAAGGCATCGCGCTGTGCATCGGTATGAAATAGGTTGATGATGCCGCGCTGCGAGACCATCGCATTGAAGTTGAGTTCCTGCTCCAGTCCTTCCCAGAGCTTCATCGAGAACTCGTAAAAGGGCTCGTTGCCGGCAAGCAGGTAGTTCGATCGGATGATCGTCGTGTTTCGCCCGACATTTCCGGACCCGAGCCAACCCTTCTCCAGAACGGCGATACGAGACTGGCCAAATTTGTTAGCCAGATAGTAAGCCGTCGAGAGGCCGTGACCGCCCCCGCCGACGATGACATAGTCGTAGGCGGGCTTGGGCTCAGGGTTGCGCCAGAGCGGCCGCCACCCAGTATGCCCCTTGATTGCTTCAGCAAAGACGCGGAAGCCCGAAAACCTCATAGCGAGATCCTCCTTGGACGGTCGAGACTATCTCACGGCAAGAGCGAAGCGGTGTTTCTTAAATTGACATCCGCGTTCCCTTTTCGGACATAGAGCAGGATGAACTGGACGGAAGGATTCTCAGGGGATGATTGACGGGAATCGTCATGGTAGCTCACAGCGATACGGTTTTCTGCTGATCGAAGGCTACGCTCTGATGTCTGCGGCCTCGGCGGTCGAACCACTGCGCGCCGCCAACCTGCTTAGCGGGCGGCAGCTTTACGATCTAAGCTTCGTCTCGGACCAGGGCGGCTGGATGCGCAGTTCCGTCTCGGGCGGGTTCGAGACAGTGCCTGTTTCAGAAGCAATCAGCGATTTCGATATTCTCTTCGTTGTGGCCGGCGGCAGCCCTCTCGCTTATCGTGATGACAGGGTTCTGGCCTGGCTGCGCCGTCTTGCCCGGTCGGGCGTTGCCTTGGGTGGGATCTCAGGTGGAGCAGCCATATTGGCTGCCGCCGGTGTGATGACGTCACGCCGGTTCACGATCCACTGGCAACACATCGACGCAATGCGCGAGATCTATCCCGAGGCGCTGATCGAACGGCGTCTCTTCGTCATCGATCGCGACCGCTTTACCTGCGCCGGCGGCATGGCTCCCCTGGACATGGCCCACGCACTGATCGCCTCGGATCATGGCGTGGAACTGGCGCGTGCGGTCAGCGACTGGTTTATCCACACCGGCATCCGGCGGGCCGAGGCTCCGCAACAGCTGGAGCCGGCTCGCAAGTACGATCTGCACCATCCGTCGCTAGTCGCCATGGTCGACCTGATGACAAGTCACATCGCCGACCCGCTGAACCTGGACGACCTGGCCCACCTGAGCGGTATAGGGACCCGGCAGTTGGATCGGCTGGCAAAGCAACAGCTGGGACAGAGCGTGATGCAGTTCTATCGGTCCATCCGGTTGGAGAAGGCCGATGAGCTTCTGCAACAATCGAACCTCCCGCTCGTTGAGGTGGCGCTTGCCACCGGATTTTCCAACCGCAGCCATTTCTCACGCGCCTTTCAGGCCCATTTCGGTTTCGGCCCCGCCAGCCGACGCAAACAGCGCCGCCACCGGCAACAACTGTTGAGGTAGTGCTCGTCTGTGACATAAGATACCTTCTCTATTTGGCGTGTTGGGGTCAAGCGCTACCGAGCTTTTCAGTGTCTCCGACCTGTTGACGTCTTTCGCAGGGCCTTGCTTCTCTTCGGGATCGGCGTTTCGCCCTCCCAGTATGGGGTCAGGAGAATGAGGCGGCACAATCTACCAAGCGTCTTGATCGCGTGTTGCAATCAGTACGAGTGTCTCAGCGAACTCGCCTCATCCATCGTCCTGCGAAGGACGTCCGTCCGCCAGCGAGCGGAACTCTGTCTCTCTCCTTCCCGGCCTTCTGGATCAGATGGCTGACGCCATGGTTTCCCTCGTCCAGCGGAACTCGGTGCCGTCCAGCCACATGCGATGCATGACGACTGCCAGGCGACGTGCGAGCGCGACAATTGCTTTGCGCATCCCGCGCCGCTTGGCGACGTTCATCGCCCAGGCCTTAAGCCACGACCATTTCGTCACGCGAGTCATCAGCGTTTGCGCTGCCTCATAGAGCAACGTCCGCATCATGCCGTCGCCGCACAGGGATATGCATCCAACGCGCTTGCTTTCCCCGGACTCGTTGAGCTTCGGCGTCAGTCCCAGGATGGGTCCCACCGCCTTGGAGCTTCTGAACCGCTGCAGAATGTCGATTGTCGCGGCATAGGCGAGCGCCACCACGGGGCCGACACCGGGAACCGTCATCAAGCGCCGGCAGGTCGCATTACTCCTGACGATCGTGAGCACTTTTTTGTGCAGGCGCGCAAGTTCGGCACGCAGCTTCCGCCGGGCGGCCAGCAGCGGCTCCATGATCTCTTCGAGATCAGGCATGCCTTCGACGAGCTCGCAAATCCGCTCCTCGAACTTCATCGTTCCCACAACACCGACCTTGAGGCCGAAGTTGCGCAGAAGACCGCGGATGTCGTTCTCGATGGCGATCGCCTTTCCCTGCAGCAGCTTGCGGGCCGTCAAGAGTGCCCGCCGCTTCTGGCTCGTGAGCGTCTTCACATGCACCGGGCGGTACAGGTTGACCCGCATCATCTGCGCGATGCCGCGCGCGTCATTGCGATCCGTCTTGTTCGGCTGCGCCTTCAGGAACGCTTTCACATGACGCGTCTCGATGCAGATGACCGGCAACCCGGCGCACGCCAGCCCCTCGAAAAGCCATTGCGACAAGGGCCCGGCCTCGAGACCGACCCGTTCAATGTTCAAGGCAGGATCCTTCAGGACGGCGAGGAGATCGTCGCAGTGGCTGACGACCTTCACCTCGCGCCAGATCCTGCCGGATTCATCGACAATGCAAACCGCGGTCTCTTTCACCGCGACATCGAGACCGATAAAGTGTTTCATGCTGCGCTTCCTTTCCTGATGCTTGTGGCTGTTTGGACAGACCACGTTTTATCATCAGCTCGAAGCGCAGCACCTTCCTGCATCACCGTTGAAGAAGGGGCGCAAGCCGAATACCCCATCTACCTATAGCGGGTGAGTATGCCAGTGTGCGCACCACCAGCCTCTCGCAGAACCAAGCGTGAACCTGCCGCCTCACTCGGCTCCCATCAGGCAAACGTGCCGACCATACCGATCCGCGAATGAATGAAAGCTCACGATTTCCGGACCAATCACTGCCAAGCTGCCGGCAGAGGCCGAAGGTGAAGGCTCCTTCTGAATGATCGGGAACGAACTTGTTTACGTTCCGCTGTGTCATGGACTCGGCGCGTCGACGCGAATTGCCGACGGTGTCGAGCTATCAGCGGAGTTGGGCGGATATCGGGTGATCGTAACCGGTAGCTTTCCGACTGCAGGCGAGCGGAGCCGCGGCGGGTCAAACCTATTTTCAGCGCGGGCACCTGATGAGCTGGGCGAGTTGGCGAACGGTCTGGTGCTGCCAACGACTTGGAACTCGTTGCGGGCGCCGTTCGGTCGCGTAAGCAGAGTCGGTCGAGCCGCAGCATGCGTCTGAGGAGAGCGAACAGCGTTGACCTTGTTCCTTATGCGCTGGGTGAGATGACACGTCACCAAACGATCACTTGAAGCGTGGTGCCAATTCGTGGAGCACGCCCAGCCTGTTGGCGATCGCCCAATCAATGCTGACGTCAGATTACTATCCGGCCGCCTTGCTACCGGCCGTGTCCAGCGGCATTGTGATCGAGCTCTGCGAGCCTCGCGAGAAGATAGCCACCTTTAGCCTGGCGAAAGATAGGTTCTGGTGCTCGACGGCTAATCTGTCGGCAGTCTCTACATCGCGATGGCTGATTGCTTCAAAGATAAGCCGGTGCTGGCGGCTCGTTTCCGTGAGGTGCTGCATAAGCTCGCCATCCTCTAGCTCCCCCGAACAGCCGTGGCTGGAGAAACAGGCGCGCGACAGCCGACTTGAGGCCAACAACATGCGCTCGTAGAAATCGGAAAAGAAGTCGTTGCGCCCAGCGCGCGCTATACTCATGTGGAACGCGACGTTGGCATCCTGACGCTGCACGCCATTGCCATTTTCGCAAAGAGCATCGAACTCGCCCATCCGCTGCTCGATCTCCGCCAGATCGGCCTCGGTGCGCTTCTCGGCCGCGAGCCGCTGGGCGAGCCTGCTCGCCACTACCAATGCATCATAGATCTTCGGCAGATCGTCGAAGTTAAGAGGCGCGACCCGGGCGACCCGCCGGTCGCGTATGATCAGCCCTTCTGAAATAAGTTGAATAATCGCTTCGCGTATTGGCGTGCGCGAGACTGAATGCTGAGCTGCAATACTAGCTTCCTCGATAACCGTTCCTGGCGGCAAGGCAAGGGTCAGGATGTCCTGGCGTAGCGCGGCGAACACTTTGCTGGCGTCTCGGCCTTTCACGATACTGTCCATAACCCACTCTCCTGTCGCGTATGGAAGCTACTCTGGCGGCCTGCGTTGATGTAAACGGATGTGGCCCTCATAGGGCGTCAGCAAGACACTTAGTCTTTACGGATTTTAAAGTGCGCTGCACATCGTTCCATCCCGGCATGTTGTGTTTCCACTCGATCATGGTTGTAAGCGGCGGAAGGGCTCCGTCGGGCGGTTTGCAGTCCGTCCCCTGGAATCCACAATCGCAACAACAACCTCAAGACACTTCCAACCGTCGGCTCCCCCCGGTCCACGACCGAAAGTTATGTCACGCTCGATGACTTTCCCGTCGCTCCCTGAACTCTCTTTTGCCGTTGACTCATCCGCTCAGTATCCTCTACGTATACTGGAACTTAGGCTTTGTCGAGAAAAATGGAGCGAGGCGCATGTGGCAATTCTGGGTGGATCGTGGCGGCACGTTCACGGATATCGTAGCGCGCGCACCCGACGGTGAGCTGAAGACCCACAAGCTGCTGTCAGAGAATCCTGATCAATACCGCGACGCCGCCATTCAGGGTATTCGCGAGCTGCTGGGATTGGCCGAGCACGAGCCGATTCCTGATTGCGTAATCGAGTCGGTCAGAATGGGGACCACAGTGGCCACCAACGCGCTGCTGGAGCGCAAAGGCGAGCGGACACTGTTCGTCACAACGCGCGGCATGGGGGACGTGCTTCGCATCGGCTATCAAAACCGGCCGCGCTTGTTTGATCTTAACATTCAGCTCCCACAGCTTCTCTATGAAGAGGTCATTGAGATCGACGAGCGCGTGGATGCCGACGGCAACGTGCTCCTCGCGCCGGATGCGGAAGGGGTTCGCCGCCTGCTCGCTGGTGCGTATTCACGTGGGTTCAGGTCCGTCGCGATTGCCTTCATGCATGGATACCGCAGCCCTGATCACGAAATTCTCGTCGGTCGCATAGCCCATGAGATCGGGTTCTCCCAGGTTTCGCTCAGCCACAAAACGAGCCGTCTCATTAAGCTGGTGGGGCGCGGAGACACCACCATCGTCGATGCCTATCTCTCGCCGTTACTGCGCCGCTATGTGGATCAGGTGAGCGGCGCGCTCGGCGCCACCACCTCCCTCATGTTCATGCAGTCGAACGGCGGCTTGACGGATGCCCGCTTGTTCCAGGGCAAGGACGCAATTCTGTCGGGACCGGCCGGGGGCGTCGTCGGGATGGAGAGGACCGCGGCGACGATCGGTATCGATCGGCTGATCGGCTTCGATATGGGCGGGACCTCCACCGACGTCTGTCATTTTGGCGGCGAATACGAACGCGACTTCGAGACTGAGATTGCCGGCGTGCGTATCCGCGCGCCCATCATGAGCATTCACACCGTCGCTGCCGGCGGTGGCTCGATCCTGAGCTTCCGCAACGGCCGCATGCAAGTCGGTCCGGAGAGCGCGGGCGCCGATCCCGGGCCGGCGAGCTACCGCCGCGGTGGACCGCTGACGGTGACGGACTGCAACGTGCTTCTCGGCAAGTTGCAACCGAGCGCTTTCCCGCATGTCTTCGGCCCGAATGGCAACCAGCCTTTGGATGCCGAGGTGGTGCGCGGCAAATTCCTTCATCTCGCGCGCGAGATCACCCGCGAGACCGAGATCCAGAAGACGCCGGAGCAGTTGGCCGACGGCTTCCTGCGCATCGCGGTCGAGAACATGGCCAACGCGATCAAGAAGATCAGCATCCAGCGCGGCCACGACATCAGCAAATATACGATGAACTGTTTCGGCGGCGCTGGTGGCCAGCATGCCTGCCTTGTCGCCGACGCGCTAGGCATGGAAAGCATTTTCATCCATCCCTTCGCTGGCGTGCTGTCGGCCTTCGGGATGGGGCTCGCCGATATCAGGGCGATGCGCGAACGCCAGGTCAGTGAACCGCTCGATGCGGCGGACGTCCTGGAGACGGTCGTCGCCGCCCTCTCGGCGGAGGCGCGCACGGAGGTCGAGCGGCAGGGCGCCAATCCGGCCAAGATTCGCTTCACGGCTGCCGCCCATATCCGTACCGTCGGCGCGCATCAGGCGCTGCCCATCGCGTATGGGTCGCCTGACGATATGCGTGCTGCCTTCCGCGAAGCCCATCAAAGTCGCTTCGGCTATTTCCCCGAGGGTGCGGATCTCGTCGTCGAGTTGATCACCGTCGAGGCGATCCTCGCGACCGGCGTCACGGCGGCGAGGAACGTTATCAACGGAGGCCTGGTGGCCCGCGGCCAGCAAACGGTCGATACCTATTTCGCGGGCGAATGGTTGAAAGTGCCGCTGGTCGACCGCCTGTCTCTTTCCATAGGTGATAAGGTGGACGGACCAGCGATTATCACCGAGCCGACCGGCACCAATGTTGTCGAGCCTGGCTGGCAGGCCGAGATCATCGATTACGGTAACCTGATGCTGCGCCGGGTCGTGCCGCTGAAGCGGGCCGACGCCATCGGCACAGAGGCCGACCCGTTGATGCTGGAGGTCTTCAACAACCTCTTCATGTCCGTCGCCGAGCAGATGGGGGTAACGCTTCAGAACACTGCCTATTCGGTCAACATCAAGGAGCGTCTCGACTTCTCTTGCGCGGTCTTTGATCCTGAGGGCAATCTCGTCGCCAACGCACCGCATGTGCCGGTACATCTGGGATCGATGGGCGAGAGTGTTCGCACCGTGCTGCACAACAATCGCGAGAAGCTCAAGCCGGGCGACGTCTTGATGATGAACAATCCTTACAAAGGTGGTACGCATCTGCCCGACGTGACGGTCATCACGCCGGTCTTCGATGCAGAAGGCAGGGATATCCTCTTTGTCGTTGCCTCCCGCGGCCATCATGCGGACATCGGGGGACGCACGCCAGGCTCCGCTCCCCCCGACAGCAGGCATATCGACGAGGAAGGCGTGCTAATCGAGGATTTCTACCTTGTCCGCGATGGCCGCTTCCGCAAAGAGGAAACCCGCGAACTGCTCTCCAGCGGTCCCTATCCGTGCCGCAACATAGACCAGAATATCGCCGACCTCGCCGCGCAGGTGGCGGCGAACGCTACGGGCGTGCGGGAATTGCAAAAGATGCTCGCAAACTTTGGCCGCGAGGTCGTGCACGCCTACATGAAGCACGTGCAGGACAATGCCGAGGAATGCGTGCGGCGGGTCATAGACGTCCTCACCGACAGCGAGTTCGCCTATGAACTCGACAGTGGTGCGGTCATTCGCGTCGACATTCGGATCGATCGCGAGAAACGCGCCGCGAGCATCGATTTCACCGGAACCTCAGCTCAGGACGACGGCAACTACAACGCACCGCTGGCGATCTGCAAGGCGGCAGTACTTTACGTGTTCCGCACGCTGGTAGGGTCAGATATTCCCATGAACGAAGGATGTCTGAAGCCGATTAACCTGCATGTGCCAGAAGGCACTATGATCAACCCACGCTATCCGGCGGCGGTTATCGCCGGCAATACCGAAGTCAGCCAGGCGATCACGGAAACACTGTACGGGGCGCTTGGCGTGCTCGCCGGCTCCCAGGGCACAATGAACAATTTCGTTTATGGCAACGACGTGCATCAGAACTACGAAACGATCTGTGGCGGCACCGGCGCGGGCAACGGCTTCGACGGCGCGAGCGCGGTCCACTCGCATATGACCAACACCCGGATGACAGATCCCGAGGTGCTAGAGACCCGTTACCCGGTGCGTGTCGAGGAGTTTTCCGTACGCCGAGGGTCAGGCGGGCGGGGCCACTATCGCGGCGGCGACGGTGTGATTCGCAGGCTGCGCTTCCTAGAGCCGATGACGGTGACGGTACTGTCGTCTCACCGGCGCACACGTGCCTTCGGCCTCTCCGGGGGCGAGCCCGGCCAGCCCGGTGAGAATCTGGTTCAGCGGGCCTCTGGTGAAACGCAAATCCTGGCCGGAAACGATTCCTGTGAAGTCCGCCCCGGCGATATTTGTATCATTAAGACTCCCGGTGGGGGCGGCTATGGCGCCCCTCGAGCGTGCGCGTCGTCCGGCCTGGGCTCCGCCCATGAGCGGCGACGATGAACTCGTCGAGATCGGCCGTGGCGTATTTACAACGTTGCGCCCATTAGTTTCCCCCACTCAAAGGCAGAACTTTTTGATGGAAGGCTGGTCTGGTCGCCATCGACCTGGCCTGGAAGGACGCGAAGCTGGAAACCGTCGATCTCGTCTGCCCGAACTATTCAGCCGTCGCTCTTAGGTCACAGCCGACCAGGCATCCGCCTGCCTGTGTCTCGACCCTGCTGATTCGCACCGAGGCACACCCGCCCAGGACGAGTCGGTAGGCCTTCCTTTTCTGGCGGTTGAGCTTAAAACGCGCGAAGCTCTGCGCCGAGGTCGCATGACAAGGCTGCCTATTCAAAGATCTTTCCGCTCGACGGCGCACGTTCGACTACACCTACACTGTCGCCGAGGACCCCAGAGCAGCTGGATTGTGATCTTCAGGCGGATGTTCACTGGCTTCATGGCCGAATATCCCGCGGCAGCGGGACCGCTGCTGTTTCCACTTTGCAAGCGGATGGCGCGCACCGAGCAGTAGGTCTGCGCGCTGTCTGGAGCGCGGGGCTGCAGTCGGCATTGACCGGCTCAGCGGATGCGCCATTCGGCGTAGAGGTATTCGCTCGGCTGGCAGTGTACGCAATGCCTGGACGGTTCGATCTCCTCGCACAATTGCCGCCGGGTCCGGCAGACGCTGCGCAGCACCAGACGATTATTCCAGGATCGGTCATCAGTGCGCGGGTCGCAACGCTAACCTCGGTCAGGCTGTAGAAGACGCGGCGGCACTCAAGCGGGACGGCGAGAGCTTCGGTGCGGCGGTTTCGGACTACTTGACTACCAGACTTCGTGACGAAGGGGCGCGTGGACGGCTCTCCTTGGACCGAAGGCCCTACCCCGCCGATGCGCCAGGCTTCGGCTTCGGCAGACGGTCGAGGCCGACACCGCCGTCACCGGCAACATGATCGAGAACGCGCGGTTGCATGGAATAAAGATCGGCTGGGGTCCATTCATGCGCAATGTCTCCCCGAACGGCCCACCTGCGGTCCGTTGCGCAACAGACGCATCGCATGCTTGCGACGAACTCATGGAGAATGTGCGACTGCGGCGCCGCAATCACGGTGAGAACGCAGCTTACCGTGCTTATCGCCGTACATTGCTGCACAAACCTATTGTAGCATGTCGCATTAAGGACCACAACGCTCCGGAACGTCGGCCCAGGGCGGTCCGGTCCGAAAACGCCACAGAATGCCGTACAGAACCTTGCGGTTATCAACGCGCCGCACACCGCAAAGCTTGTTGGGCAGATGAGGCTCAATCACACTCCATTCAAGATCTCTCAGTTCGTAACGACGCACTCAAGCCTCCAAAAGAAGCGTTGACTCAGAACTCCTCACAAAACGATAGCCCGCCGCGGGTCTGGAAACTAACAGCCCGGTCCATGAGGTTATCGAAGCCCAGCCCGTCACCGTTCGACCTTGCGCGTAGCGCGGATCAGACATTGGTTAGGGTCCACCCCGACAGTCCGCAAAGCATTTGTCGAACGGGGACGAATCCTGCTCGTCGCACTATCGCAACATAGGAAGCCTAGAAACGGTAAGAGCATCTTCGTCGACCGGCGTCTCTCTGGTGCTCTCAACTGTCCCAGTCTTCAGCGACGGTCACGTCTTACTTGGAGGACCGGAGCTCGTGTGGGAACATGAGGGGGCGCAGATTGCTCCTGCTCACCCTTTGGAAATGGTGCGATCGACCAACCGATTAAGTCGACGGCGCGCTGAAGTATCGCTTCGGTCCGAGCACGGCTGGGCGAAGCGGCGATGATATGTGCGATGCGGTCTCGGAGATCGCCTTTCCTGACGATCGGCGTCTTGGGTCCAACATACAATTTGACCTCGGATACACCCGATACAGCAGCCGCCCGACTGTCGCCATCGATCCAATCCAGGACGCCATCGCGATCAGGAACCAAGAACCGCGTGCCCGCAGTGTGTGAGTGCCTCCTGCGCAAATTCCATTCCTCGCCAATGACGAGTTTGATGTGCTCGGTGATGAGATCGATACCGTAAGCCAACTGAACCACTCGAGGACCTGTCCCCCCTGCAAGACGCGGATTGACCTCAATGACGACTGGGCCACGCTCCGTCCACCGGAATTCGATGTTCGATGGCCCCCAGCCAAGACCGAGGGCTCGCAAACAGCTCAAAGAAATATCGGTGATACGCTCATGCTCGGCATCAGCTAGTGGGGCCGGGTACGTGCACCGATGAAAGACGAAATGCGGCGGGGGGCCGAAGTCAGCGGCCTCAATCCCTATGACCTCATTTCCCATTATGTCGGCGCAATAGTAGGGACCTTGTGCGAATTCTTCGACCAAGATCGTCGGCGAAGACCGCCATATGTGCTTCCCGCCCAGCAGATAGTCCGTATGTTCGCCCAACTCTTCGACATCGCGGCACAATCGGACGCCGCTGCTGCCGTTGCCTACGGCTGGCTTAACAATCACTGGCAGGCCAATGTCAGCGGCAGAGCTTTCTACGTCCGTCGCATTCGTTGCCAAACGATAAGCAGGTATCGGAACACCGGCCGTCGCGAGGAGTTGACGTTGAGTGAATTTGTCGCAGCATCGTTCAACCGATGCGGGGTTCGGTCCCGGCAGATCGAAATACCGGCTGAGCTTGCCAGCTGGCGCATAGAACGACTCCTCGGCGCTCGTAATGCCAGCAATGTCAAAGGTCGCACGCAGCCGGGAACATTCGCAGATCAGCGCATCGAGATTGGCTGTATCGACACGTATTGCCTCAATCTTTTCCCTCGCGAGATAGTCGTATTGAGCCGGATCAGCCGACAGGGTGATTGGATGAAGGCCAAGGCGGCGAGACGCTTGAATGTATTGCAGACCAGTACCGTGTGTGTTGCCTTCGACCAGTATGAGCGCTCTTCTTGCCACGGGCTGTTGACCCTCCGTTGCGTACCGTGCGGCGGTATAAGGCAAATCTGCATCCCTTTTACGTACCTGACCTCAGACTTACGGTAGAGGATGCAATTCAATCTACTGGTGAATATACCATCCTCAGGAACTGTATTCGTAAAGCTTCTGTAAAGATTCTGTGAAGTGACCCAACGATTCTGCTTCTTGACGCAGCGCGCTGATTACTCGAGGTTTCGTTTGGCATCAGAGGCAGATCAGTCGGTTACGGTGCGCGGGCGGCACGATTGGCGGGCGGCTGCGCATGCTCCGATGGAAAGCAGCGTATGCCGAACCCGGCGCAGGCGTTGAGCACCGCCGTCGTGTCCCCAGATGTTGTCCTGACATACGGTCCACAAAGCTGCCGACTGTAAGCCGTGCGGCTCTGCGCGCCAGTGTTTGCAGGTCAGCATCGCCCAAGCCGTATCGTATCTTCGGGATGGATAGAGTAAATTTCAGTTA
Source organism: Mesorhizobium album (assembly GCF_033977205.1). Lineage (NCBI taxonomy): Bacteria > Pseudomonadati > Pseudomonadota > Alphaproteobacteria > Hyphomicrobiales > Phyllobacteriaceae > Mesorhizobium > Mesorhizobium album. Next base: position 84,338 of record NZ_JAVIIW010000018.1, on the reverse strand, counting down.
AATGTAACCCTTCCGATATTTCTCACGTATAACTCTGCAAACAAAAGCTTTTTGGCAATTTCATAATTTCCTTAATATACCTCGCATGCCGCCCTTCGAATTCGTCGAGACGGTCCGCGCCAATTCCTTACATCAAAAATGTTGCAACGGACGCTTCAATATCGCAACGGATATATAATATATATTTCACGAAGCTTCGCAATAGAAAATCTCTAACAATGATACCTTCACTGCTGGCTGAAGATGGGCACGACCAGTGGCCGACATCTATTTATGCGTCAGACGATCGCACACACAACGGAGGGTCGCACCATTGGCAAGAAGAGCGCTCATCTTGATTGAAGGCACTAGAAGCAATGGTCTCCTATACGTCCAAGCGGCCCAGCGTCTTGGCCTTCATCCAATCACCCTGTCGGCTGATCCGGCTCAATACGACTATCTCGCGAGGGAAAAGATTGAGGCAATACGTGTCGATACAGCCAATCTCGATGCGCTGATCCGCCAATGTTCCCGGCTGCGTGCGACCTTTGACATTGCTGGCATTACGAGCGCCGAGGAGTCGTTCTATGCGCCAGCTGGCAAGCTCAGCCGGTATTTCGATCTGCCGGGACCGAACCCCGCATCGGTTGAACGATGCTGCGACAAATTCACTCAACGTCAACTCCTCGCGACGGCCGGTGTTCCGATACCTGCGTGTCGCGTGGCCGCGAGTGCAGCAGACTTGGAAAGGGCTGTCGCGGAGATTGGCCTGCCGGTGATTGTTAAGCCGGCCGTAGGTAGCGGCAGCAGCGGTGTCCGATTGTGCCGCGACGTCGACGAGCTGGCCGAACATACGTCGTATCTGTTGGGGGCGAAGCAGGCTTGGCAATCTTCGTTGAGGATACTGGTCGAAGAATTCGCACAAGGGCCATTCTATAGCGCTGACATAATGGGAAATGAGGTGATCGGGTTTGAGGCCGCTAACTTTGATCGACCACCACATTTCGTCTTTCGTGAGTGCGTCTTTCCGGCCGAGTTAACTGACGATGAATATAAACGGATGGCAGATGTTTCGTTGAGCTCCTTGCGCGCTCTCGGCCTTGGCTGGGGACCAGCCAACATTGAACTCCGGTGGACCGAGCGTGGCCCAGTCATCATCGAAGTCAATCCCCGGCTTGCGGGTGGGACCAATCCTCGGCTAGTTAAGTTAGCTTACGGTGTCGATCTTGTCACTGAGCACATCAAGCTTGTCATCGGCGACGAATGGAATGTGCGCAGAAGGCATTCGCACATTGCGGTCTCCCGGAACCTAATTCCTGAGAGCGATGGCACGCTAGATTGGATCGATGGCGACAGTCTCGCGGCGGCTATACCAGGTGTCGCCGAGGTCGAATTTTATGTTGAAGCCAACGCACCGATCGTCAGGAAAGGCGATTACCGAGATATGATAGGACATGTCATCGCCGCTTCGACCAGCTCAGTTCGGAGCAAGGCGATACTTCAGCGCGCCATCAACCTAATCGATTGGTCGATTACACCATTTCCGACCATTGGCGAACAGGAAGAATCTGCGGCCCCCACCTCGCCGCACCGGTCGACGGGGCTTAGGTAAGGAGTTAATCGGTGCAATAGAGGACATAAGCAGGTCGAATGTGGATACCACGGCGGGGACCCGATCGCGCTGACACTTTGGCATAATCCAGCTGCGGCGAGCAGGGCGATCGCGATTTTATGCAGCAAAAGCCTGGCCAGCTGAAGCAGGAGGTGGAAGGCTAGCCTGAATACCAAAGCAAGGCTGCATCGGCTCTGCGAATCTATAAACTTCTTTCGCAACAAAGGGACGCGGCATGCATCTGTTGCGCCATACCGACACGGCCATTGGCCTGTTCGATCGCGTGGCGTCGTGCTTGTCGACCGACGCGATCCGGACCTCACGGTTCACGGCGTACGCACTCTGGTCGGGCGACGCATTGCGGCGATCGCACTCGGTTACGAGGACGTCGACGACCACGACACGCTGCGCCCCGACCCGGTGCTCGTACATCTGCCGGAGAGCCTGACGCCGAAGCGGGAAGACTGTGCGGTGCTTGCCGGCAAGTCGACGTTGATAACCGGTTGGAGCACGGCCGCGTTGGGAGCCGACGCGCTAGCACAAGATCAGCTACGACAAGCAGACGCTGGAATCTCTGTTCGTGGAGCTTCCTGGAACCCCACGACAAGTCGCCTGGCGAAATCGTGCTCGATCTCGACGCCACCCACGATCCGCTACACGGCCTTCAGGAGGGCCGGTTCTTCCACGGCTATTACAATGATTCTCCATTCGGCATGTCGAGGTCAAGCGCTTTCTAGCTTTTCCATGTCTCCGGCGTTGGTATCTTTCGCAGGGGCCCTTGCTTCTCTCCGGGATCGGCGTTTCGCCCTCCCTCCATGGGATCAGGAGAATGAGCGGCCCAATCTACTGCGCGTCCTGACGCGCATTGCGGTCGGCACAAGCAGTCAGTGCGAACTCGCCCCCCCTCTCTCGTCCCTGCGCGAAGGACAGGCCTCCGCCGGTTGGCGGAATCGGTTATCTCCTAGTTTTCACGTGACGTCCACTTCAGGTCCACCAGAGAACAAGATCCGGCCGCGCAAACCCGAAAAAGCTGTTCAGCAGCACGCGACGCTTTCCGCTGCCTGATTGACCGGTTACCCCATGAACGAAACCGCCATCAAGAAGGGCGATATCCCCGGCCTTGAGCTGGATGTCGCGACAAGGCACATCCTTTAGATAGACTGCCGAATAGGGATAGCCCGTGGCCTCCACCCCCTGCGACTTTCGGTCGTCAGCTGTCGGCTTGTGGCTCCAGAGCCGCAGATTGCCACCTTCCTCGGACATGCTGGGGTAGAAGTTGAGCGCGGCGACGGTATTGCGTGCCACCGAAGAAAGCTCGTAATCGCTCCCGGCACGTAGCACTTGAGCGACATCGTCGTGGGGGTCCAAAGAAAATGTGCCGCTACCAGACCAACTGAGACCGCGACAGACGTTAGCACGACCGTGTTCTGAACAGGCCAGCCGCAATTCGATGCCTTGTTTGTGAAGCTCACGCTTCAGCGCTTCGAATAATGCTCGGACCGGGTCAACTAAATTGCCAAAAAGGGCCTCAACGTGTGGCCGTGCATTTTCCGCCTGCCTGAAATAGGATGCCGCATCCTTCCTGTAGTGGGATGCGCCGACATATTGTCCGGGGACGCCATCTTTACGCTCCTTGAGACCGGAACTGGCAAAAAAGTTCGTGGTGATCTCCTCGGCCACTTCGGTGCTGAAAGCTCGCTTGATGTGAAGAGCGGTGATCTCACCTTTCATGACCGAGATGATCTCCGCGGTGCTGATCGAGCCGGTTCGTTCCTTGATAATAAGAGGCGAGATGGCCGGCGTTTGAGGTGCTTGGTTAGTCGCCATTGGTTTTCTCCTGTAGTGCCTGATCGAGGATGGCAAAGCCGTGATCGAGTTCATCATCTGAGATGGTTATCGGTGGAAGGACTTTGATGACGTCGCGATTTGACCCTGAGGATTCGATCAGCAGGCCGTTCTCGAACGCGACATCATGCACACGGCCAACGACAGCCTGTGAACGGCACTTGAGGCCGGCCATCAGACCACGGCCACGCTTTTGCTCGATGCACTTCGGGAATTTCGCAACGAGGCGATCAAGGTATTCCTGCAGCTTGACCGCCGTTCGCTCGACGGCTGTAGTAAACTGCCTATCGGACCACATTGTGCACATGGCCGCAGAAGTCACGAAGGCGAAATTATTGCCTCTGAAGGTCCCGCTATGTTCTCCCGGATTCCATATGTCCATGTCAGGGCGAATCAAAACTATGGACAACGGATTACCTGAACCGCTTAGGGATTTGGAAAGCGTCACAATGTCGGGTTCGATTTTCGCGAACTCGAACGAGAAGAAATCGCCCGTGCGTCCCGAACCTGCCTGAATGTCATCCACGATGAAAACAACATCGTGCTTACGGCAAATGCGCTGAATTTCTGAGAGCCAAGGTGCGGATGCGGTGTTCATGCCGCCTTCTGCCTGGATGGGCTCCAGGATGATTGCAGCCGGCTTTTCTATCCCGCTGCCTGGGTCGCCCAAAACGTGATCAATGTAACTCGCCGAATCGAAAGTTTGGTTCGGATAGTTCTCGTAAGGGACACGGATCACATCGTGGCGAGCAACGCCGCCAAGCTGTCTGGTTGACGCTGAACCCGACACCGCTAAGGAGCCGAGCGACATGCCATGGTACGAATTTGTGAAGGCCATGACACTCGAGCGGCCGGTATATTTTCGCGCTAGCGCCAACGCCGCTTCGTTAGCGTTTGTCCCGGTCGGCCCAGGAAATTGTAGCTTGTACGAAAAGCCCCGGGGCTTCAGGATCGACTCGACAAACACTTCGATGAACTCACGCTTTGCGGCTGTATACATATCAAGCGACAAAACTATATTTTTTTCCACGAGATATTTAATTGCGGGCGCCATAATCTCTGGATTGTTGTGGCCGTAGTTTAGCGCACCGGATCCAACAATGAAATCAATAAAATCTTTGCCGGCTTCGTCCCAGATTGTCGCACCAAGAGACGTAGTGAATACTGTTGGAAACGACCGTCCATAGCGACGAACGTTAGACTCGTGAGCTTCGAAAATGTCAATGTCCATCAAAGGCCCCTATGTATGCGGCTTGCATCAACGCTGCAGGTTCTATGTTCACGCATTCCAAACCGTCAGACAACTAGCTGCGGCCAATCTCGGCTTAAAGCGAACGTATCATTGTCAGCGACTTGCATTCGCAAAGACTCTGTGAATTTGTTTGACGAATCTGTTGCAGCTCTTTTGATATCGATAGCGTGACAGTCAGTACCCGCCTTTGCGGCAAACGCTATCGGCGGCGTTTTTGGCGGGGGCGATCGGCACAATCACACCGTTTTTTCAGCAGACTGCACCACGATGCTTCGGTATTTCTCTACGTCGGCCGTGACGGGATCCTTGCCGACGAGTGGCTGTGACAGATAGTGAGTTCTCTCCTTCGATGTGACGCAAGACCGGTGCTCGCTCGAGTTTCGTTTTGCAACGCGGACGAGCCAGACCGCGATTCGCGACTGAACTGGAACTGACCGCGGCCTCTAATCGTGGCCATGACCGCCGTGGCGGTGATTGCGCTGTTCCTTGGGCGGCGCGTTGGCCCACCTTCCTGGCTTCGCGGCATTTACAATGCCTCAGTCGGTCCTCATGAGGTGACGGCCGGACTGAAGGCCACGGCCGAGCACACTAGTGGTGTTTGGCACCCACGAGCTGACGCAGACGGCGCCTGCTTCGACAAGGCGCGATCGAAGCGGTTATCTACAACCCTGGTGTTCGCCATCGCACCGCGTGGTGACGTACGGCGCGGCTCTTGGAGCGCAGCACGACGAAGAGTTCCCACCCGGTCCACATTCATATGATCGAAAACGCTGCCTCAGGCGACGACACCGGCGATTTGTCCCATACCGCTTTTTGTGCGCCATTTTACTCTGTCCGACATCCGACAATTGTTGGCCGTCAGACAGGGGCGTCAATCCGCTAATCCGTTGTTTTAATCCACTTTTTCTTCTCTGGCACACTCTGTGCCTGTTGCTTGCGACCGCATCAGCAAGAAAATAGTCCCATGACCACACTCACTGAAAACGCCGTCGCCGCCGTCAAGGCCGCGCTTTCCCGCGCCGACGAACCGGCGGAAGGCTTTGCATCATGGTCGAGGCGAGCGGCAGCGCCGCCTCAAATACCTGATCGGTCTGGAAAGCGTCTCGCGCGAGGGGGATGCCGTCATGAAGACGGACGGGATCAAAGGTGTTGGTCGACGCAAGCTCCCAGCCCATCTCGTCGGCATGACCGTTGACTTCGTCACGAACCTGGAGTCCTCCGGCTTTGCCTTCGACAATTCCAATGCGCGGGACAAATGCGCCTGCGGCAAGTCCTTCGGCCAGCCGCCATCATGACAAGGATCTGCGCCATGCGGCATGACACCGACAACGTCTACCGCTTCAGCGACAAGGTCTATTCCATCAACCCGCATATTGTCAGTGCTTTGGAAACCCCAAATACGGCCGGCGAGGTCGACGCCGTCGCCTGCGGCGATGGGGTTAAATTGACGATGCGTTTCGATCGCAAGGCGCAGACGATCACCGCCGCAACATTCCAGACCTTCGGCCGCGGCTGGGCCATAACCGCATCCTCGGCATTTATCGAATTCATCGTCGGCAAGACCATCGATGAAGCCCTTCAGATCACCGATCAGGAGATGGCGAATTTTCCCGCCGCCCTGCCGCCGCACACGACATACTCATCGCTCGACCGCCTCATCCTAGAGCGCGGCTTGCGGCTGATGAGCGAGTTCTTCCATGCTGTGAGGCAGACTTTCGAGGAGACACCAGGATTCTCACGCCTCGTGCTCGTCAAGGCGTCGTCGCCATGAGCGACTTGATAGCGGCGTTTCTCGTGGTGATAGGCTTCGAGGAACCAGAGACCCTTCCCCGCAGCCTCCACCCGCTGAAACCCGATTCCGCGTGGAGTTCGGGCGGGGTGGGTTTTCGGCATCGGGTCACGACAGTGGAACGAGCTGCAAAACGCCGCGCTCGGCCATCATCTCCTCGAGATCGCGCCGGCTGAGCTTGGCGGCCAGGTTCCAGCGCATGCCGCGGATTAGCTGAACGGATCCCGCCAAGCTGACCGCAAAGCGCCGATCGCGGCGGGAAAGCTGTTGAACGACCGCGTCGTGCCGTTCTTCTGATGAGCATAGCATCACTACCGAGCCGAATGCTGACCGGCGGACGGGTTCGGTAGAAGACTCGTCAGCTTCTCGAAAGTTAAGCTCCCTAGCATTCGAACTTGGTCTCCAGATGCGGATGCCTCAACTGGTGACGGACCCAGGTACTCGCCAGACGGATCGGTACGAGATCGTTGCTCCGCAACAGAAGGAGAGCTTCGTGGATTCCACTCGGATAAACGGCACCGGATCGCTGCCCTCCCCGCCGGGGTACGTCGGCAGAGACGATGATGATCTATTTAGGCAAACTTTGAACCAAGCCAGGTTATCGACTGTCGCACTTGTCTCGGCAAACGCTCCGATCTGGAGGTCGAGCGCTCCATACGAAGACTTTTCACATGGCGGCTATTCCTGGAACAATGATATCTGGGGGGGAAGGGGCGCTGGGCCTCAGACAATTTCGGTGTATGCAGACAACCGGTGGAGCGTGTGGTCGAACCAGCCTAATACCGGAGGTATCAAGAGCTATCCCCACCAGGCTTTCAATGTCGGGAAACCGCTCAGTTCAATTAAAACTTTGACTGGGAGCTTCAATCAGGATGTTCCTTCTGGCGGCGCCTGGGACACCGCCTACGACATCTGGGACAGCTCACATCAAAATGAGATAATGCTCTGGACAAACCACACCGGAAATCCAGACGGCAGCGGCAATGTCAAGCCTATCTCAAGTCAATATGACACTTCCGGTGCGGCGATTCCGGTCTACCGCAATGTCAATGTAGGCGGGGCGAATTGGAACGTGTTTGTAGGCTCCAATGGCCAAAGGGTAATCTCGCTGGTGCGCACTTCGAAGACCGACAGCGGGACGGTGGACATCAAGGGTGTCCTGGATTGGCTCAAGTCTAAGGGTTACTTTGGCGACATAAATGTCGGCAGCGTTCAATACGGTGTCGAGATTACCGGGTCTGCCGGGGGAGCGAACTTCAACTTCAAGAACTGCTCCGTGACTTCGACGTGATACATATACGGGCCGCGGATCGCCTGAAAGGGATGTCGGCCAAGTATGTCGGCCGTTCCATCGCCTGTACGCCGCGGCGCTCTGCCAGCCCATCTGCCCCGCGTCGAAATGCGTCGACATTGAGGACCACGCCTGCCCGTGTTGCCGCGACGGCCTGCACCGGATCGGCGAAGACGTCAGCGAGCGCCTCGACATCGTGCCGGCGCAGCTGCGGGTCATCGTGGTGCGCCGCCCGAAATACGCCTGCCGCGCTTGCGAGGATGTTGTCGTGCAGGCTCCCGCGCCGGCCCGGCTGATCGAAGGCGGCCTGCCGACCGAGGCGACGGTTGCCCAGATTCTGGTTTCCAAATACGCCGATCACCTGCCGCTCTACCGTCAGGCGCAAATCTATGCGCGACAGGGCATCAACCTCGATCGCTCGACACTCGCCGACTGGGTCGGCCGCGCCGGTCTGGCACCTGCGTCCGGTGCAGGAGAGATTGCTTGGCAAGCTGAAGACCTCGCCGAAACTGTTTGCCGATGAGACGACGGCGCCCGTGCTCGATCCTGGCCGCGGCAAAACGAAGACCGGCCAGCTCTGGGCCTATGCCCGAGATGATCGGCCATGGGACGGAGCCGATCCGCCCGGCGTCGCCTATGTCTACGCGCCCGACCGCAAGGCGGAGCGTCCGATCGCAAGGCGGAGCGTCCGATCGCACATCTCGCAGGCTTCACCGGCATCCTGCAGGTTGATGGCTATGGCGGCTATCGCGTGCTCGCCGACAAGAGCAGGGTAACGCTCGCATTCTGCTGGGCGCATGTGCGCCGGCGCTTCTATGAACTGGCCGCCGCAGGGCCCACGCCGATCGCCAGCGAGGCGCTCAAACGGATCGCCGAGCTCTACAAGATCGAGGACGGCATCCGCGGCCGACCAGCCGACGAACGTCGTGCCGTGCGCCAGGAAAAGACCGTTGCGATCATCGCCGATCTTGAACCTTGGCTGCGCGAAAAACTCGGCCTGATCAGCCAGAAGACCAAGCTCGCCGAGGCAATCCGATACGCGCTCTCACGCTGGGAAGGCCTTACCCGCTTCCTGAATGACGGCCGCATTGAGATCGACAGCAACGCGGTCGAACGCTCCATCCGTCCGATCACGAAGCATGTTTCATTGTGCACTCCATATTCAAGTATCTGTAAACATTGGAAGGGTATCCGCGTCAGCAGCGCGACACGGGCGACCTTTTCGGGCCACCGCAGATTTGACGGCTTCGGTGGTCAGGTCATCCGCGCGGATTTGATACGGCGCACCCCGAACAACCTGCTCGGCGGGAAGCAAGCCGGTTTTGACGAGGCGGCGTATCGCGTGGTTTGTAACGCCTAACGCTGCTGCAGCCTCGGTCATGGTCAGCCATTCGCCGCCTTTCTCTGCCGATCTGTAGGCGTGGATTGCGCGCACGCGCCGAATTAGATGAGACGCGGTGCGCCGTCCAGGTTTTGCCTTGGCCTGTGGGCAAGCCCATCCGATTGAGCGACGCGGCGATATGCTCGTCAGACCAGCGGCCGGCCATACTGCGCATCACTGCCAGAGCATCCTCGGCTGTCGCGCACCCGTGCTCGCCGGCTCGCGGCTTGCGGCTTGCGGCTTGCGGCTTGCGGCTTGCGAACACGCAATTCCGAATGCTGCCCGCCGCGCCAATGGATGGTGAGCACGACGTCACGCGCTACATCGTCGACGTCGACGACGATATCGGCGATCAACGTCCGTAGCAGTTGCTGACGGGGCGCGCATCGTCACATCAGGAGCGTTCCAGGCCGCCGACAGGTTTTCCGCCATATTGGCGAAGGCACTTGGATCGACCTCAATGGTGGATGGGTTTTCTGCAGGCTGGCGCGCCTCCAGATCCCGCACACGGCGTAATGCGATTTCCCAGTTTTTCTCCAGCTTCGCAGCGATCAGACGATTGTCGGGATCACAGGCTGCATAGCGGCGCTCGGCAAGACTGGCCTCGTAGCGGGCCTGTTGAAGTTCCAGATCAAGGATCTGGTGTTGATCATTTTGTCGTTCTCGGTGCATCCGCTCCGCCTCGAACGCGGCTTCGATCGCCAAGGGTTCTACTGCGCGCAATAGTTCACGCGCAACAGCCGCATCAACCCGCGGACCGCCGAAGGTCATACACCTGGGCAAGCCCATCATCAGGTTCGGCTTGTCACAGCGATACACCGGTCGGCTTTGCGGGTTTCCAGTATAGGTGACCGTCAGCCGCCGTCCGCACCGGCGGCACGTCATGATGCCCGAGAGCAGCGCTCGGCCTCCTCGGCCGGATTTTGCACCGTCGGCGCGACCATAGTTGTTGAGCGCCAACTGCTTCTGGTTTCGCTCGTGCTCCTCCCAGCTGATGTACCCTTCGTGGTGATCCTTGATGAACACCTCCCAGGTCCCGACCGGCTTTCCGTGGCCGTAACTGCGCCGCGCTCGCCCCTCGACGATAGAGGTCCGCTTCTCGCTTTTCCCGTAAACGTAAACACCTGCGTAGAAGGGGTTTTTGAGCACCGCTATCACGTTGCGATAGCGGATCGGCAGCCAGGTGAAGCTGGTCATACGCCCCTCATCCGAAGGTCGAGGGAAGTGGATCTGATCAGCCGTCATCGACAACAGCACCTGGCGCGCGCTGCCAAGTTCCCTGAAGCGGGCGAAGATGAGCCGGACTACCTCCTGTAAGCGCAAATCAGGATCAAGCCCCAGGCCTGCGTCGCGATGCCAGATATAGCCGAACGGGACTGACAAGCGTAGCTCGCCCCGGCGCGCCTTCGATCTGGCGGCGTCGAGCATCCGCGTCCTGAGTACGCCGAGTTCGAATTCGCTGATACTGCCTTTCATACCCAGGAGCAGGCGGTCGTTGGGCTGGCACGGATTGTAAACGCCATCGTGGTCGATGACGCGGGCTTCGACGAGCCCGCATAACTCCAGAAGATGGTGCCAATCACGGCCATTTCGCGCGAGCCTCGAGGCATCGAGGCACAAAACGGCACCTACCTTACCCGCGCACAGCCATGCTACCAGGCGATCGAAACCGGGCCGGGCCACCGTTCCGCTCGCAGATCGTCCGAGATCATCGTCTATGACCTCGATGTCGGCGAAGCCGCGCTGACGTGCAATGTCGACGAGATCGTATTGCCGCCGCTGGCTTTCCAGGTTGGTCATGACCTGGGACTGTGTCGATTGATGCACATAGACGACGGCCTTGCGCTTCAGGAGCTGCGCCGGGATCAGTTCAGCGCCGGTCATCGCCGAGCTCCTCGACGAGGAGACCGGTGGCCTGCATCAGGATTTGGGCAAGCGTGATTACCGCCTTCGTTCGTTCCGCCTCGCTCATCCCGTCCACCCTGCGGGGCTCGAATATCAGGCTCATCTGTCTGCCCGAGGTCAGCGCGGGCACGTCGTGCTTTTCCATCGACTTTCTCCCAAGCGATTCCATCATCGCGTTGGGAGTTTGGAGAAGCCGTGACCGGGGTGACCAGCCTCTTCAAATCTGACAGCGCCCCGATATCAACCTGCGGCCGGCCAAGGCTCATCTCGGCGCAGACGACGGGATCCACCATCCAGCCCGGCATCGAAACGACAATGCCAGAGGGGCCTTCCACTTTGAGGAACTGGCCGGTCGCCCGCTGCTCTACACGTCGCACACTGACTTTTCGGCCGAAATAGGGATGCCAGGGATAGTGAACCTCTCGCTCTTCCCCGACATGGGCAGAATGAACGGGCGATGGCGCTCAATCGCAAGAATGCGCTCTTCGCCGGCTCCGATGGCGGCGCCGAGCACTGGGCTGTCGTCGCCTCACTGATCGAAACCTGCTTATGCCGCACGCGGCATAAGCAGGTGATACGTCAAAGAGCGTTTTCCAATTGCATGGCGTGAACGCAGTCGAGCAACCAGTCCTTCGCAAGAAGCTTTCGCGTAGGGAGATGGTGAAATTCTTCGAGAAAGCGGCACCGACTACTATCGCACTCGAAGCCTGCGGAGGCTCTCATCATTGGGCGAGGTTATTAGGTTCCTTGGGGCACGAAGTGAAGTTGATCGCGCCTCAGCTGGCGAAACCTTATGTCAAGCGCGGCAAGAACGACGCGGCGGACGCGCAGGCTTTGTGTGAGGCGATGAGCCGACCCACCATGCGGTTCGTGCCGGTGAAGACCGCGGACCAGCAGGCCGCGTTAATGCTGGTCGGTTTGCGAGAGAGACTCATTCGCAATCGAACGCAGCTCGCCAATGCCATACGCGGGTTTGCCATGGAGTTCGGCATCGTGGCCGCCACCGGCATGTGCCGCATAGAACCGTTGCTGGAGCGGATCGCGGCTGATCAATCCCTGCCTGAATTGGCCCGCGAGCTTTTTGCCATGCATTGCGTTGAGTATCGAGACTTGCTTGCCGAAACGAAAGCCGTCGAGGAAAAACTGACCGCGTTGCATCGCTCCGATGAATGCAGCAGGCGCCTGGCCGAAATTCCGGGTGTTGGGCCGGTCGGTGCATCGCTTTTGATGATGAAGACCCCAGATCCCCGAACGTTCAAGTCGGGTCGCGATTTTGCCGCTTGGATAGGACTCACGCCCAAAGACCATTCGACCGCAGGCAAGGTCAGATTGGGGGTGATTACACGTGCTGGCGACGAAATGCTGAGAAGCATATTGGTGGTTGGTGCGACTGCTCTTCTTCAGCACGTCAGAGCAGGTCGAAGCAGGCATGCTTCCCGATGGCTCACCGAACTACTGCAAAGGAAGAAACCGAAGCTGGTTGCGGTGGCGCTCGCCAACAAGATTGCCCGTGTCGCCTGGAAGCTCATGGTGAGCGGCGAGGCGTATCGGCGGACAGAGGAGCAAACGCAAGCAACATAGGAATTGGCCATCACGGTGAGCAGAATAGAATGCTACCGTGTTGAGCTGATGCTGTGAACTTGCAAGAGAAAAGCAGATGTTGCGATCGATCGATCCAAGACGCGTGATACTCCGTCAGTTCCATTGGCCTTTCAAGGTCGTTGCCGTGTTAGGAACATGCGTTGCGGAAACCATCTTGGCCAGTGGTCATGTGCGACCACACACAAAGGCCGCACATATGGAAGCAAGCGATCCGATCAACAATATCTGTAAAAAACACTTGCAAGGGGGAGCCGTCCACATATGGAACTGCTGCAGGCGGGCGTCGATTGCTCGGTCATCGCTCTGTGGCTGGGTCATGAGACGACCGAAACGACGCTAACCTACCTTCACGCGCATCTTGAACTGAAGGAATCCGCACTCGCCAAGCTGAAGCCGTACGACCGCGCGAAGGCCGAGCGCTTTCGACCAAACGACCGGCTTCTGGAATTCCTGAACGCCCTTTGAGGGTGAGAACTATGCCGAGTGTAAACGACTGGTCCCTGTCGAATTTGCGGTGGAAGCGGTGCATACGGCCATCACCGAACAGGGCGCTCGGCATAGTTCGGCATTCGGCATAAAATGCCAATTCTGATAATCTTTTCCACGGACGGTCTCCCTCGATTGAGCTTTCAACGAACTCATTCTGGCACATTGCGATGCCGTTGGGAGCCGTCCACCCCAACATGGCAGCGCTGTGCCGCAAGACATGGGGAGATACCCGCTTTGAGCGCAGAGAGACGCAGTGCTCGCGCGCCTTGACGACATATTTGCTCAGCAGCGCCTGCACGCTGTCGGCGCTAAGCCTGCCGCCGTGCATGTTCGGAAAAAGAGCCGTTGCGCCTCGCTTCCTAGGCTCCTTGAGCCAGAACCGGAGGGCTTGCTGTGCGACCTTGGTGAGCGGCGTACTTCGCTCCTTCCGGCCCTTGCCAACGCATCTCACATGGGCACCGCGGTCGAGTGTCACAGAGTCCCGATCGAGATCGACGACCTCCGAGACCCGCAACCCCGTTTGCACAGCCAGCAACAGCAGAGTGTGATCGCGCCGTCCCAGCCATGTGCTACGATCCGGGCAGGCCAGGATCGCTTCAATCTCGGGTCTGGTAAGAAATTGCAGCTGTCGCTTGTCATATCGCTTGCTGGGGATCGCGAGCACGCGTTGAATGTGGGCACTATGCGCCGGCTCCTCGAACGACGCGTATCTGAAGAAAGACCGAATGGCGGTGAGACGGAGATTCCGCGTCCTTACAGAGGCGGATCGCTTCTTCTCAAGGTCCTCCAGGAATGCGCCGATAAAAGGAGCGTCCAAATCCCGCAGCATCAATTGCGTTGGAGACCTGTCAAGGCGCGTCTGCGCGAACGCAAACAGGAGTCGGAAGGTGTCGCGATAGGAAGCGATGGTGTTGGAGCTTACGCCTCGATGCCGCATGAGCCTATCGGTGAACCACCGCTCGATCAGCACGGCCAGATCGTTCGGGGCCCTCATGAGCAAGCCTCCCACCGCTTATCCAGTCGTCGCGCAGCATGGACCATCAGCTCTGGCGCAGCGGACAGGTACCAGTAGGTGTCGCGAACACAGGCGTGGCCGAGAAAGGTGGAGAGGACCGGCAGCTCGCGCTCGACATCTTCGCCCGCACGGTACCAGTTGATCAGGGTCTGGACGGCGAAACGATGGCGCAAATCGTGAACCCGTGGACCGTTGCGCTGCCCCTTTTGCCGCAGGCCGATCTGTCGCGACAGTTGCCAGAACACGCGGTGCACGTATTGGTGCAGCAATCTGCCGCCCTGCTCAGCGACAAAGAAACAGGGGCTGCGCGGCGCGCCGAGATGCGCGTCGCGTCGCCTGGCATAGTCCGACAGCACGGCGACCGTCGTGGCATGGAGCGGGACCAGCCGCGACTTGCCGAACTTCGACTCCCGAACGGTGAGGACGCCTTGGTCGAGATCGACGTCATCCCGGCGCAAACTGAGCGCTTCGGAATGGCGTAGTCCGGCTACCGCTATCAATCCGAACAGGCAATGATACGTCCAGCGACGCAGGGCGTTGGCTGGCGGCAGCGACAATGCCGCCGCCAAAAGCGCCGTGATCTCTGTATCGGTATAGATGTAGGGCTTTGCCCGCCGCGCTGGCGGCACAGCATCTTGAGGTGGCACTTCCGTCAGGGTGTCGAAATGAGTGAGGTGTTGAGCGAAGCAGCGCACATCGGTCAGGCGGATGGACCAGCTCGGTTGCCGGCCGATCAATGTCACCCACTCCATCGCCAGCGCAGTGGTGATTGTCTCGGCACCGCGAGCCTCCATGAAGGTGACGAAATCCGATAACCGCTGGGCGGGGCCATGGTACTTGTATCCCAGCCCCTGGCGCATGCCCACATAGCGCTCAAGCGCGGTGCGAAGCCGGCTCATTGGACACCTCCCGGCCAGGGCAGGCTCAGTTCGCGCAGCTTCTCGATATCGAGCTTGGCATAGATCCTTGTGCTGTCGGTGTTCTGGTGGCGAAGCAACTGGCCGATCTCGGCAAAGCTGGCGCCCGACCGCAGCAAGTCAGTTGCAAGGCTGTGGCGGAAGAGGTGGGCGCCGTGGTGCGCATAACCATGAATGCCCGCCCGCTCGAGTGCCTCTTTCGCTATCATCGTGATGGCGCAGCCGGAGGAAAAGCCGACATGTGGCGCAAGGATCCGCAGAAACAGCCGACGACACGCTGAAGCCGGTCGCCCGTGCCGGATGTAAGCGACGATAGCTGCGCCGACATCATGGCGAAGCGGCACCGTCGCTTGCCTTCGTCCCTTGCCATGGACAAGGATACTGCCCAACTGCCAGTCGATATCGTCAAGACTGAGCGCCGCAACCTCGCTGGCGCGCAAGCCAAGCTTGGCCAGCACCATCAGAACCGCATGATCCCGAAGCCCCATTGCCGTGGTCCGGTCGCAGGCATCCAGAACCTTCTGAACCTTCTGTGGCGGCAAGAAAGTTGGCAGGCCAGCAAGCCGCCAGCGGCGTATTGATGGCACGCAATCGACCAGCGCTGCCGAAATGAAACCCTTCAGATGCAAGTAGCGCAGGAAGGCGCGCACCACCCCGCACATCGCCTTGCCGCTGTCGGCGGAGCCGTCGAGAGCATGTCGCTCGACATAACCGATGACGATCTCCGGGGTGAGCGCCGCGAACCCAACTGCGCCAGCCGGACAGACCTCCTGCAGAAATCGATGTGACAGCAGCTTATGGCTTTCCACCGTCGAGGCGGCGAGTCCCCTCTCATTCGTGAGATAATCCGCGAAAACATCAACTATCTGCTGATGCTCCGTGCGCTCAATCGGGAGGGCAGCTGGGATCAAGCCTTCCCGTCGCAATGCAGAAAGCAAGCGCCGGAGCGCCGATCGATCGCCCGAGTCGCGAGTCCAGTGTTTGGAGCGGTGTTCAAGAAACCGCTCAACATGATCTTCGCTTAAATCCTGGGGAGCGTGCCCGCTGCCAACGTGCCAATCCATCAGGTCGCGAAACAGGCTTAGCGATCGCCAGGTGCACTGCCGAGCATAGCCTTCGCGCGTCAATCTGGCTGCGTAAACGCGTGAAAACTCGCCATAGGGGCCGTGGATCAGCTTCCGATACAGCGTACTGCGTTGCAGATAATCACTTGCATTCATGTGTCCTCTCCTTCGCGCCAATCGCGACGGAGAGACCCTAATCTATGCCGTTCCAGCTACGGCTAAACCATGAAAAACGCTGGCGGAAACGCGCCAGCTCGGCATAGTTCGGCGTTCGGCATAAACCTGCAAGCTCAACGGCGTCGAGCCGCTCGGCTATCTCGCCGACGTCCTCACCAAGATCGTCAACGGACACCCCAACAGGCAAATCGACGAGTTGCTGCCCTGGGCCTACATCACCGCGCACGAACTCAAGGCCGTGGCCTGAGAACACCGCTTACGAATTGGCTGATCCGTAGCCTCGATCAGCGCGCCATCACGATCCTCAAGTAGCGGCTGAAATGGTCCGTCAGCAAGACGCGTTCCTGGGACACGGCGTTGCCCGCCTGCAGCCACTCAATCTCAGAGCCGTCGCCGAGGCGATCAACATGCATGCGTCGACCGTAAGCCGGGTGACGTCGAACAAGTATATGCTCACGCCACGTGGTATATTCGAACTGAAGTATTTCTTCACCGCCGCGATGGCTTCCTACCAAGGCGGCACGGCGCACTCCGCTGAAGCCATTCGCCGCCAGATCAAGGCAAGGCTATCGACGGAATCGCCGCATGAGGTACTCTCCGACGACGGCATTGCCTTTAGGCTCAAGGAAATCGGCATCGGTATTTCTCAAGATCTCCATTCCGGGGATCGTGAATACTTTCATCGGTCTCGTCAAGGACACGACGCTTGTCATGTTCATCGGGCTTCTCGATCCAATCGCCCTTGCCGCAGCCATCCGCGCCAACACGGAGTGGCAAGAGATCTATTGGGAACTCTTCATCTTCATCGCAGCTCAGGTCGGCGAAGACGCCGACCTGAGCGATCCGACCTTGCCGGTCATGCGCAGCAACTCGGCCGCATAGCACGTCGTGGACCTGATCACCTCGATCGGCGGCAGCACCTCGGCGCGTATGGTGAATTCGTCGGACTGGTACTTGTGCATTTCGCCCAGGAGATCGGTGCCGAACGCCATCGTCACCCCGGCCTTCTGGAGAATTTCGAGCGAGCCCCGGCTGCGCAGCCGGACGTCGTCGATCTTCGCGACGGACACGTCCGGCAGGCCCAGCGCCTTGGCATCCTTGTGCAGGGCTTCGTAGGCCACCAGTGTGGGGCAGGCGATAGCGCCGCGTTCCTTCATGAGGCGCCAAGTTGGTATGTTCAACCGAGCGCACACCGCACCGCACGGCACGCGAGATCGCCTCGTCGGTATAGAGATGCGCGGAGACATAGGTCTGAGCGTTCGCCGCCTCTTCGACGATGGCCTCCAGCTCTGATATCGAGAACTGCTGGAAGTTGATGGGATCCGTCGGCGACGACACGCCGCCATTAGCCATCGCCTTGATGAACCGAGCCCCTGGCGGATTTCGTCGCGGGCAGCCTGACGAACGGCGTCGACGCCGTCGCAGACCCGCCCCATCGCGCCGAGACGGTAGGTCTGGGACTCGGCGCTACGGTTGTCGACGAAGCCGCGATAGTCGCTGTGACCGCCGGTTTGGGAGAGCGCCTTGCCGCAGAAGACGAGACGCGGTCCCTCGATCTGGCCGGCTTCCTCAGCCTGGGCCAGCGGCCGCGTCGCCCCGCCGACGTCGCGCACCGTCGTGAAGCCGCGCATCAGCATCTGCTTCATGATGCGCGCCGCGCCGAAGGCGACCCCGTCACGACCGGAAGCATCGCCGTGCGGCCAGCGTCGACGGTGATCGCCGTCACATGTACGTGGCAGTCGATAAGCCCTGGCATCAGGGTGCGGCCCTTCAGGTCGATGGTGCGCGCCGCCTCTGAGGAGATCGGCTTCTCGGAGATCTCCGCGATCACGCCATCCGCGATGCGCAGCCACGATTCCGACGCCCCGGCGAAGCCCTTCCCGTCAAGCATCCTGGCATTGGCCAGGATCAAATCATCCGCGGGCATCTTTCCCCATTCTTTGCGCTGGCCGGGTGTGAAGGAGATATGCGTGTGGCTGAGATCGTTAAGTTGTACCAAAGCGTCCGGATTGGATTGACGAGGGCCCAGCCGTAGGCTCGCGTCATTGGCATGCTATCGGTCGTGTCCATCAGTGACATACCGGCCGTAAATAGAGCTGGGAAAACCAGGATCGATGGTCTGCGTCAAATGCATGTCGAAGGCCGAGTATGTAGGCCGGGCCTAGCACCTACGAATGAGGTGCTCGCCCATATTGCACGGCGTAAGATTGAGGAACAGCCTGGACGGGATCCGGTCTGCCCTCAAGTCTTTCATTGGGCGTTTTCGCCGCTTCTAAAATCGATGCCGAGGTTCAATCGCCGACCTGTTAGAAGCGGTAAGTGACGCCTGCACCAATCAACCAGGGGTCTAGCTTGGCCTTGCCCTTCAGATCGGCGCCGGCCACTTTGACGGTAAAATCTGGTTCCAGGAACAGCTTCTTGACATCGACGTTGACCCCCCAGTGTCGATCCACCATGTAGTCGAAGCCGACCTGCAGCGCGGCACCAAACGTGTTCTTCACGTGGAGAGCATCGGCGCTGCCGACACTCTGATTATAGAAGACGGTGTAGTTCAGGCCGGCGCCGACATAGGGTCGGAAGGCCCCGAAGTGGGTGATATGATACTGCAGCGTGAGCGTGGGTGGCAGTATCCATACCTTGCCGACATTCCCCAGCGCGCCGATTGCTCCGGTGCCATCGACGTTGGCGTAGGTAGTGGCGAGTATGAGTTCGGCAGCGATGTTTTCGGTGAAGAAATAGGAGATGTCGAATTCCGGCGTCACGGTGTCTGAATAGGAGAGATTGGAACCGGCGATCCCGCCTACGTAACCTGAATCGTTGGTTTTCACTCCCAACGCGCGCACGCGAATCTGCCACGGGCTCGACGCCTCCACTGTCCCCTGGTCCTGTGCGATGTAACGTTGCGCAGGGTCTGCCGCCAAAGCCTGCGGACCCACCCCCATAAGGACGATGAGCGCTATCGCACCCTGCGCCGCAACCATCCGCACTTTTGTCATCATGTTCTCTCCTGGTATCCGATAACCGTAGACTCTATCGTTTGCGCGCGGGACGATTTCTCATCACTCGCTGGTACAGACGCTCTGCGAAGAGCATTGCATTTGTCGTGCCAACCAGAAGAACATTGGGAAACGGCAACATTCGCCTCCGACACACTCTTGTCTCGGAGCTGATACTGTCGTGTTTCGAGCTGATATTGTCGTGTTTTGCACAAACGGATTAACGACCGAAAGCAGCCGAGAGCTATCCCTGACCCATTGGCAGAATGAACGAGACAATACCTGATGAGGTGGTCGCGACGCTGGTCACGCGTGGCGGGCTCTTCCATCCACAACTTCAATGTCTCATACGAGAGTGTTTGACCTGCCAATCAGGCTTGAGGTCATCGCAATCTCTATCGTTAGCGCGCCAGCACTGTCGGCCGAGTTTGGTCATGTCGATCGTGTGATCTTTCTCCCAGCCGGTCACGCCAAGTTGGAAACTCTGTTCGGACTCGATCGGGAAGATTAAGGCCGCACGTCGAATTCAATGTGGTGGCTTTCTCCGGAGATTGCCCGCACAGCGAACTCTCCGGCACTGCCTGGCGCTGGATTTCTCACATGGCATGGAGCCGCGCGAGCCTGAACCTCACACCCGCGATGGAAACCCGGAGAACAGACCGCAATCACGGACGCCCTAGCTGTTTGATCTCTGGCTTTAATGGTGCGATCTTTTCCGCTGAATGGAAGGGATCTGTCGCAAACTCTTCGGTAATGGCAACGAGGGCATGAAGGCTCCTCAGTTTCCGAGGAGCTTGTCATGTTCAAGGGCCGTCATTTCGACCATTCGGTGATTCTGTTGTGCGTGCGCTGGCACCTCGCCTACAGTCTCAGCCTGCGCGATCTGGAAGAGATGATGGCCGAATGCGGCGTGAGTGTCGATCACTCCACAGTGCATCGCTGGGTCGTCCGCTTCTCGCCGCAACTGCTGGAGCGCTTCAACCGGCGCAGGCGAAGTGTCACCGGCAAGTGGCACCTGGACGAGACCTATATCAAGGTCACAACCTCAGCTTTCCCGGCCCGGGCCGAATGGACAACCTCCTGAAAGCTCACATCTAGCCACCAGACCACAACAGCACGGTTTGCATCGGCGCGGACCTTTGTCGATCGCGCAATCACTGGGCGGGCCTCGGTGATCTCGGCCACTGACTCGGGTGTGAGTCGAATGCCGAGCTGTGCCCTGTCCATCACCGTGACCGCTTGCCCAAGGTCCCACACCCGACCGCTGTGAAAATAAGGAGCCGTAAGAGAGACGTTCCTCAAGCTTGGGACCTTGAAGACATATTCATCGTCCGGACTCTGGGTAACCTCGGCCCGCCCCCTGTCCGCCGGCGGCAGCAATTGCTGACCGGGCCGCTCAACCACGCCAAACTGAGCATACATGCCACCGCCGACTGTCGTGGCGATGCTTGGGGGCAAGTTCGGATATGTGACCTGCGGCTGGTCTCCGGTGAGCGCTTTCAGGAACGCAGCGGCCTTCCTTCTGTTCTACGGTGAGCACGTTTTCGTCGCCTTCGAGATAACGGTCGAACGGGGCGTTGGGCGTGATCAGCGCAGCCTCGAATACGGCAATGGCTTGCTCGATGTTGTCGTAAGTGACAGGATCGCTATCGGCTGGAAAGGCGTTGTCAAATGCGTCGACGTAGCCTGGGATGCCTTTGAGTTGCACCAAGCTTCATCGGGGGTGATGCCCATCTCGACCGGGTTGGCGATGGGACCACCGGCTTGCTCCTTCAAGTCAGCAGCGCGTCCGTCCCGGAACAGAGCGGCATTGAATACGGAGTTGAGCACGGTTGGTGCGTTCCGTCCCCGTGCTGCCAATCCTGGCCCAAGGAGGTGGAACGGCCATCGGCGCCGGCACGCCCGATGTGATGGCAGGTGTTGCAGCTGATATTGTGTGCTTTGGAGAGCCGGGTCTCGAAATAGAGCATCTTGCCCAGTTCGACTTTTTCCGTGGTTGTCGGATTGTGCTCCAAGGCTGGGGGATACCTTGGGATGGGACCGAATAGCGATTAGGCCTCGTTCAGAAGATCGGCCTGCCCGATGGTCGTAGAGAGGAGCAGACACCATCCCACTGCAGCATACGGAAAGATCCGCGTCATCATGGAGACGAGATCGGTTTGATGGAACGCATAGGCATAAGGTTCTCCCATTTCCCACCGCTCGACCCTTTGGCAAATCGCGCGCAGGCAAGGCTTGCCGAAAATCCATGGCCAGCGCGAGCTGCCGCCCCTGCGGGAAGGGTCGTGGTCGAGTAGCTCAGCCATTCGGCTTTCGCCCTCACAGATCCGGGCGGGCGGATTTCCCGCACCCGGCTCTTCCCGAGAGTAACCCGCGTCATATCCTTGCCTGCGCCCAAGTGCGAGTGATGCGGGGATTGGGCAGGGGGAAGCGTGCCGTCAGGGTCTCGAACTCCAACCAGCCCATGCGCCGGCTTTTCTGGCTGCGCTGTCTCAGACAGCGCAGCCATATCCGACGCACTTCCCGGTAGAACCCGTTGAGCGCAGGGTAGTTGTGCGGCCTGCCGTAGTAGCCGTAGTGTCCACGCAGGACCGCGGCGAACCACTCGTGCTGCGTGGCCAGTGGCGCGTGCATGAACCGCCAAGCCTCCTTCCGCAACGCCGTCAGCTTGCGCGTCAGGCGTTTCCCTTCCGTTTTGTGCTTCACGATGAACCGGCCGTCCCGGGTCCGCCCACAATAGTGGATGAAGCCCAGAAAGGCGAAGGTCTCGGGCCGCCGCTCGCCACGCCGCTGCCGGGAGAGGGCCGCGAACCGGCCAAACTCGATCAGCCGCGTCTTGCCGTCATGGAGCGTCAGACCAAAGCTGGCCAGCCGCGTCCTGAGGGCCAGCAGCATCTCCTCTGCATCTGCCTTCTTCTCAAAGCCCATGACGAAGTCGTCAGCGTAGCGCACGATCACAACGCAACCGCGCGCATGGCGACGACGCCATAGCTGAGCCCAGAGATCGAGGACGTAGTGGAGGAAGATGTTGGCGAGGAGCGGGCTGATGCCCGCCCCCTGCGGGGTACCCCTGTCCGTCTCTTGCTTTTCGCCGCTCTCAAAGACGCCGGCCCGCAGCCACAGCCCGATGAGCCGTAGGATACGAGGATCAGCGATCCTATGCGCCACCATCCGCAGCAGCCACTCGTGGTCGACCGAGTCGAAGAAGCTGCGAATGTCGGCATCGAGCACCCAGTTCACGCGCTGGCTCATGATCGCCGTGTGCAATGCATCAAGCGCCATGTGCGGGTTCCGCCCCGGCCGAAAGCCATAGGAGAACCCGCAGAAGTCGGCCTCATAGACAGCGCTCAGCACCTCGGCGACCGCGCCTTGGACGATCTTGTCTTCCAGCGCCGGCACCCCGAGTGGCCGCTTACCGCCATCGGCTTTGGGAATATAGACCCGTCGCACCGGCTGCGGCCGGTAACGTCCGGCGTGGACCCGTTCGCAGAGATCGCGGAGGTTATCCTCCAGCCTCTCTTCGTACCTCGCCACTGTCATCCCATCGACCCCAGCACTCGCCTGCCGCTTCTGTCGCCGAAACGCCCGATATAGGGCGGCCTCATCGACGTGATGCAGCAGGGAGGTGAACCGGGTTTGGGCAGCCTGTCTGGCCGCCGCGTTCACCCGCTCAAGGTGCGGCGGCAAGGCAACCCGGCTCTGCGTCCGGACCCTGGCCTCCTCGCGCAGGTTCCCCTCGGGCTGGCCCCTTCCCTCCACGCGTCTCGTTTCCTTTGACGGTTTCATCAGTACTATGAACCAGTCCGACTCCCGACCTCAGCTCGGACGGCAGCTCCGGCAGTGCCTTGCTGCTGCCCCCCACTGGAGACCAATCCAGCGGACCCGGTCGGGCCTCTCATGTTCCGATGATTACCTTCCATGCGTGATCCGGCCTTCGACCCCGACGGAGCGACATCGTCTCGCATAACGACGATGCTCATGCTGCCTTCGTGTTTAGGGAACACACTCGGCCTCCGCGAACTTCCACCTTTCGAGGCTCAATCCCGCACCCCGCATGGCTCCTGTCTACACTTCAGACCCCGCGTTACCGCGACGCCCGCAAGACTCGGTCCCGGCTTGCCCGCTACGGTTTTGGCCGGATGGGACTTGCACCCACAAGCAATCATCAGCTTGGCATGACGTACTCCCGCGAGGTGGTGTAGCTCGGCGGTAGCGAAGCCGCTCGCGAGCGCGCCCTCAACAGCGCCGTAGATGCTATGGGCGGCGGCGAGCGTGTGGCACCCTCGGCGCTGTTGAGCAGCTACCTAAGGAGCGCCCCATGTCCCCATCCTTTGATGCAAGCAAATCCCTTACCGCCCTTGATCAGGACAGCACGTTGATCGCAGTTATTGAGATGAGCCAGACAAAGTGGCTCATTGCTGCGACGGTCCCTGGCTTTGAACGTAATCCTCTCAAGAAGCTCGATGCCGACCCGGATTCGGTGCTCAGGCTGTTGCGCCGCTGGCGCAGCGAAGCCATCCAAGCCGGGCGCGAAGTCCGGCGCATCGTAGTCGCCTATGAGGCTGGACGCGACGGCTTTTGGTTGGCGCGCTGGCTCCAGGCGCACGCTGTCGAGGCTTATGTCATACATCCATCGAGCGTAGCGGTTTCCCGCGAACATCGGCGCGCCAAGACCATCGCCTCGATACCGAACTGCTGATGCGCGCTTTTCTTGGCTGGCTGCGGGGCGAGAAGCGCCACTGCAGCATGGCAGCCATCCCAACCATCAATGAGGAGGAGGCCCGCCGTCCGAACCGTGAACGAGACAATCTCGTCCGCGAACGTACACGGATCGTCAACCGCATCAAGGCAATCCTCGCTCGCTTCGGCATTCGCGCCTTCAAACCCAATCTGCGCAAAGCTGCGGAGAAACTGGAGGCTCTGCATACGGCGGAAGGTATGCCCCTACCGGAACGAAGCCGAGCCGAGTTGCGCCGTAATCTCGGACGGCTTCATCTGTTGCGTGAACAAATCCATGAGATCGAACAGGAGCGGTTGCGGCAGCTCTCGGTCGTTCCGGACGCGGAGAAGGGCCCGCTCGCAATGGTTCGCCTTCTTTCGCGGATCATCGGTGTCGGTATCGAGACTGCGGACATGCTGGTGAACGAGATTCTCTCACGCGGCCTGCGTGATCGGAGAGCCGTCGCTCGCTATGCCGGACTTACGGCCGATGGCCGCGGCGGTACGCGCAAGACAATGATCGTGGCTTTGGCGCGCAAACTACTGATTGCATTCTGGCGACTTGTCACGACCGGCGAGATCCCGACGGGAGTAGCCCTGCGTCCGGTGTAAAGCATGGAGGAGCGTTTAGGACGAGCATTGAAGTTTGGCAGCTGCAATAGCGTCTGCCGATAACGATCCGAGGTGGTGGTGATCCCGGTCGCTCACATGGCTTACGACGCCGCGCTGTAGAATGGGCCCACCGCCCGGAGCTTCGCCGCCGATGCGTATGGCTGCATCATGGTTTTTGATCCGCGAGGATCAACCGCATACAAGCTTGCGGCGCTTTACTTTACGGCGCCTGATGGCGAGCTCCCCTCGGTTTGCAAGTTGTAGACCTCTACAAACAGCACCTGCCGGCTCAATGTAACGCTGCCGCCGTGCTCGTGACCGTCAAGGGCAAGTCGCTTCGCGATGGCCAAAGGCCCCACCCTTGACCGTCACTGCGCGCGGCGCCCAATGGATCCCGAAGCCAAAGCAGAACAAATGGGCGCCACGGCTGAACAAGGAGACGGAACGACTGAAAGATCACGTTGACAAAGATCACCCCATACAAGCGAGCGAGCGGCGCAGCGGTGGTGATCGATGTTCTTCCGTTAGGTCGGGTTGCTGACACCAACCTGATTCGAAGGAACCACCGATGACCGACGACATGATGAACCTGCGCGCGCTCGTGGAGAAGACCCCCGATGCCGATCTCCTGCGCGAGATGATCGGCTTTGCCGCCGAGCGGCTGATGGAACTGGAGGTGGGTGCCGCCACCGGCGCCGGCTATGGCGAGAAGAGCGCGCTGCGGACCGGCCAGCGCAATGGCTACCGCGATAGGGACTGGGAGACGCGGGCCGGAACGGTCGAGCTGCGCATCCCCAAGCTGAGGAAGGGCTCCTACTTCCCAAGTTTCCTGGAGCCGCGCCGCGAAAGCCATCGGGGCAGAGGGATATGTTGTATTGGTCGAGGGGCGGCGCCGGAACGTCTCTCTGATCGCTACTAGATGGGGTAAGGGGCCTCTCGCGCCGGCGAGATTTCCTGCGTAGACCACGCGCTGCTACGGGCATTCGTGACCGCCTCGCTGAAGCAGGTGGGCCAGTCTGGTCTCAATCTGTCTGGTAGCGGCCCGTAGAGTTGTCGGCTTATGCCGAGCATGCCTCGTCAAGATTTGGGTGGCTCATAGGCCATGGTCATTGAGAATAGGACTGTCGGATTTCGCGTAGAACCCTAGTACGGGTCCGATATCAAAGATCGTCCCTGGTGGAAGGCGCCGGACGGACGCAGGCCATATTTCGGTTGAGGCGCCGATGCCTCTCGCCAGCGTGCTGGCAAATCGGGGCATCAGCGGTGCGAGTGTCTGCGCCAGGATCGCAGCGGCTGTAGCCTGAAGCGCGAGCGAAGTCCGGGTGCGGGCGGGATAGAGACGTCGCGCCGCTGCATAGTCTTGCGCCTGATGGTAGATCAGGCAATCGCGCACGAAATCGCAGGCCTGTGCGGCCGCGCGACGGAGCGAGAAGCCTTCGTCCGAATAGGCGCGTTCCATCGCCGCGCGATGGGTCTCTATCTGAGCAAAAAAGGCGCGGTCGGCCGAAGCCCAGTCGCCTGCGTCGGGCACACGGCCGCCAAAGTCCTGCTGGATGTCCCGGTGCAGCGCATCAAGCCAATTCAGCCAGATCCCCTGAAATATCTCGTTCCCAGTGCGGCGCAGCGCGTCCAGCGTGAAGTTCGTCCGCTGACCTTCCGGGCGTGTCAGGGCCAAATGGAGACGCACGACGTCGACTGTCTTTGGGTCCAGAACGTCCTTGCCCCAGACCGCATGGCCGCGGCTGGTCGAGAACTTCTGGGCGTCGAGCAGGTAAAACTCGTTCACGTGATAGCGAATGCGCGGCGTCCAGTGGGAGAACACCTCGGAATAAAGAGAGGGGTAGAGTAGCGCGTGGTAGAAGGAATTGTCGAAACCGAAGAAATGCACAATCTGCCAGTCATTGCTGGGCTTGGCCGCATTCCAGTCGCGACCCAGTGAGCGAGCTAGCGCCTGGATGTTGTAAAGAAAACCGAAAGCCATCTCCGGCCAAATCCAGATCACCTGCCCCGGGAGCCCTTCGGCCGGCAGGCCCCAGGCCGACGGGTGGGTAATGGGCAGCGAAAAGTCGCCGCGTTGGCGTAGACGCGCGAAGAGGTCCATGATCCGAACGGGGGCGCCTGATGACCTTAGATGCCGGTCGATATTGGCGTAGCACCGATCCAGCGCAAGTTCGGCACGGCGCACGTAGCCAACCACCGGCGCCTCGGCCGAGTGCCGCGACCGGGCTGCACCTAAGTCATGACACAGGTTCGGCGCGCCGCATTCCTCGCAGATGTTTCCGCCCGCGGAGCCGCCGCAATCGGGGCAGAGGCCGCTTACATCCGGTTCGTAAAGGTAGTCGCCCGAAACAGCATCGAAGAGCGCAGGGCTCTCGCGCAGATCTACCGCCGTGCTGCTCAGAAGACCACGGAAACACGCGGCTTGAAACTCTGCATAAGCGTCATCGCCGAACGTGGATAGGAAGCTGTGGACTTCACAGTCGAGAAGTGCAAGCGTGGCTCTGATCTCGGCGGCGTAGTGGCGCGCCACCTTTGCGGGCGTCGCTTGATCGGCATCGGCACGCCTCGCGACGTAGCTCTGGTAATCATCGCTCCCAGTCAAGTGGTAGGCTTCGGCCCCTTTCATGCGCAGGAAACGTGTGTACACGTCGGCGCCAAAATAAGGGCCTGAAAGATGCCCCAGATGCAGATCGCCATTGGGCGTCGGCGGCGTCGAGAAAATGAAGATCGGTCCGCGCGGAGTCGGGGTCTGTGTACCGGCATCAAGGGCGGCCTTGCCGTCACGCCAGTAGACATCGACGAAGTTTAGATCTTCGTGCCCATCGTTGCTCAGCACATGCGCTTCAAAAGGGTCGAACAGAACGACGTCGCCGGCCTTGACCGAGATTTCCCCAAGGTCGGTCCTGACCTTGCCCGCTCCAGACAGGACCACGAAGGCCTCGATTTCGTCGTGCCGATGGGGCTGGGATGTCACGCCCGGTCCGACCTTTCCGAATGAAAACCCCGTGCCAGCGCTCCCCGTTCCAATCGTGGCCATGTCGATGCCGAACGCCCACGACAGCTCCGTTCGAGAAAACGTGGATTTGCGCATGATGAACCTCAGCTGTTGGAGCAGTGGTATCTTCGGCCGTCTGCACAACAGCCTCTGCTGCCAAGTTACGGAGAGACGCGGTAGGCAAACCCGTTGGCGTCCCGCCTGAACAATCCGGCTCTTCAGGCAAGCGACGACGGGCGCACCAGTAATGCTGTAGGTGGCGTCACAGAGGGCCGCGCGGCGAGCACCTCCACAATCGAGGTGCCGAGGCGTTGCAACGGGAAGCCTGGCTATGCTCCAGTACCCGGCAAATCGGAACCCCATACCCTCCTTGCATTATTTGAGCGGTCGATCAGTTTCGTGTGCACGCCTCGCCTCGTTCCGAGAGCTTAATCGCGATAGAAAATGCCGTTTGGGGGCTTGAGGTTGTCGAGATCGGCAACTTTGCCCTCTGGCGCGTTAAGGGCGCGCTTAAGAACGTTATATTCAGCGCGGCTCGGTCCACCGGTTGAAGCCCGCTGGAACACCAAATAGAGCGTCCGCCGCGAACGATTGCTTTTGTTGGGCCTCGAGTAATGCGGTGCGTAATCGTCGAAAATGAAGACGTCGCCAGCCTTCCATGATATGGGTTCCCAGTAGAATGTTTCGGCGACCGCCGGATCGATTACCCCTCCGGCATCCATGGGAAAGACCCCCTTCTTGTGATTGCCGGGGCTGAAGAAAAGCCCGCCATTGTCTGGGTCAGAGTCGTCGATCCCTATGGCAACGACCGCATGGACCATCCGGTCGGACAGCTTGTGTGGAATGTGATAGATGTCCTGGTGCGGACGGTAGCCTCCGCTGTCGGGATAGTGGAAAATCAGCAGTTCCTTGAGCCTGCGAGACTCTTCGTCAAGCAGTTCCTCAACGCAGGACGTGATGCGCTGATCTTCCAGGAGCAAGTTCCGCAAGGGGTCATGGAAGTCGAGAAAATTCTCGGCTTTTGAGGTTATCTTTCGATTATCCGTCGTCTTCTCGAACCACAGCATCCATTTGTTATCGCTGACGTCCCAGCGTGAAACATTGTCGACAAAACTGGAGATACGCTCAACAGCCAAGGGATCGAAGAACCGTTCGAGCCTGACGTATCCGTCCTTGTGCCACTTGTCTTTTTGTGTGTCAGTCAACATGCGGAAAGCCTCCTTTTGAAAGACTGGTTTGGTCGAGCACCCCAGTAAGGCACTCGCGCCCTGGTCAGCTTGTGTCGCTGAGGGCCCTCCATGGCTTGCAGGCGGTGACGCTGTTTTGCGGTGCGTTGCGCTGGTGGTGTGCAAGGCTTTGCTGTCCCTCCTTAACGAAGAAAGCACTTGGCCTCGAAGGAGCTGTTGGTCCGGCAGGATCTGCACATTATTCAGCGCCGAGCATCCAATAGGCGGCGCTGCTCCTGCAGCCAACCCTTTGCCGCCGCCACACGCAACGTATGCGGTGCGCCGGACAAACTTTGCGACAAGTTCCCGTTCGCGTGCCCGATCAGCGGGGTCATCACAGACAAGAGCTGTACGACTGTTTCGAAACAGGTACTGTCGAAGCCTGGCGCAAGACTGCCCATGTGAGGCTGAGCCGCGTCCGAGAGTTCCGGAAACCCGGGACTGGCGCATCGGTTCACCCGGCCGCGCCACGAGACGCATCGCATAAGGCGGCACCCCGCCGATCTAACCTTGGCCGCCAAACCCACAGCGCTTTTGCGAGTGAGCGATCTGGTATGAAATTGACCATTGCAGGGATCATGCGATCGGCGGATGGATCGAAAGACTGGTCCCTCACGATCATTTCGGAGCTGACCGCGGCCTTCACCGCGACCGCCCCGGGCATCATTCCTTGCATACGACCGGCAACGAACAACAGTCGACATCATATCCCACGGCTCCTTTCTTCGCCTACAGTGTCGGACCAGCTCTCGAGGACGGTATGGCTGATGAATCCAGGATGCTGTGGGTTCGCGCATGGGGCGCGCCGTAGAAGGCTGCCGCGAATGCGGCGCGCACGCCACGCGAGCAGGCTAAGGTTCGGATCGGCCAGCGCACGGTGCCCGGGACTCGCGTTCTGTACGAAGATGCGTCGGTCGCGGGGTCCGTCCCAGCACACCGAAAAATCCTCGTCGATGACCAATTCATTGTCGGTCTGTTCCAGCCGGTCAACGATCGGTTCCAACAAGTCTGGCACGGCGCTCTCGTAACCGGTGGCCAGGAGGACGATATCGGCCGTGACTTCTTCGACATCGCCCGCTCGCTGCAGGGTCAACCTATGGCCCGCGCCGGCGTTGATGCAGTGCGAAACATTGCAACCCGGTCGCAGTGCGATTTGATACAGGTCTGGCTCAGGAAACTCGTGGCGATACAGCGCCTGATAGAGCGCGCGCAAAGTGCTTTCCGAAATGCCGTCCGAGGCAAGCACGAAACGCCGCAGGAAGAGCTTGCGCTTCGACTCGCTCTTTGCCGCGAAACGATCCGAAAAGCAGGGCATGAACAACTCGTTTGTGAATGGGCTGTTATCGATGGGGAGGTAGTTTTCGCGCTGCGAGACCCAGGTGATCGAGGCAGGCCGCTGTTCTCTTGGCACACTGAGAAGGTGCAGCAGCACCTCTGCTCCCGACTGGCCCCCACCAACGACGCAAACATGTTTTTGCCGCAGCTCGGGATGGATGTGCAGTAAATCGGATGAATGGAAAAGGTTGGGTCCGGTCCAGCCCTGAAATTGAGACGGAATCCGGGCTTGCTTGCCGATGCCGACCACCAGGTCTCTAGCAGTCAGAACTGCATCGTCCGTCCGCACGCGAAACTCGCCGTCATAGCGTATTTCGCGGACGGTCTCACCGCCGCGGACAAGTGGGTTCCTGCGGAACGCCCAGTTCAGGTATTGCTCGAACTCAGCCCGGAGCACAGCATCGAACTGTGCATTGAGGAAGTGGTACAGACGTCCGTTCTCGTGCAGGTAGTTTATGAAAGTGTAGGCTGATCGCGGATCCACCAGCGTGACCAGATCCTTGAAGTGGCTGACCTGGAGTTCTGAGGAATCGAATGCGCTGCCTGGATGCCAGCGGAAGTCAACTTGCCGATCCAAGAACAGTGCCCCGTGCCCGATTTGCTCGTGTATCTGACACGCAAGGCTCAAATTGGATGGCGCTGCACCGACCCCAACGCAAGAGAGCTCCATTGTCTTGCTCCTACAGGTGTTTCCCGATCTAGCGGCATGTTCGAAACCGCAATGAAAAGGCCTGGCGTCTCCGAGGACATCGGTCTCGAGATCAGCGACAATTAGCGTGCGCGCGGCGTCATCTGGTCGCCTCTTCATGGCGGCTATGGCAATCTTCGATGAGCGTAATCATGGGACGATATTCGGCAGGTTTGTTCGGAAGGTCCGCTGCATCGAACGTGCCAAAAGGAAAGTGTCATCAAAGCAACGGCAGCAGGTTTGTCATCATGTCGGGTGTCCGACATTCAGGGGGGAAAGCTTGCACCTGCCGCCGATTTGCACGTCATCGTCGTTGCCGCGCTGTGAATACGGGCTCACCAGGACACTGTTCAATGGCGAGGGGGCGACTAGCGGCGAAACCTTCGTCACGCGCAAGGTGACTGCGATCGCGGGCAGGACTGCTTCTACCCCGGTAACCTCAATGCAAAGCGCGACTGGGGCTCGGGCATCTCTACGTCGAGGGCATGTGGGGCATTCTACAGCATCACGACCTAACGATTTTGTGCTCGCGAATGGCGCGACACAGTCGGTCGCAGCTTTGTCGAGCTGCCTTCACGCGAATGCAGAAAGGAGATCGTCTGGAACAGCGAAGGCGTTGACGATGTGGGCCACGCAGCGAACTCTCTAGGTAGCAGCGGCTGGCGCTGGATTTCCCACATGGCATTGAGCCGCGCGATGATCCACCTCGCACCCGGGCGATGGAGACTCGGAAAACACATCGCATTCACCGACGCCCTAGCCAGCGCTCTTCTTGCCTTCATGATCTCATCGGCAAACCCGCTCTCGGCCGGCGGGGGGAATGCGCCGGCATTCCCCCCAGCAACCGCCCAGATCGCGGGACAACCGGTCCCGAAATTTTGGGCGCTGCCCGCCAGCGTCGCCAAGTGTTTGCGGTTCGTGGCGATTTCAATAGGCGGCTGCGCCGGCCGCTCCAGATGCACTAGCTCCGCACTCGGCAGCCGTCGCGGCGACTCCAGCCGGGCCGCTGCTGACGAGGCCCCTACGGGTCAGCCGTTTCGAAAGGTGTAACCGTAGCCGTTGATCGCCGGCGCACCGCCGAGATGCGTGAAAAGAACCCTCGATCCCTTGGCAAAAAAACCTTTCTGGACCAGGTCGATCATTCCTTGCATCGATTTGCCTTCGTAAACGGGATCGATGATCATACCTTCGAGGCGCGCGCACAGACGGATGGCATCCTTAGTTTCCGGGGACGGTATGCCATAACGTGGGTAAGCGTACTCCTCGAACAACACCACATCATCCTCGACCAGTTCCATTCCGAGATCGACGAGCTCCGCTGTATGTTGGGCAATATCCAGCACTTGCGCCTTGGTTTGCGAGGGAGTGGCAGAGGCATCGATACCGATGACGTTGCGATGTCGACCGTCATTGGCAAATCCGACGATCATGCCGGCATGCGTCGAGCCCGTGACCGTGCAAACGACGATGAAGTCAAATGCAAACCCAAGCTGTTTCTCCTGAGCGCGCAACTCCTCTGCGAACCCCACGTAGCCGAGACCACCATACGGGTGAACGGACGCGCCAGCTGGTATCGCATAGGGTCTGCCGCCCCTTGCCTTGACCTCGTAAAGCGCCTTTTCCCAACTGTGGCGGATGCCTATGTCAAAGCCCTCGTCAACCAGATGCACTTCTGCGCCCATGATGCGGCTTAAGAGAATGTTGCCGACCCGATCGTAGACGGCATCCTCATGTGGAACCCAGCTCTCCTGAACTAGGAGGCATTTCATGCCGATCCTGGCGGCGACCGCGGCGACCATTCGCGTGTGGTTGGACTGCACGCCGCCGATGGAGACAAGCGTATCGGCGTCTGAGGCGATGACGTCGGGGATGATATATTCGAGCTTGCGCAGCTTGTTTCCGCCAAACGCGAGTCCGGAGTTGCAGTCCTCGCGTTTGGCGTAGATTTCCACCTTTCCACCTAGATGCTTGCTGAGCCGGTCGAGCTTCTCGATGTGCGTCGGTCCAAAGGTAAGCGGATAGCGTTCGAACTTTTCCAGCATGTTCTCTCCGGCGATGCGTGAATGAACCGAGACTTGCCATGCACATCAGCTCAAGGGGCGTGTTTGGTCTGAGGTCAGCTGCATTGTCCGACGTCTTAAAAGAGCTTCGTCACTATTCCAGCGCCTCATTCGCCGTCCCGACACGCAACGGCCACGCCGGCCTCCCTACCCTGCCTGTAGCACCGAAAACTGCGTCGCCGGGATGGAACGACGGAATGCGGTCGCCGTCGACCGCACCAGGCATAGCATTCCTTGAAAGATCCACCGATGTTCACGGTTGATCCGAAGTGGCGTGAATCTGACTTTGATCTCGTCATCGCGCCTCAGTGGCGCAGCGATATGCCGCCCATCGGAAAGACCGGAGCCGCATCGGCAGATTTATTCCTCACCACCTCGTCATGGTCTGGCAGCTGATATTCCAACTGCGTCGCAACTCCGAAATGTTCGGCCCTTTGGCCAGATCTGCTAGCGCAGCCAGCCCGCCAGATCTGAAAGAGCACGCTTGCGAAATAGGCTATTTGGAGGAGCAGCGAACAAGCCAGCGTTGTGAGGACTACTGTGCGGATGGAATGAGAAGCAAAGTAGACAGCCAAAGCGTTGCTGCACAGGACCACCCAAAAAATTCGATAAAAGATTCTGAAGGGCAACGCCGTTCTCCTGGTTTTCTCGCCACATCATGCAGCGACCTTGTCGGCCGCAACATGGGTCTGGCAGTTCTTCGGGCAGACGCGGGCGCAGGCTCCGCAGCCGACGCAGCGGCCTGCATGGTCGACGACCATGATCATACGATTGAGCTCGCCATCGAAGTCGTCGTCTTCGTCGTTGCAGGGGCCGAGGATTTCGCCTGCGTCATCGACGCCGTAAAGGTGCATGACCTCGCGCGAGCAAACCTTAAAGCAGCGTCCGCAGCCTATGCAGGTCGTGCCGTCGATAGCGGTGAGATATTGCGGCATCCATTTGGAGCCGTCGCGGGTGACGAACGCGCTCGTCATCGCGCATTCTCCGATGCAGCGAGATCTCTCTTGGCAGCGTCCCACTCGGCAAAAACGGCGAACGTTCTCTCGGCAATCACCTTGATCTCGGTCCAGTTGACCGGGAGGTCTTCGGCAAGGTCGTGCAATTCCATCTTCGCGGTTCCAGCACGCGACTGCAGCTTGCGGACCTTCTTCTGCAGCTCTTCACGGTTTGACATTAATCCTTCCTCGAATACGGCTTCCATCACGCCAGCGCGACGTCGGGACTGACTTCGGTGTCTGCGGTTGCATCGTCCACCAGTTTCGTACCGGCCTCCGCCAGTTGTCGGAACGTCTCGAAGCCGAACCAGTGGATGTCCGGACAGAACGACCCAACGCCTGGCACCGAAAAGCCCGCGCCCAGAGGCCTCACGGGTTTGGCCTCCACAATTGGCGATGTCGCCGGGTGGAAACGCTCAGCGATCGCAAGCCCGACGGCGCTGTAGAACATGTCGAGCCTCCACAGCGCGTGGGGATCGGGATAGCCCATGCCAGGGATCGTGCGGCCCTTCTTTCTGGTGACGATGAAGCCGGCGAGCAGCGCTGCGTCCGATTTGCCTTCCCATAAGCAGTAGGACTCCTCAGCACGGATCAGCCGCACGAGGCAATTGACGAACGGGGTGGCAAGGGCCGCCTCGTCCTCGTTAATAGCAGCGCAGATCGCGGCTTCGGCCAATTTCATATTCTCCCCAGTTCAGGCCTCTTCGTCGAATTTCCTTTTTCGGCAGCGCCTAGCTCGGGCACACGTGCGCGGCCGATGCCCGGCTCGGAGCGGGCAATTCCAAGCAATTGACGTCCCGGTGAGCGTTCTTGGACGCGTCTTCGACCGCGAGGCCTTCCACCATGGCGAGAATTCGCGTCCAACATCACTTGCGCCGCTGCGCGGCCGCGGGTCATCGCAAAATTCGCGGTTTGAAACTGCCGCAAACGATCCACCCGGTGCTGCATAGGGCCTACTTGCTGCGGCCACGCCAGGCAAATGGACGAATTGGCCAGTAAACATTCAGATTGACGCCTCTTTTTATGTATTTTTTCGGCCGCTCGCGCTTTGGTGTCGGGGGGAAAATGTTTTGCGAACCCGCGAAGAGAGCGCTGCAACGGCCCTGCCAGCCTTGTAGCTGGCTAGGGTCTGCAGCAAATCCGGTAGAAGGTGCTGTTTCTGTGCGTCCGGAATAAGCTCCGGACCTTCAAGCGACTTCAGTGCCAACCTGAGCAACTCGATCGCGCGATCCTTGTTGCCGCTGTCGTAATAGTATCTAGCGACCGCCGGATAAGACCGGAACTTAGGGCCGTCGGCTTGCGGGGGATTGAGTGCCAAGATGTGTTCGGACAGCTTTTTGCCCATCGCGAAACGCTCAGCAGATGGAAAGTGCGAATGATCGTGCGCCGGACTGAAGAGCTGGCCTAGCGCTGCAAGCATCCAGTTCTCGGAGTTTCTGTCGATTGCGTCGCGAACCAATTGGCGCATGACGGGCATGCCTTTTTGCATGTCGTGCATTCTGTGAAGTAACAGATGCACATGAGCCAGGCGAAAACTGATATTGTCCGGCATCAAGGCGATGCCCTCTTCGATCGCCGAGAGCGCCGTCGTCCAATCCTCTATTTTTATCGCCGCCCAGAATCTGTCATTGATTGGCTTCTTCAAGCCCTGTTCGCGCGCTAGTGCGCCGCTTCTGGCGATCCGCGCCGTATCGGCGGTTTTCGCTTCATCGCTGGCGCGCCAGCTGCCGTTCAGCACCTTCGGCAAAACCTCGTCGAGTTGCCTCGGATGACCGATAAAGGCGATGTGGCCGTCCCGGTCGACCACGAACGAGGTCGGAATTCCGACCGAAAAGCTGGGCTCCCTCCAAAGCTTGTTCATTTCGCCTGTAGGGTCGAACGCGATCCGATAGTTCAGATCCGGGCACTTTTCGGCCAACCACGCGCCCAACTTGGCTCGGACCTCAACGGGCGAGGAAGCGTCTTCATCGGCCGCGACTCCGACGACCTCAAGTCCGACGTCCTTGTATTTCTCCTGCAGTTGCACCAGTTGGAGTGCCGCGGCCGCACATGGTCCGCACCAAGTCGCCCAAAACTCGACGACGTACACTTTGCCGGGCTGGAAACTCGCAAACGGCTCGCCACGCAGCCAGGTCTCGACCTTGATCGGAGGAGCCTGTGACTCCATCTGCAATGCCATGTTGCTCTCCAAGGCTATTGCCAAAGGTTGCGCGAGTTTACGCGCGAGCTTGTTTCCCACTAAGGGAGGGGCACACGGGTTCAAGGAAAGCGAGCATCACCCGTCTCGCGCGTCTGCGCGCAGTGAGCGTTTACTCAGTCTTGCCGGCATCCAGTGTTGCCGAATCTCCACTTGCAAAGGCTGTGCCAGTGCGCTCGGCGTGCAGTAAGGGGTGGTTCCGCTTGAAAACCCACCATGCGACGAAGATGGCCGGTTGTATTGAACCCGACATGTTTGCCGCCGTTGGCAGGTTTCGGACATGCATCACGCGCTGCGCCCCAAATCCTGGCACGGACCACTCAACATGTATGCCGACCATGGGATGAGCAGACGGACATCGTGACTGCGTCAGCTATCGCCAGGCTCGTCATCATCGTCCGCTTTGCGCCCATCGGGTTGAGCTGTGTGCCGTTGCGGTCCCTCAGGCGGTAGCGGAACTCGGCATTTGCGATTGCGAGGGGCCGCTCCATGCGCGTGTCGCTGTGCCCCCCGCCCGCCTTGCGATTGAATTTCCCGGCTGGGGAAATGGCGTCCTCCACGTCGACGCCGGTCCAGCTGCGGCCCGCCACTACCCCCATCGCCAATGCCGCCATTGTCATTACTATGACGATCGTGGCGGACTGGCCAGGAGTGCTGGTGCCGGCCGGTGAACTCTGCGGGATTCCTGCTTTGTGTCACCTTGTGTGTTTCCGGCGCCCGGGCGCTACAGCGCCCGCGCGGGTGCGAATGCGAGCATTGTCGGATTTGATCAGCCCAGGACCATTCGGCCGCCCACGCGGATCCGGCCGGACCGACTGAATACACTGAAGATGCGGCGGTCCTCGCCGCTCTACCATCTCAGCCAATGACATTATGATTGATGCCATCGCTTGCCGCCCAATCAGGCAAGGGCCCGACTGTCCAGACTCGAAGTCGAGGGTCTTGGCCGCGGCACTATGATTGCGTTGTTCAGCCCCAAGCCAGTAGTGAGGGCGATCCGTGATTTCGCCCATACGGATGCCGATACGGGTCCGAACGGCGTGCCGCATCGAAAGGATTCTCTTTTTCCACCTGACGCCGACCTGCGAACCCTTGAGTTGACTGCATTGAGAAGCCCAGTACGTCGGCGTAAGTTACGCTCACGGATCTTCTCGGGCGAGCAGAAGCCATCCTAAGGGCACACTGGAGACGTGCGGGATGCCTCGGGCCGAGGCGCTTGTAAATTGTCTCGAGGCGCTCCGCGAAAACCTGCGCGTTTGCCGCGACCTTGGCCGACTTGGCATGAGGATAGGCGACCAGGGAAGCAGAGCTTCGAACAGCATATGGGCGTCTTCGGAACCGTCACCGCGCCAAAAACAGCGGCAATGGCGGCTTTGCTTCTATCCATCTCCTCACGCCACCGAAGAGCCGCTCGCGCAGCCGCCGGCTTCCATAAGCGCCCATGACAATCATGTTGGCAGACGTGTCGATTGCGTGCTGCGCGAGCACCGTTGCCGCCGGCTTGCCGGCGCTCGGCAGACGGTCGACCGATACCCGAGCACCATGCCGGGTGAGATAGGCAGCGACGTCGGCTCCCGGCTCGGTGCCGTTTCCGGTGCAGGTCACCTCCGGATCGACCAAGGTGAGCCGAACTTCCTCGGCTCCGGACAGCAAATCCAGCGCTTCCCGAACCGCACGGGACGCCTCGACGCGCGAATCCCAGCCGACCAGCACGCGCCGTGGCGACAGAGTCGCCTCGGCACCCTTCGGTACGACGAGCACCGGCTTTCCGGTATCGAACAAGCTGCCGTTGATAACAAGAGGTCCGAGATCGATGTCGTTGAGAAGTGCGGGGCCGACGATGGTCAGGTCACTGCAGAGCGCCCGCTGTCGCACCGCGTCGCCGACGCTGGCCTGGTCGCAGTATTCGGTATCGACGTCATAGCAAATCCACAGGGCTCCCAGCAGTTTTTGAATATCCCTGGACGTCTTTTCCAGAATGGCCATGTCGTGTGAAAATTTCTCGATTTGCCTATACCGCTTTTCCAGTCTGGCAATGGCCGCTGCACGTCGTTTTGGCCACTCGGGGATGGAACCGCATAGCGGCGGAGACGCCATAATAAGTACCGAAAGGTTCGCACCGCCCTCAGCACACAAGCCGGCAGCTATTGTGACGTCCTTATCGGAGTGATGAGCTCCCGTCACACTGAGTACGCTTTTGAAGGCCATGGACTGCTTCTTTTCGAGTATGTTGTACCTGCAGGCGTTTCGAAGCCGCTAGACTTGCCCTCGCGAGGGAGATGGGAAATGGCAAACCGGCTTGCCATTCAGCCATCCGGCTTCTCCAGCGAGTAACCGGCCGATCTGACGGTACGAATGACGCTGTCGGGCGAGGCCGCCTTCAGCGCCTTTCTGATCCGACTGATATGGACGTCGACGGTGCGTGCACCGATATGGATATTGTCGGGCCAGGCCGCGTCGATCAGCTCGTCTCGGCTAAAGACCTTGCCGGGAGCTTCAAGCAAATGGCGCAGCAGGTTGAACTCGAGCGGTCCGAGATGGATGTCATGGCCATTACCGCGAACTCGGTAGGCATCGAGCTTCATCTCGAGGCCGCCGCAGCAGAGCCAGCTGCCGTTTTCGGCCCCGTTTGAACCCGGCTTCGGCAGCGCCAGCTTCGTGCGCAGACAGTCAAGCAGCGTGGCCGGCGCAATCGGCCGCACAAAACTCTCGTCGATGCCTGCCTTCAAGAGATCGAGGTGCTGGTTCTCGGCGCCGGGGGCAATCAGGGCAATAACGGGAAGGCCACCCGTCCGGGGCTCGCTCTTGAATGTTGCGCAGATTGTGGAGCCCGTTGCGCTTGCTGGCCCACAATCCAGTACCACCGCCTGGAGCTCTCGTTCATCGGCCGCTGCAATTGCTTCCTTCACGCCGCCGGCCGGCTCACTCGTGAAGCCGTCCACCCCGAGAATGTGACTGAGGAACAGATAGAACTCCGCATCTTGCGAACAGATCAGGACCAATGGCTTCATCGGCGCTACCCCAAGAAGCAAATCGGCCTCGACCGCCCCGGTTGGGTGGGCGGGCCATGGCATGTCTTCAACGCCTGGCATGATCCCCTTGCTCGAAAATCGCGTTCATCACGCCCGCGCCACATCGGGATAGGCTTCAATGGCCGCGATCGCGTCACCGGCCAGTTTCGTACCCGCCGCCGCAAGTTTCCAGAACGTCTCGAAGCCGAACCGGTGGACGTCGCGCAGGGTCTTCGACAGAACGACCAGCCGCCCGGCCGTGAAGAGCACGCGCCCGAAGCCCTCATGGCTCATCTCCATCATCGGCGATGCCATCAGGCCGGAACGCTCTTCGATCGCGAGCCCGACGGCGGTGTAAAACATGTCGAGCCTCCACAGGACGTCAGGATCGGGATCGCCGATAATCGGGATCGCACGGCGCTGTTCCTTTGTGATGATGAAGTCGCCCAGGAGCTCGACGTCCGATTTGCCTTCCCATGTTCCGTAGGAATCTTGAGCACGGATCAGCCGCACGAGGCATTTGACGAACGGGGTGGCAAGGGCCGCCTCGTCCTCGGCGACATCAGGGCTGACCACGGCGTCAAACATTTCGCCTATTCCTCATTTGAAGTCCTCGTCTTCGAAGCACGGCTTCTTTTCGGCAACGCCTGCCTCCGCCAGCACCTTGCGCAGCCAGGGCGGAGGAGCCTTCCTGAGCATCGTTTGCGTGCGCAACAGCACCTCTTGGAGGGTTTGGGGCTGCGGCACTTTGATCGGATGGATTTTCGCCGAAATAACCTTGGCTGCCGAAGGTCCGCCGATAGCCAGACAAAACAGGAGATGACAGCCCTTCAGCGCCTCCACCTTCGGAGTGATGCGATCATCGCCCTCGCTGCGATGCTTCCCGCTCTCGTCGGAAACGTCGTCGAAGGCCACGGCTTCCACAAGCTGCCACTCCTCGCGCGTCACGTCGTAGACAGCAAAGCGCTTGGCCGATCCGAAATGGGCATTGAGGTTCTTCATGTCTTGCGTAGCGATCGCCACGCGCAAAGCGCCGGCTTGCCGTAGCGGCATCGATGCGTGAACCTCGTCA
Organism: Mesorhizobium album; assembly: GCF_033977205.1. NCBI lineage: Bacteria > Pseudomonadati > Pseudomonadota > Alphaproteobacteria > Hyphomicrobiales > Phyllobacteriaceae > Mesorhizobium > Mesorhizobium album. The sequence goes on along the minus strand of NZ_JAVIIW010000018.1, from coordinate 44,114 downwards.
GAGACGAGCGAGAGGCGACGAACTGAGCTCATCTGGCATTTCTCGGTGGCGGAATGGATCAAGCGCCTCAGGCGTCGGCGTATGTCGATTGGCCTGGAAGATGTTGGCAACCTCGAAGATCAGGTCGCGGGTCCCCTGATAGAGGACTGTGAGCTTGTGTTGGCTGCCGAGCCGGTCAAAGATTGGGAAGCCGACGCGCATGAGCGGGATGCCAAGCTGCGCCGCCTGGCGGCCGTGGGAATGGGTGACGAGGAGATCAGCGCCAGCGCCAAGAGCCTCCAAATCGCCAAGATCGCCGATCTGAACCGAGTCCGCCGGTACTTTCTCCAGAATTTTCGACATATTGGTCGTGGTGACCGCCGCCGCGATTTCGGAGCCCATGCCGACGAAGAAAGTCGCGAGTTGGTAGAGTTGGTCTGGTTCGGCAGCGATCGCAATTTTCTTGCCTCCGAAATGGAAATGTCCGTCGAGCAACGCGTCCTGCAACTGCGCCCGACGCCGGCGCACCCCGGCCGGCACTGGCGCGCCCGAAATCGCTGACAGCAGCGAGACGAACCGGTCTGCGGCCTTCAATCCAGCCAGTGACTGGAACATCGTGTATGGCACGCCGGTCAACCTGTGCAGCAGCTCGGCCGGGCGGCGCATATGCTCACCGATGACAATGCATTGCACGGCCGTGCCAAGCTCGCTGATGTCCTCGACGCTGGTACCGCCATAGGTGGTCGTGACCCAGCGGTCTGGCACTGTACCGTCGAGCGAGCCGGAGACGTCCGGCACAATCACCGGCTCGAGCCCAAAGCTTTCGACCATGTCACGCAAATGCTCGATATCGGCCACAGTGAGGTTCCAGCCGGGCAGGATCGCGATCTTCTTCGATTGCCGCGCCTGCTCGCCGGGCCGCGTGATCCTTCCGATCATCGCCGTGACCGCCTTGGCCCAACCCTCTTCGATCGCCCCCTCGAAATCCGGCGTGTTGGCCAGCACGACCTCCGTACCTGCGAGTTCGTCCGCGCGCTTCTGCCTGATATTGGCGAGATCCCCTAAAAAATCCTCGCCTCGGGTTTCCGTTAGCGCGGTCGTGCAGACCCCGATCAACTTTGGCTTTGTGCGAGTCTTGAGATTGAGGATCGCCTCTTCCAGATGATCCGCCCCGCCAAGGATCGTCGCCACTTCGTCCATCGCGGTAGTCTGCAGGGGGATGGCTTCCTTGAAATGCCGCACGAAAAGCACGAGCGCGAAGCTGGTGCACCCCTGGCTACCGTGGAACAACGGCATCGCACCACCGATCCCAAGAAAGGCCAAGGCTGCACCCAGCGGCTGCGACGACTTCAGTGGATTGACGGCCGTGGCTTTTGTCTGGGGAAGGATGCGGACCATCGGCTTTCCTCAACACTCGCCGAAATCGTCGGCCGTCGTGCCGGCGAATTTCTTGAAACCCTGGACGGTCGCGGTCTCACCCTTCGTGCTCGGCGGTTCGTCCCCTGCGGGGAGCTGGCACTCCCACGGTGGTGGCTCCCGCACCTGGCGCCAGATCGGGTTGTGGATGGCGAGGTCGATTTGGCGCACGAGTTCCACCATGCCGTCATAACCGGCATAGGGCTGGTGACGCTCCTGGTTGATATCGAGCCAGGGTACCTTGGCCTTCAGTGCGATAAACTGCGTGCGCCCCCCCGACAGCATGATGTCGGCCTCGTGTTTTGAGAGCATTGCGTAAAGCTCGCGCGGTGCCATGGTCTCAAACATGTGGTTCTCGTCCTTGAGTATCTTCTTGATGCGCTCCTTGTCTTCGACCGTTGATTTCTTGACCGAGGTGCCGACGATCTCGATGCCGATCTCCATGAGTGCGTGGACGACCGACCAGGACTTCACACCGCCAGTGTTGAGAAGCACGCGCTTGCCTTCGAGCCTCGGCCGGTAGGCCGCGAGCTTCTTCCAGGCAATCGCCTCCTCTTCAGCAATCAATGCCTCGGTGCGGCCGAGGATCTCCGGATCCGCACCCTTCTTCACGAGCAGTCTGGAGATCTGCCGGAGCGCTTCAGAGGTGTCGGTGATGCCGTAGAAGGAGCCTTCGAAAAACGGGATGTCCCAGCGCTGCTCCATCTTGCGGGCGAGATTGATGAGTGCGGTCGAGCACACGATCATGGTTGCCCGGGCGCGGTGCGATGATGCAACGTCGAGGTAGCGCGCGTCGCCCGGAATTGAGGCGCGCACCCGGATGCCGAGCCGATCAAAAAGCGGCTTCACTAGCCAAAATTCGCCCGAGAGGTTGAATTCGCCAAGGATATTGATGTCGTAAGGGCCGGCATCGTCGGGCTCCGCCGTGCCGATGACATGGTCGAGCAACGCCTCGCCGGCAAGCTTGTTGCCGAGATTCTTGGACCCGACGAAGCCCGGCGCATTGACCGGCACCACCGGCAGGTCGAACTTTTCGGCCGCGCGTTTGCACACGGCCTCGATGTCGTCGCCGATCAGCGCCGTCACACAGGTCGAATACACGAAGATCGCGGGCGGCGCGTAAGCTTCCTTGATCTCGCGGATCGCTTTGAAAAGCTTCCGCTCGCCCTGCCCCATCATGACGTCGAGTTCGGTGAGATCGGTCGTGAAGCTTGTGCGCCACAGCGTTGGCCCGGACGAAGCCGCGCCCCGGTTGTCCCAGGAATTGCCCTCGCAGGCGAGCGGTGCATGGACCAGATGCGCGACATCGGTGATCGGCTGCAGCACGATTTTTGCGCCGTCGAAGGCACAGCCGCCGGCTGCCGCCCCGGGGGTGAGCGGCTTGGAGCAGCCCTTTTTGCGCGCCTTGGCGTCCTTGCCGCGGTTGTTTTCGCAGGCAGGCTCGTTGAAGACATCTTGGATTTTGGCATTGAGCGAGGACATTGCGCCGGTCTCCAAAGTCAATCGAGAAGACGGACCGGCCCTAAAAGCCGGCCACCGCTCTTAGCGGGTGAGGTCATAAGAATAGTCCGTCACCCCCGTCTCGCTTGTCTCGCGATCGAGTTTGTCGAAGATCTTGTCGAGGATTGTCGTCAGTACGCGCAACCCACCTTGGTAGCCCATGAGCGCAAAGCGATGGTGGTGGTGCCGGTCGAAGATCGGAAACATCAGCCGGATCAGCGGCGTGCCGGTGTCGCGCTCCAGATACTTGCCATAGGAATTGCCGATCAACAGGTCCACGGGCTCGGTGAAGAGCAGCGATCGCATCGCCCACAGGTCCTTGCCCGCCCAGACTTGAGCCTCCTTGCCGAAGGGCGAGGATGCAAGCAGCTCCTTCATCTGGTCTTCCCACGCCTTCGTGCCGTTGGTGGCGAGGCAGTGAGTCGGCTCGCCGCCTGTCTCCATGATGAAGCGGGCCATGGCGTGGACAAAGTCCGGGTCGCCGTAGAGTGCGTATTTCTTGCCGTGCAACCAGGATTGGCTGTCCGCCATGGCGTCAACAAGTCGGCCACGCTCCAGTCGGATTGCCTCGGGGATTTCCTTGCCGGAGATCGCAGAGACCTCCACCAGGAATTCGTCGGTCGCCTGCACGCCAAGCGGGTAATGGAACGAGGCTGTGGCCTGGCCGACCTCCTCGCAATATTCCAGCGTCTTTCGGGTGTTGTAATGCTGTAGCGAGAGTGTCGCCTCGGCGTTGAGTGCGTTCCTCACGTCTTGGATTTTCGTGCCGCCGTCATACATGCGGTATTCGCCGTCCGATGGTGTGTCGAACTGGTCAGAGGCATCTTGGATGAACGTGTAGGACACGCCCATCAGATCGAGCAGGCGTTTGAGTTCCCGGTTGTTGCCAACGCAAAAGCCGTCGAAGCCCGGAATGATGTTGATCGTTCCTGGGGCTTCCGTTCGCTCCTGGCCTTTCCAGAAGTGCTCCAAAATGCCCTTGACCGTACCATCATAGCCGTCGATGTGGCTGCCGACGAAGGCCGGCGTGTGCGCGAAGGGCACGTCGAAGTCGCGCGGGACCGAGCCTTCTTCCTTGGCGTTCTCGATGAAGCTGTGCAGGTCGTCGCCAATGACCTCGGCCATACAAGTCGTCGATACGGCGATCATCTTCGGGTCATAAAGTTGATACGTGTTGGCGAGCCCGTCGACCATGTTCTTCAGGCCGCCGAACACTGCCGCGTCCTCGGTCATCGAGGAAGAAACCGCCGACGCAGGCTCCTTGAAGTGGCGCGACAGGTGCGAGCGGTAATAGGCCACGCAACCCTGACTACCGTGCACGAAGGGCATGGTTCGCTCGAAGCCCGTGGCCGCGAACACCGCGCCGAGCGGCTGGCAGGCCTTGGCGGGGTTGATGACAAGCGCTTCGCGAGCGAAGTTTCTTTCCCGGTATTCCCAGGTCTCGGTGAACTCGCGTTGATCGGTAACGACCTGATCCTGGTGCGGACATTCGAAATTCAGCTTCTTCTCGGCCAGCATTTGCCTGTATTCCGGCTCGCGGAAGAGGGGCGCATGGTCGAGAATTTTTTCGGCCGACTGCGGCATGGTGGTCACCTCTTTTTGTATCTGACCGCGCCATACGGCGCGACAGCAACATCAAACGTTTCTGGTCCGCGATCACGGGGTCGCGGGGTTTATCGTCTCCTTGGGGAGACAAGCTAGGGGTCCGGCATTTATTCGGCAGCCATCGCCCGCCCGCGGCTCGGACGTCTTTTCCAAGGCGCCTCGAATAGGCCCCAGACCGGGTTGTTGATGGCAAGATCCACATCACGGGCGAAAACGGCAAAGCCGTCATAGCCATGATAGGGCCCCGAATAATCCCAGGAGTGCATCTGACGGAACGGTATGCCCATCTTTTGCACGGGGTATTTTTCCTTGATCCCCGAGCCTACGAGATTAGGGCGAACCCCCTCGATGAACTTCTCCAACTCATAACCGGTCACGTCGTCATAGATCAGCGTGCCGTTCTTCACGTAGTGAGCAGTGCGTTGATAATCGTCGTTGTGGCCGAACTCGTAACCTGTGCCGACGATCACCATGCCGAGGTCCTCGTAGGCTGTGATGACGTGGCGGGGGCGCAGGCCGCCGACATAGAGCATCACCGTATTGCCTTCGAGGCGCGGTCGGTATTTGGCGATTACCTCTTCGACCAAGGGGCGGTACTTGGCGATCACCTTTTCGGTCTTCTCCTCGATTTTCGGCCCAAAATGCTTGGCAATCTTGCGCAGGGAGGCTTCGATCTGGGAGGGACCGAAGAAATTGTACTCCATCCAAGCGATGCCGTACTTTTCCTCCATGTGTCGACAGATGTAGTTCATAGACCTGTAGCAATGGATGAGATTGAGCTTGGCCTTCGGCGCGCGCTCTATCTCGGCGAGCGTGGCGTCGCCCGACCAGTTGCCGATCACGCGCAGGCCGATCTCCTCGAGCAGGATTCGCGAAGCCCAGGCGTCGCCGCCGATATTGTAGTCGCCGACCACGTTGACGTCGTACGGGCCACCCTCGAACTCGACGTCCCTCTTCTCGAACACCCAGTCGCGGATCGCATCATTGGCGATGTGGTGGCCGAGCGATTGCGAGACGCCGCGGAAGCCCTCGCAGCGCACCGGCACGATCGTCTTTTCGATCTCCTTGGCCTTCTTGCGCGAAACCGCTTCGGTGTCGTCGCCTATGAGGCCGATCGGGCACTCGGACTGCACGGTGATGCCCTTGTTCAACGGAAAAAGTTCTTCAATCTCGTCGATGATCTGTTCCAGCTTTTTGTCGCCGCCGAAAACAATGTCTTTCTCCTGGAAATCGGAGGTGAACTGCATTGTCCCGAACGTGTCGATGCCGGTGGTGCCGACATAGTAGTTGCGGCGCTGCGACCAGGAGTATTGCCCGCAGCCGACGGGGCCGTGCGAGATATGGACCATGTCCTTGACCGGACCCCACACCACGCCTTTTGAGCCGGCATAGGCGCAGCCGCGAATGGTCATCACGCCGGGAATGGACTTGATATTCGATTTGACGTCACATTCGGAAAGGACCTCCCCTTCCTCGCCGGCCTCGTCCCCGCTCTTTGCGACGTTGAGGTGCTTTTTGCGGCGCTTCGCCGTCTTGTCGGGATATTGCGACAACACCTCCTCGATAAGCTTCGCATGGAGAGCACCGTCATTTTCGTATTCCAGGCTCATGGGACCCCTTTCAAGGTTCGTGTGACGCCTCACCGGCGAGGCGCCGTTACAAAGGCGCGCTTGGTCAAGGCCGCACCTCAAGTCGACAACGCTCGTTACAGTGCGGCCGCCTTCGCCGTTTCCTTGGCTTGGAGTTCGGCAAGCATCTGCTCGTCTGTCTTCATGATGCCGAAGTCGAGCAACATGTCCTCGAGCTCCTCCATGGTGATTGGGGTCGGGATGGTGCCCTGGCGCGAATTGGCATGGATCTTCTCGGCCAGCGCACGGTATTCCCCGGCCTGCTTTGAGTCCGGCGCATACTGGATCACCGACATCTTCCTGAGCTCGGCGTGCTGGACGATATTGTCGCGTGGCACGAAATGGATGAGCTTGGAATTGAGCTTGGAAGCCAGTGCTTCGGCGAGGTCGAGCTCGCGGTCGGTTTGGCGCTCGTTGCAGATCAGGCCGCCGAGCCGCACGCCGCCCGAATGGGCGTATTTCAAAATGCCCTTGGCGATGTTGTTGGCGGCATAGAGCGCCATCATCTCGCCGGACATGACGATGTAGATTTCCTGGGCCTTGTTCTCGCGGATCGGCATTGCAAAACCGCCGCACACCACGTCCCCGAGCACGTCGTAGGAAACATAGTCGACATCATCGTAGGCGCCGTTCTCCTCGAGGAAGTTGATCGAGGTGATGACGCCGCGGCCGGCGCAGCCTACACCCGGCTCGGGGCCGCCCGACTCCACGCACTTGATGCCTCTGTAGCCGATCTTGAGCACGTCTTCGAGTTCGAGGTCTTCCACCGAACCTTCCTTTGCAGCAAGGTGCAGCACGGTATCCTGCGCCTTCGAGTTCAGGATCAGGCGGGTGGAGTCGGCCTTGGGATCGCAGCCGACGATGAGTATCCTCTGCCCGAGATCGACAAGGGCGGCGAGCGTATTTTGGGAGGTGGTGGACTTGCCGATGCCGCCCTTGCCGTAAAAGGCGATCTGACGCAGACCTGACATGTAGCTTTCCTTCCTTCGTTCCATTCATCGCGGCTGCCCGCGACATGAATGCCGGTCGGCAGCTTTTTCGCCGCCTCGTAATGCAAGGTTCAAAACTCGTGCCAATTTTATTGACCGATCGAAGAAAGTTTTTTGTTCTTCCTTTTCAGTTATTTGACCTGAGCAAAATAAGGGAATGGCTAACCGAGCCCGTGTCGCGAACCTGACAAGACCAACGAAACCTGTCGGAGAGCGTAAATATGACAGCCATACCTCACGCCGGGACCGAAAGGCAGAAACGCTGTCGTCCACTCCTCGTGAGTGGCACGCCTCCCCGGCCAATTTGCGCCGCCACAACTTCAATCCTGGATGACGCACCTGTCTTCTGGCAATAGTCGAGAACGCCACGGTTGCTGTCGTCGATCTGGCGGAAGTGAACCTTTAGTCAAGGTGCGCCCAGATATCTCCGTTGAACGCACCCTGATGGCGCAAGTCGAGTGATTTTGGGTCATTCGCGGATTATCGCTAACTATCGCTAACCCGCTCCACGTCACTGATTTCAAGAGAAGATATGTGTAACCCTCGCCCGCGCGAGAGAGTGGTGTCTCGATGCGCGTCGCATGGTCGGGGAGGGAATCTCGCCTGCGCAGGAGAAGCAGCGACAGAAGCGCCGCTTGAAGGAAGCCAAGAGTTTCGGTGAGTTCGGGGAGCGTTGGTTCAGGAAGCGCGTATGGCTGACAGTACACGCGCCATGCGCCGGGCGATCTTCGACCGCGACATTGTGCCGACCTGGAGAAACCGGCTCCTCAAGGAGATCTCGCCGGACGATCTCCGGGAGCTCTGCAAGAAAGTGAAGGATCGAGGAGCACCGGCAACGGCTATCCACGTCCGCGACATCGTCAAGCAGATCTTCGCGTTCGTGATCCTGCATGGCGCGACGATCCGCTTGGGCCTGCGACTCATACTGCTGACCATGGTTCGAAAAAGCGAATTGCAGGATGCGGTCTGGGATGAAGTCGATTTGCCGTGTGGAGCATTCCCAAAGAGCGCATGAAGCGCTCCAAGCCTCATAGTGTTTATCTGTCGCGCCAATCCGTCGATATCAGATCGCACTCAGGACATGCGCCGGGTAGACGAGGGCATCCTCCATCGCCCCTCACGTGGGCTCTACGAACGCGCGGATGCCGACGTCGACATTTCTCATTCCCTGGCCGAGATCGCAACCCGAGTTCCGAAAGGCGTGATCTGCCTCGTATCGGCGCTCCAGTTTCATGAGATCACGCTGCAGCTTCCGCGCAGCGTCTGGATCGCAATCGGCTCCAAGGACCGCAAGCCGACGATCGACTATCCGCCGATCCGGGTTGCTCGCTTCGGCGAAAAGGCGCTCACCATTGGCGTCAAGACCTACACCATCGATTCGGTGCCTGTCCGGATCTTTGATCCGGCCAAGTCGATCGTGGACTGCTTCCGCTTCCGCAATGCCGTCGGCCTCGACGTTGCAATGGAAGCGCTCCGCATGGGCTGGCGGTCCAGAAAGGCCAGGCCCGACGACATTGCCCGATATGCGCAGGCGCTGCGCATCTGGAGTGTCGTTCGTGCTTATCTTGAAAGCACAGTTGCTGATGAAGGATAAGCCGGCGAATCTTCCAGCATCGATTCTTGCTCGGCTCCGCAACATCGCGCGGGACAAGCAGACGGACAATCAGCTCATCCTGAGAAGATACGCCATCGAGAGGCTGCTTTATCGGCTGAGCATCTCCCCGCATCGAGATCAGTTCATCCTGAAGGGCGCGATGCTCTTCACAGCGTGGCTCAACGATCCGTTTCGCCCTACGCAGGACCTCGATCTTCTTGGATTCGGCAATCCAGCCGTAACGGCGATCCGATCCGTTTTCGAAACAATTTGCCGGATCGAGGCCGAAAGAGACGGACTGGTGTACGATGCGATCCGTGAAGGCCAGCAATATGGCGGCGTCAGGGTGCAGACGACAGCGTTTCTCGGGAGGACCCGGATCCCGGTACAAGTCGACATCGGCTTTGGTGACACTGTTACGCCGACGGCGCAGGAACTGGAGTTTCCTTCGCTTCTGTCGGCCGAGGGTCCTCGACTGAGAGCCTATCCCAGGGAAACCTGTGGTTGCCGAAAAACTCCAGGCAATCGTCGTGCTTGGCCAGGCGAACAGTCGCACGAAGGATTTTTACGACCTGCTGGCGCTGTCGCGGCGGTTCGCGTTCGAAGGTGGGATCGCTGGTCCAGGCAATCCGAGCGACATTTGAACGCCGTGACACGCTACTGCCAACGGAGACTCCGCTTGGACTCAGTACCGCTTTTGCCGAGGACAGCGAGAAGGCAAGGCAATGGACGGCGTTCGTCGGAAGGGAACCGCTTCTCTTGCAGCCACCGAATCTCCCGGCCGCGATTGGCGAGTTCGTTTTTCCGCCGCTCCAGGCTGCAGCCTTAGGCGACGGTTTCGAGCGTCATTGGCCGGCCGGCGGCCCTTGGACATAAAGCTCGGACTTGCTTTGCTCCACGGGCGGATCACGGCTCTCGAAATCGTTACGGATCGATCGGCTGCCACGGCAGCGGATCAGCTTGGGGCGCGGAGGTGTCGACCTGTCGACATAGCACTTCGAAGTGCTTTTTTCGCTAGGCCGATGCTTTTATTTGCATTGCGGGATGACATTTGTGCGTTGCAATATCTGACGCGGAAGCTACTATGAGGGTGTCGGCCATCAACTCTCTCGATGCGATGCCGACCTGAATGCGGCACACCCCCTCTAGTGCCGTTTTCGAATCGGGCCCGTTGCCACCTCCTCCCGGCAGCGGGCCTTTTCTCTCCAAGGCTGCCTTACTAAACTCACTCAAGTCAACGATTTTGCGCCGTTGGCACATTAGTAATGTAAGACGCGACGATGAAATCGATCTCGCCTTCTGGGTAGATGAGTTTGAGGTAGTTTGCCGCCTCATCATATGCCTGATGATCCCAGATGCCTTCGCCACCCAATCGGGGCGAAAGGATCGACAAATACTGGGGGTCATCGATGAAAGCGTCGATGTCCTTGCTCAGGCGATGACCAGTGTGGACCATCAGAGCGGTACCGCCCCCGAGCAGGAGGAAGCCTACACGACCTTCTGCCAGTTCCGCTGGCCAAAGACGAATGGCGAGCCCGTCTGCCCGCATTGCGGCCTTCTCGGCTGCTACGCGCTCCGCAGGCGCGCTTTCAAGTGCTCTGGCTGCCGCCGCGAGTTCTTACCGACGTGCCGAAAAGAGCGCAGAGTTCATTGACATGAACGAACTTATTTCGGCCCTTTCCCATTCGGCTACGCGCGGACGAAGCTGCGCTTCGGGTTCAGCATAAGTATCGTCTCCGTTCCACTACTTCTCCCTTCTCGCGGCCCAGCCCTGCCCTTGGTAGAGCTTCCGACATTTTCGTCCACCTTCCGACACAAGAAGGTCAGTCGAGTCGTCACGTGGAAACGCCTTGTATGTTTCCCGAGCATTAGCTGCCTGAGATGTTACAAGTTTAGCCCGATGAGATCGCCGTCTTAGACGGAAGCCTTTCCTCCATGGCGACCCCGAAAGCAGGTCCCTCTACTCAAGGTAAAAGTCGCTTCCATCCCTGCTGCAAGTCAGATGGCACGGCATTTGCGACAGCTCATTAGAACCATCGAACCACAAACAAAGCGACGAGTGAATCATTGGTGACTCCGTACAAGCGCTTGAGGCGACGGTGACTATCGCGGACAAACATCGGGAGGTCGTCCCCTCCAGGCGTCAGTGCTCGCTAGCTTTTCTGCGCAGGTGTGGTCGGAGGCCGACATCCAACAGCGCGGCATGCGCCCAATTGCCGCTTGCCGGTCCTCATCAGCATGTGAATGTCGAAGCACTGCATCGAGGGGTCACTCCAACCGACGTCGGCGCGCTACTGGCAACCATCTACAATACGCAGAACCACTTTCGTGAAGCGAGACTCTTGCGCGACCTCAACGTTGCGGCGCCACACGGCTATTTCGAGATTGACACTGTCGATCACCACCACTTTCTCCTCGACGGCAAGCAGCCAGTCATCCACATCCCTTCCGGCGCCACTTGCCGCAAAAGGGTTGCTCTATCCCGCCCAAATCACTCATATTGGCCAGGCCATTCGGATGACGAAGAGGGTGGGCCCAAGGCCTTCCCGTACCACCGGATGGAAGAGCGATTTGGAAGCCGCGAAGGCCTTCATCTCATGTCCGGCATGCCTGCCGAGTCGACGTTGCGTCGGCCCAAACCGAGAAGCCATGCCAGGTTTCTTCTAAAAGGAGCAACTTGATGACCATCACGAAGAAGGTCCCCTTCGTTACTTTTCGCACGCGTGTTCGCGATGAGTCCGTCGAGGGGCCAAATCCATACCGGTGGCAAGACAAGACATCCGACGACTATTTCGATGGCAAGCGCGTCATCCTGTTCTCGCTGCCTGGCGCCTTCACCCCGACCTGCTCGACCTACCAACTGCCCAATTTCGAAAAGCTCTATGACGAGTTCAGGAAGGAAGGAATTGACGCAATCTACTGCATCTCCGTCAACGATGCCTTCGTCATGAATGCGTGGGGCAAGTCCTTGGGGCTGCAGAAGGTCGAGCTTATCCCGGACGGCTCAGGCGAGTTCACGCGCAAAATGGGTATGCTGGTTGCGAAGGACAATCTCGGCTTCGGAATGCGCTCCTGGCGCTACGCCGCCCTGATCAACGACGGTGCGGTGGAGCAATGGTTCGAGGAAGAAGGTTTCTCCGACAACTGCGAGACCGATCCCTATGCCGTCTCGTCCCCGCAGAACGTTCTTGAAACACTGCAGGCCGCCGCATGATTAAGTGAGCGTCTGGCAATCCCATTAACGCACGGCCAAGAGCCTCCTCGATCGGAGTTTCGCGTTCAACATGCTGTCCTCGGCAAGGCTGCTTCAACGCCAGAAGCAATCTATGGTGGCATCGCCTCAGCTCATTGAGTCGATTCGCCTGTTGCAACTGGCTCGCGCCGAACTGCATCAATTCGTGGAGCAGGAACTCGAGAAAAATCCGCTTTTGGAGCCAGCTTCAAACGACGGTGAGGCTCTTGGCGACGTGCCGATTTCGGCAGACCAGTCCACCGGCGCACGCGAAAAAGACACGGATAGGCCGACGAACGCGGCGGCGGCCGAGCGACCGGGGGAATGGAAATCGCTGCGCAATACGACGAATACCCCTGCGGATAGTCGCCCTGCCCTGGACGAGTTTGCCGCCTGCACCGAAACCTTGCACGACCGCGTCGCTGGTCAGATCGCGCTCACTGCATTCACACCACAGGAGCGGCTGATTGCCGGCGAGCTCGCAGCCCATCTGGAAGATACGGGCTATCTTCGGGTGGACCTTGTGGAACTGGCCGGCAAACTGAACGCCCGCGAGGCGGATGTGGAACGGGTTCTCGCAACCTTGCAGCAGTTTGATCCACCTGGAATTTTTGCTCGTACTCTCAGCGAATGTCTCGAGATCCAGTTGCGTCAGCGAGACCGGTTCGACCCGGCGATGGCCGCGTTGGTTTCGAACCTTGAGATGGTTGCCAGACGCGATTTTCAGGCGTTGAAGCAGCACTGCTGCGTCGATGAAGAAGACCTTCTCGAGATGTTGCATGAAATCCGTGCGCTCGATCCCAAGCCTGGCAACCGATTCCAATCCGGAGCGCCCGAATCCATCATACCCGACGTCTGGGTCACGCCCTCGCCCGGAGGTGGATGGCAGATCGAGCTTGATCCGGACGCATTGCCCAAGGTTTTGATCAACCAAACCTATTTCGCCGAAATCTCGCGACACGCCGTCCAGAATCCGAAAGATCAAGCGTTTCTGAACGAATGCCTGCAGAACGCGAATTGGTTAATCCGCAGCCTGGATCAGCGTGCCAAGACGATTCTTAAGGTTGCGACTGAAATCGTGCGCCAACAGGATGCCTTTTTCCAACATGGCGTGGCCCATCTGCGGCCTCTCAATCTCAGGACTGTCGCTGAGGCGATCAACGTGCATGAATCGACGGTGAGCCGGGTGACCTCGAACAAGTATATGCTTACCCCGCGCGGGGTGTTCGAACTGAAGTATTTTTTCACCGTCGCGATTGCCTCCTGCCAAGGCGGCGACGCGCACTCCGCCGAAGCTGTCCGCCATCGGATAAAAGCGATAATTGCTCAAGAATCGCCCGGTGACGTGCTTTCCGACGACGAGATCGCCGTCCGGCTGAAGGAAACCGGTATCAATGTTGCGCGCCGCACCGTCACAAAATATCGCGAGGCGATGAACATCCCCTCCTCCGTGGGACGGCGCCGGGAAAAGCGGCTATGGCTCATTGGCGATCAAAGTTGAAGCAGGCGTCTGGCCCCTTCTCGGCGTCTATTAGCCGCCCTCGCAGGATTATGCGGTCACGGCGCCGGCCGAGGTGTCGTCGCGACGCTCGGCGGCAAGGTTGGATAGGTTACCTTCGGCTGGTCCCCGGTGAGCGCCTGTAGGAAAGCGGTGATCTTGTCGACTTCCTCAGGGCTCAGCTGCGTACCAAGCTGGGTCGTGCCCATCACCGCCACGGCTTGCTCTAGATCCCATGCATGGCCGCTGTGAAAATAGGGGGCGGTGAGTGCGACGTTCCTCAAGGTAGGGATCTTGAAGACATAGTCGTCATCCACCTTCCGTGTCACCTCGACGCGTCCCTTGTCGTCAGGCGGCAGGAAGTCCCAGCCGGGCTTTTCGACCACCCCAAAAGGAGCGTACATGCTCCCACCGAGGTTGATGCCGTTGTGGCAAGACGAGCATCCTTTGTCGGTGAAAAGCCTGAGCCCCTCCTTCTGTTCAGTGGTGAGTGCGTTTTCGTTACCTTCGAGATACCTGTCGAAGGGTGCGTTAGGCGTGATCAGCGTCGCCTCGAACACGGCGATGGCTCTCGCGATGTTGTCATATCTGAGGGGATCGACTTCATCAGGGAAGGCTTTGCCGAACGCCTCAACGTACCCAGGAATGCCCTTGAGCTCTTCGACGGCGTGCCCGGGAGTGGTCCCCATCTCCGTCGGATTGGAGATCGGGCCGCCGGCCTGCTCCGTCAGATCCGCTGCCCGTCCGTCCCAAAACTGAGCGATGTTGAACACAGCGTTGAATACAGTTGGCGCATTCCGGCCGCCGCGCTGCCAGTTATGGCCAATAGAGGTGGAACGGCCATCGCCGCCAGCACGGCCGATTTGATGGCAGGTGTTGCAGCTGATGTTGTGAGCTTGCGAGAGCCGCGGTTCGAAATAGAGCATCTTGCCCAACTCGAGCTTCTCTAAGGTCGCCGGATTGCCGTCCAGGTCTGCAGCACGCTCGGGAATGGGGCGAAACAGCGATCTCGCAACATCCAGCAGGTTGTCCTGCCCCATGGCTGTGGAGGCAAGCAGGCAGCCTGTGAGTGCAGCACATAGAAACGCCAATCCCGCCGCCAAGCGGAAGAAGGAGACAATAAATGTCTTCACGAAGCCCATCGACGTAAGTACCCACTATTGCTTTGATGAAGCTTTCTAGGGATTCAAGCGAACTACCGCAGCGCCCGGACCGCGTCTTCGCAACTAGAGTTGGAAGTCATTCCTGAATTGCATGAATGCCCAAGACGGGGACTCTCCGGGCGAAGCCCTCGCGCCCCTTAAGGCGAATCTGAGGCTGACCAAAGATTGAGTCTCTTCCGGTCGTATCATCCTTTTTCTCCATTTGGGTTTTGCGAGCGGACCCGTCGCGTTTCTTGCCCGCGGCGATCACATCGAATGGAAAACAACAAGGATCATGCCATTTCAGGCCAACCGAGATTTTTCTCAAACTTGCAGCGGTTACGCTCGAAGAGCCTGTCTCGGTCGAGCCACAGTTGTCGCCAATCCGACAAAATCGACAGCGGAAAAGTCGGGAGTTTGTGCGGCGACCGGCGCTCCTAATCACGGCGGGCGCGGGTGTCTATTCATCAGCCGCGTCGAACTCTAAGTCTGCCGCCTGGGGCTGCGGAGTTATCTGTACACTCGGTTACGACGTCGATGGCGGCGAGGACCGGAGCCGCTGCCGCAATACCGCCTCGGCTTCGTCTTGAAAGCCCTCCCCGGCAATTTTATCTGGACTTCGCCTGCGAAATCGAAGCGGTCTTCAAGGCCGCGCAGACCTTCCAAGGAACCCCTGCGAGAGAGTTCGCGTCTCAGCCGAGCCTAGCGATCTGGCCGCGCAGCTCAAGCAGCCAGGCAGGCAGCCGCTGTGACGCGATCGGCCGCGATTGCACAGGACCAGCCGGCGATCACTTAGCCGTAGCAGGACTTGCTACGAAAGGATTGCCGGCGTCCTTGTCGCCTCCGAGTTTGCTTCGGCTGTGCGCAGGGCTATGTCGGATTTGAAGGCCTTACAGGTTTGGCCGGTCAATTCCACCGTATGGCGCATCGACCTGGGGGAGGCATTGCGCCCACTACCTAGATTTGCGTGCCGCCGACTTCCTTTCGGGATTGCTGACAGCCTTGTGGCCGAGACCGCTCGACTTCGCCAGCGCCGACCGTTGGGCCGCATAGTTCGGCGCCACCATGGGGTAGTCGGACTTCAATCCCCATTTCTCGCGATATTCGTTGGGCGTCAGGCCGTAGTGGACGTTGAGATGACGCTTAAGCGATTTGAATTTCTTGCCGTCCTCTAGGCAGATGATGTGGTCGGGAAACACCGACCGCTTCGGATTAACCGCAGGCGCTTGGGCTGGCTTCTCTGGCTCGACCGCCTGCCCAAGATTCGACAATGACGAATTCACGCTTGCGATAAGCTCTGGCAGTGACGCGGGGGGAACGGCGTTTTTGCTGACATAGGCAGATACAATATCTGCCGTAAGTTCAATCAACAGGCCTCGGCTATTTGCGGTGTCCTCGTGCATTCAATTACTCCTATTGGGTGACAACACGGGGAACTCTTTTACCGGCTTTGTCGGGGAAGGCCAGCATGATCTGCTTATGTCGGCGTTAGTCCACCACTTCTGGCTATCGCAGCAGAAGATTCATTGAAGGCTTGAATGATCCGATAAAACTGCATTTGCAGCAGCCGACCAGTTTGGCAATTCCTGCTGGGCCGAGGCCGTCGGCAAGCAGTACCATGATAATCCCTGTCAAGCCGCTGTTGCCACCTTATAGGTGCTGTTATGTTGTTCGATTTCCGTCGCGCCCGCGTTCCGTGATAAACCGCAACCTCAATTTGAACGACCATGGCAACGACGGTGAGCACGAAGTGAACCATATCGGCCCTCGTTAAAAGATGAGGATCGAGCACCGCGACAAACGCGCCATTCTGATGTGCTTATGCGCAGTGAATGGCTCACCATCGCGCGTTCAACAAAAAGGGCTGGGCCGTCGTCAAGCAACTACACGAATGCTTTGCACCTCCAGACCTTTCTTGCCCTGCGCGCACTCGATAAAGACCTTTTGTCCCTCCACGAGCTCGCTCACTCCACAGCGGGCCAACGTTGAGGCGTGGACGAATACGTCCTTTCCGCCGGCTTCAGGAGCAATGAAGCCAAAGCCTTTCTCGGCGTTATACCATTTGACGGTGCCGGCGCTTTCCGGCGCGGATGTCGAAGTGTTGGCCGTCTCCCGTGCAATCTCCAGAACTTGCGCGACCTGATGGCCTTTTCGCGTCTCCTCCAAGGTGACCTTGAGCCGCGCTCCCTCTGGGACACTGCTCCTTCCAACCGCTTCCAATGCCCGAACATGCAGGTAGGCGTCCCTTCCGTCCGAGACTCTGACGAAGCCAAAACCTTTGCTTGCGTTGAACCACTTGACCTCTGCGTCTACCGGCTTTGCCGTCGCAGGTGACGTTTGATGAAAGAAGCTTGGGACGAGGTCCTCTTCTGGAAAAGGAAACGGGCCGTCGTCATCTCGACGCCGACGGGGCTTGCGGTAATCCTTGTATCTGCTCATGTCATCTCAGGGGAAGGAAATGGTGCTGGCCACCAAAAAGGTTGGCACGGATGGGCGGTCGCTTGGGGCTTCGGTCGCAAGTGTCAGCTCTTCAAAAGCGCCATCCATCTTTGATCAGCGACAAGCTAGAATTGTCAGCCGGACAGCAGGGCGCGGTTCAATCAACCAGACTCCGCAGAGGGCTCTCACTTGCTTTGGGCCTCGCTTTCTAACCACTGGATATCCTTCTTTGCAATATCGTCGCGAATGCGTCGCCACGGCGCTTCTATTCCGGGACCGATCCGCCATGGTTGAGACGCGTTCCGCTCGACTATTGGGAGTTGCCGCTCTTCGCCCGACCGCATCATTGCTACAGTCCTCCGTCACCCGGTCAACCCCCGTTGCCGGCCGGGCGCGTCATTGACCGCTCACCAGATCAGGGCGGTGCACATCCCCTCCTCCCGTGTGACGCCGGGAAAATCGCCTACGGCTCGATGGCGATCAAGATTGGCCGCCTCATACTGGTGACGAAGACGGATCTTAGTCCAACGCGATCCCGTTCTTGATCCTTGCGAGGCTGCATTTGCCTTCCTCCGAGCCGGTTGCGGCCAAAACGACGAGTCCATCACCGAATGACTATGGGCGTTTCTTCGCGTCTCCAAAGGACTTGTTGAAACTCGGTCAGTCACGGCGTTTTTCTCCGTGTGACGGCAACGAGACCCGCGGCGTGATCCCTATGCGACGAGCCGAGACCTCAGGCGAACCCTTCAAGAGCCTGGGCCGCAAAGCCGGCATTCCGAAGGAGACTCCCGACCGCTGGCAAAACAACTCGAAGCCGTCAGCACGAAACACGACGACCGCTGGAACGAATGGCAGAGAATCGTGGTGACAGCGGTGGGAAATTCCTCGTCCTCGACTCGTCGGGAATTCTTTGCCGTTGCGCGCGCCAAACGGCGCGCGACCCGCGAAATCACCTTAAACACCTGCCAGCGGGGACTTCCAGGCAGCGATTGAATGCCCCCTTCAATTCGCTAACGAGCTGCTCGACAAAAGCTCCCCAAGCAAAGTTATCGATCTCGCCCTGATCGAGCGTAGGCATTTTTCGGGATGCCCGCGCCCCCTAGCTCGTCTATGGACTTCGGTATCGAGAAACATACGTCTCGTGAGGAGGGCCAACCGGCCGCGGAGCATGTGTTCTCGACATCAACGCATGCCTAAGAAACGATGGTAATGCCTGCGCGCATGCCGAAAGCTCGGATCTCGAGCAACAGGTCCGCGTCGGCGCCGACCTCGATGCTGTCGTGAACCTCGAAATCTCCCTCGCTGACACGATCCTCGAATAGTATTACGCATCGGTCCGGGTCGCACTGTCGAGATGTCCAAAGCAGGCCGTCAACGTCCGCTCTGGCGCTGTGAATCGCTTGAGCCCAAAGAACAGTCTGACGGTAGGTCGATTTCGGCGTCTCGATGAGATCGCCGCGGCTTATGCCCCACACCTTGAGATCCGGCGCGAACAGGCCGGCCAGGAGCAGATCGCGCTTCGGTGCAATGCGGCTTACGCTGCGCGATTCGATGACGTCGAGGCGGACTGTCTTGAAGACGGCAGTAGGCTCGATGTCGTGAAAGATCGACTCGAAAGCCGCTGCCTCCCGCGATGTCGCCGCGTAGAGCGTCGGTACGCATGCGCCTGCGGCGTCTGGAAAAGGAGCGAATCGCGTCGGCTGACCCATGCATGGGTTGAACTGCGCCGGCCGGAAGCTGGAGCCGTGCGTGCGATGGAGGACAATGCCTTTCGTGACCTTTTGGGTGTTAATGCTCGGAAAGGAAGAAGGCGGCGGGCGTACGCTTGAAACGCTCACCCAACCACCTCTTGGCCCTCTCGTTCAGCGGCTGCGATGATTGACTGCGGACTGTCGAGCATATCGGCGGGTGCCTTGTCGGCCAGCCAGCCATTCGTCGACATGAACCAGAAGGCACGTTGCCACGCAGACAGCCGGGGAGGGAGTGCCCCGAGCGCCTTCTTGATCGTCGGGTGCGGCCGTCCCTCGCGGAACTGGAAAGCCGGGAAATACTCTTTGCCTCGGTGCTGGACCGAGAAGATGTTGCCAGCCTTTTTCCAGCGCGCTGCGGTCGCATAGGGGTTCTTGGTCTTCAGCCCCGCCTGCGCTCCGATCTCGGCGCTCGTGAGCTGAGGAACCTCCGAGACGAATCGATCACGGAGCTCGAGGTTGTCCGAGGCCAATGCTCCGCGCGCGTCGGCGAGCTCATCGGGCAGGAGGACCTCCGCGAGCTTGCTGATCGCCGACTCGAGGCGTGTTTCGTCAAGCGTGGCACTCACGCGGACGACTATTTCAAGGAAGGAGCGCACCGCGCTTCGGCGTCCTTGGTCTAGGTCGGGCTTGAGTTGAAGGACGACGGAGTGCCCCAGGGCGATGTCGGCGGCCGCGGCAGCGAGATCCACGAATCCTGTCGAGGTCGCAGTTGCTGGCGCCGCCAACGCGGGCGCTGTTTCTTGAAGCGCGCGACGGATCGCCCCGACAAGAAGCTCGCGATCGTCGGAGACGGTGCGGCTAGGGCGCTCCTGCGCCCTAGCGCCGCCCGACGTGCGCCGTCCGCCGATCGGCGCATGCGGTCGATCGACCATGAGGAAAGATGAGAAGAGAGCGTCGGACAAGACATCACGTGAGATTGCATATGAGCACACTCATATCACGTATGTCACGCGACGTCCAATGCAAGAGTGTGCCGCGACTGCTTCTTGTCAAACGCATGGGAGAGATTACCGAGGGGATTTCGGGGCCTACCCTGGTGGCACTCGCTATCCTACGGCCCCGTCGCATCCCGACATACAGATCGCAATCTGGACGACGTGCGGAGTGATCGGAACACGGCTTGCTGCGCGCCTCCGTTGTGCGGTATCCAGCTCTTTATCCTTGCAATCTTAAAACGCGCCTTTTAATTTGCATGATGATAGGCCGTCGTGTGCTACCTCAAGTTCGTCAGGCGCTTGCCCGTCAAGCTGCTGTGGCCCTCATCGGCCCACGCCAGGTCGGCAAGACAACGCTCGCCTTGCAGATTGGTGAAGACCTGGATGCACTCTATCTCGATCTGGAGTCCCGCGAGGACAGGAACAAGTTGTCGGATCCAGCACTGTTCCTGCGCGCCTACGAGGACCGTCTGGTCATCCTGGACGAGATCCATCGAATGCCAGAGTTGTTCCAGGAGCTTCGAGGGTTGATCGACGCCGGACGCCGGCGCGGACGCCGCACCGGTCGTTTCCTGCTTCTGGGATCAGCCTCGATGGATCTGCTGCGTCAAACGGGCGAAAGCCTGGCCGGCCGCATCGAATATGTCGAGATGACACCGCTGGACGCGCTCGAGATCGCTTCTGAAAAGCTGTCGGTTGAAAGTCTCTGGCTGCGTGGCGGGTTCCCGGACAGTTTTCTTGCACATTCGGAAGCCAACAGCTTCGCGTATCGACGCAATTTCATCCGCACTTATCTCGAGCGCGACGTGCCGCAATTCGGCCCGCGGATTCCGGCGCAAACCCTCGAACGGCTGTGGACCATGCTTGCCCACAATCAGGCGGGCCTGCTGAATGCGTCACGCCTGGCGGCCAACCTTTCGGTCAGCGCGCCGACCATTTCGTCCTATGTTGATCTGCTTGTGGACCTGCTGTTGATCCGTCGGCTGCCGCCGTTGCACGCCAATACGGGCAAACGCCTCGTCAAAACACCGAAAGTGTACGTCCGCGACAGCGGGCTCGTACATGCCCTGCTTGGCATAGAGACGGCCGACAGCCTCGCCGGCCACCCGGTCGTCGGCGCGAGTTGGGAAGGCTTCGTTCTGGAGAATCTTGTATCGGTGGCGCCCGAAGGGACCCTCGCAAGCTTCTTCCGCACCGCGGCCGGAGCCGAGATCGATCTTGTCCTCCAGCTTCCAGCCAATCGCGGCGTCTGGGCAATCGAAATAAAACGCAGCCTGTCTCCTTCGCTGGGAAAGGGTCTGCATATGGCCTTGGAAGATGTTCAGCCCGACCGCACTTTCGTCGTGTACGCCGGAACCGAGTCCTATCCGATGGCCCCGAAAATAGAAGCTGTCGGGCTCACACAACTGGCATCGCTGCTAGGCGAACAGTCATAGTCGTATATCAGCAAGGCCTCAGACGAACCGGCTGAAAGGTCGAACAGGCCGGCCGAGCGGCCATTCTGGGTCAAGGACCTGATCGACCGCACGCTCTCCGTTCCGAGCTCATTGCCAATGGCGGCATCGGCGATCCAGCCCGGGACATCATCACCAGCCCTTTTTCTTCATGCTGTCGCGCAGCGCGTCGCTGATATCCAGCGAGCTGCCCCACGGCACCCGCCGCGCTCCTGCGCTGCTGAGGATTCCTCCGCACCTTTTCCGGCAGCAGCCTTCTCCAGCGCCCCGACTCTGGCGTTGAGCAACGCGGTGACCATGGGCCACACAGAGAATTTCTGCGCCCGCGCTTTTTCCGTGAGATCCCGCAGATAGCCGCCACAACTGCGGATGCGTTCGGCCCGTTGCAGGATCGCAGCCAGGGTAATCGACGCATTCTGTGAACCCATGACCTCCGCCGCCTCCGGCCAGGCGCCTGGGCTGACCCCAATAGTCGGCCGCGCCCTGTCCGCAACGGCTGCAAGTCCCGCCAAGTCCGGATTTGCGCCCCCTTCGTGTAATTTGCGATGGGCAGGCGCCCAGCACCAACGGCACGTCCCGTTGTGGCAGGCTGCGCACGTTGTCGTCATGCTCGGCGTCGCGGCCGGCTCCTTGTGGAGACAGGCCGTCCTTAGGTCTGTGATTCTATGGGGTGCTAATGTCTCTAAGAGACTAGATGTGACCCGATAGTGCTAGGAACAGGTCATGCGCCCGTTCGTTTGGTTAGTCAAATATGATCGCCCCTGCTTCCGAAACAAGAAGATCTCGACCCGAGTCGAATCGACCATCGCTCACCGCGATCATGCGATGAAGGTCCCCTCCTCCCGTGTAACGTCGCCGGGAAAAGTGCCTACGGCTCGATGGCGATCAAGGTTGGCTGCCTCATAACACTGACGAAAGCGGCTCTTAATCCAATGCAAATCCATTTTTGATTCGTGCAAGGCGATTTTCGCCTTCCTCCGGACCGAAGCAGCCTGCGAAATCATTGCATTCCCGGCAACTGGGCGCGGTGCATAGCGAAAACCCTTCGGCCTCACAGAGCTTGCGGTAAAAGTACTTCTTCCATTTCATGTTTTGGGTGTTGCCGGCCGCCAGCGTCGGAAAATGCATGGCAAGCAGGCGGCTGAGCTCGGTGCGATTGAAAAGGCCAAGGTCCTGCCAGAGATGGTCATTGCGCATGGCGCGCCGGGCGATGATCTTGGCAAACCGGGCGCTTGCCGGGTCGCCCGGCAGGGCATGGGCCAGGAGCAGCTCGCGCAAAAGTTCTTCCTCCGGGTCCGGCTCGGGCTCGCCCATCTCTTCCAGGGCGAAGGCCTTGAAGGGGAAAGTGGGGAAGCTGCTGGCCAGGACATCGCGCAGCTCGGCGCGCGAAAGACCGGTTGCCTCCGTCGCCGTCGCCTCGCCGGCCTCGACTTCCTCGAGTGCACACGAAAGCACGCAGGCAAGCACATGCTGATCAAACTCCAGCTTGAACCGCGGCGATTGGCCGGCGCAGAGGCAGCCACATTGGTGGGCGAGCATGGGTGCCATTCTCTTGGTTTTGTCCCATCAACCGCCCTGATGAGCGAGCGACTTGTTCACCGCCGGGATGATCTTGTCTCCCCAGAGCTCGATCTGGCGCAGCATCGTCTTTTGGTCGAAATCCCCCAACTGGGTCTGAATTGCGATCTGGTTGGGTTTTAAGATATCGATCTCTTCCAACAGGCGATCGACCACTCGATTCACGCTGCCGATCGGCAGGTTCCGGCGCATCGTCGCGAATGACAAATCTTGCTGCGTTGGCGTTTCTTTCAGCAGATAGCCGTCCAGGCTCTGCTGGCGACGCTGATGCAGTGCTTCAGACAGCCGGCGCTGGAAGCGGGCGTTGTCGAGATAGCTATTGATCTCTGCCTCGTCGTCGCTGGCATAGCAGCAACGTAGCAAAGATATCTTGGCGTCCGTGACATTCTTGCCTTCGGCAGCCGCGGCCTTCTCGATGGCTTCGCGCAGGACGCGCAAAGTTTCTAATCCGTTATGGAATGCCGTCACAAAAAGATTGTGTCCCTCACGATAGGCCCGGCCCAGGCGGGCCGTCCCGGCGGCGATCCAGATCGGCGGGGTCGGCTTCTGGACGGTGCGCACCGAAATCGCCGTGGGGGGTATGTTCCCATACTGACCGTCGTGCTCGAAGATGTTCTGGTTGAGGCCCTTTTGAAGGATGTCCAAGTATTCCGAAAAGACCGCCGGCGCCTCATCGATATTGACGCCGAAGCGCTCGAACTCGAATTGCTGGTATCCCGAGCCGACGCCAAGCTCGAGGCGGCCATTCGCAACAATGTCGGCGAAGCCGATCTCGGAAAGCAGGCGCTGCGGTTGATAGAGCGGCAGCACGCACACGGCAGTGCCAAGGCGAATGGTACTCGTCACGCCGGCGCAGTGCGCCACCATCATCAAGGGCGAGGGAATGAGGCTATAATTGTTGAAGTGGTGCTCCGCGAACCACGCGGTATCGAAGCCGGCCTGCTCCGAAACGACGGCCTGTTCGATGGAGTTGCGGATAACGCTCTCGCACGATTGGTGATATCCGCGCTGGGCGGCCAGGATAAAGGTTGCGAATTCCATGGTGTTTCCCTGTTTACAGAACGGAGCTAGCCGACAGGGAGATGCGCAGGGTGCGCACAAGGCGCCTTGGCCGCGGTCTCGATCTCGCCCTTGGCGGCGGCGTGGTCAGGCCGCAAGCCGTTCGGCGGTTGAAGGCGCACCGAGCGGTTGCAACGGCTTCGACAGCGATGAGGACGGACGTTTCGTCTCGCCGAGGATAACATCTTCGGTCACGGTAGTGCGGGCGCGGCGCCCGACCGGACCATGAACCCTTGGACGAACTCGGCTTCGCTGAGCAGCGGCCTGTGGCGAATAGTCGACGATCAACACGCGGCCTCCGCAAAATACTCGTTATCGAGTTCACTGGCGTTTCCCGCATCACCGAAAGAGGTCCAGCCGCCGTCCACGTACAGGATGGAGCCGTTGACGTACGAGGCGGCGGATGAAGCCAGGAAGAACGCTGCGTCAGCCACGTCTTTCGGCTGTCCCAGCCTGCCCATAGGGATGCGTCGTGCGATCGTTTTCATATCGATGCGGCCGACCTTCGCCAACTGAGCAACGCCAGGCGTGCAAATGAAGCCAGGAGCGACGGTGGCCGTCCGTATGCCGACCGGCCCGAGTTCGGCCGCCAGGCATCGGGTCAGAATGTCCAGCCCCGCCTGGGAGGCACCGTAGGCATGGCGCGGCGCGAACGGCAGAAAGCTGTTGATCGATCCGATGTTGAGGATCACGCCGCCAGCGCGCATCGCCTTGATCGCTTCGCGAGCGCAGGTGAAGGCCCCGGTAAGATTGACATCCAGGACGT
The DNA here is from genome assembly GCF_033977205.1 of Mesorhizobium album. Lineage (NCBI taxonomy): Bacteria > Pseudomonadati > Pseudomonadota > Alphaproteobacteria > Hyphomicrobiales > Phyllobacteriaceae > Mesorhizobium > Mesorhizobium album. The sequence continues at coordinate 19,549 of NZ_JAVIIW010000018.1, read as the reverse complement.
GTTGGATGTGTTCCGGTATTTGTTCGATTCCCAACGACAAAGTGTCGGCACCAGCAGCACCGTTGACGAGCACATCGATGCGCCCGAAGCTCGCCCGCATCTCTTCGAATAGCGCAACCACCTCGCTCTCGACGGCCACATCCACGCATCTGGCCGGGTTCTTGCCGCGGAGCCACGCAGCGAGTTCTGCCGCTGCAGCGCCATCTCTATCAGCAATCACAACGGTATCGCCGTTTGCTGCAAAGCGGCGAACCACGGCCGCGCCGATGCCGTTCGCGCCGCCGGTGACGAGCACGATACGCGCGTCGGTGCGTTCGGCCGGACAGCACAGTTCGGCTTGGGGTATCCCATCCACCTGCGGGTGTGCATCCCCCGGCTGGTTGAATGACATCCAGCCTCCGTCGACCGCCAGCACTGAACCGGTGATGTAGCGCGCCTGCGAGCTGGTCAGAAAACGCACGGCGAGAGCGATCTCGTCCGGATGCGCCAAACGCCCCAGCGGCACGCGGCGGCGCACGGCCGCTAGGTCCACTTTGCCCGCGCGTTCCAGTTCTGCCACCATCGGCGTGCGCACGTAGCCGGGCGCTACCGCCGTCACGCGAATGCCGCGAGAAGCCCACTCACATGCAAGCGACTTCGTCAACGAGATCAGGCCCGCCTTCGAGGCCGCGTAGGCGTTGCGTTTGGGATTGCCTACGACGCCCGCCATCGAAGCGACGTTGACGATCGCACCGCCCCGCCTCATGCGCCTCGCCGCTTCGCGGGCCATGACGAACGGTCCAATCAAGTTTACTGCCAGGGCGAGGCGGAAGGCGTCGACACCAGTGTCGACGCTCGCAGCCATGGTGGGTCCCATCGCGGCGTTGTTGATGAGGACGCTGATCTGGGCGAACTGTGCTTCGACCCGACCGTAAAGCGCGAGCACATCCTCCTCCCGCGAGACGTCGCACTCAAGGCCAAGATGCGGGTGGCCGAGACCACGGGCCAGTTCAACGACGCCACTGCCAGGAAGGTCTACCGCAACGACAGTGTCTCCATCCCTGGCAAGAACTTCGACCAGCGCACGGCCGATCCCACCCGCGGCGCCCGTAATGATGACGATGCGTCCTGTCTGCATGTTGAGGACTTCCTTCGGCGATTTCATCCAATCAATTTTGAGCGGCAAAAGATGCGTCGCGCTAAAGCAGCGCGTCCTGGCGATGGCCAGTTGCGGACCCGGAAAGACGACGCAGCGATCCGGCAGCGATCCAACTTCCGATTTGGTAGCCGAGGCTGCTGAGGGACCGGCCAAGGACAAGGAGCTTGCCGTGATGATCGGCGCTGCCAAGGACCCGTACATTTGGGCACAACCAGTGTCGTCGGCGGGCTCGTGGGACAGAGCCGATCGCTCACGCCGTCGCGGGCAGAAAGGCAATCCAATTTGGCGCACCTTCACCGGGCTGTCTTTCGCCGGGATCGCTGTAGCATCGCAAAGTTGTCATGGCCTTGATTCTCCTCGGCCGATGCGGCTGTGTCGTTCGAAGCCTCCGAAGAGTCATGGCGAGAAGGAATGCGACGCTTTCCGAGCTTGTAGACCGGATCGTCCGGATGCGGTGCTCCGATCGGCCGGCGCGGGCCGAACCGTTCTGCCTCAACGATCGCTGGTGGGATCTGCTCCTCTATCCAATCGTAGACAACTGTCCGTTCGGCAATCCGCCACTCCCCTTCCCTCTTGTGAAACAGATCGCAGTAACGGCCGCACAGGAGCGTCTGGCGTACGTCTCCGTCTTTGTCCGGTGCGCGTTGCAGCGCGGTGAAATAGCTCTCGACCGCAGCCTCTGCCGAGCTGATGAACTCGATCAGGATGTTGGTGATCTGGTGGATGTTACGGGGTCCGGTCTTGAAGACACCGAGTGCAAACTCGATGAACCCCTCTGCAGGGCCGCAATAGGCGCCGTGATTGTCATGCGCATCGGGCCAGTATGCGCTGCGTAGCGCCGCTTCATCGGCGCGGTCGATCCCGCGGCAGTACCGATAGAGGCAGTCCCGGATCGCCTCACGGTCGATTAGTTGGGCAATTTTCGTCTGTTCCATCGGCTCTGCCACAAATTCTGTGATCGGAAGAGGTGTTTTGCGAACCGCACCTTGGCGTTTGTGCATCAGGGGGGCCTCTCGATGCCGCAGGTGCCCCTGCGCAGTTGGACGAGGACGGTGGTGGAACAGAAGGCGCGTGCCTCAGTTCCCGTATGGGCCACTTGGTCGATCCCTTTCATGCCCGCCGGACTCTCGGTGAATGACGTCCGGTTCAACTCGTGCTGCAGGGTTCACGGTCGAGTTTAAGTGCACGTTCGGGACAGGATCGCGCGCCTCGCGATGCAGTCAGTTCCTCCCCTTCCGCAACTTCGATGTTACCGGCCAGGATGTAACCGGCGTCATCGAGCTTGAAGATGTGTGGCGCATGCGCCGCGCATCGCGCGTGACCCTGGCATTTGGCATTTTGGACGATGATGCGCATGGCGCTGCCTCCATTGTCTTTGCACCTCGGCTCGGGGGCGGGGCTTGGTCAGGACCAGTCTAGAATCAGATTTTCGATCCCGAACACATGGCCGCCACAGGTGATGGGTGCCGTACCCTTCTTGATCCGGAAGGCGGGGATGCGCGCCAACCACTCCTCCAGGCCAATGACGATCTCGCGCCGGGCAAGGTGTGAGCCAACGCAACGGTGGGGACCATAGCCAAAGGTGGCATGGCGGTTGTCCTCTCGCGCCAGATCGACCGTGTTGGGGCATTCGAATTCCGCCGGGTCGCGGTTGGCGATCATCGTGGCGCAGGAAACATAATCTCCCTTGCGGATCGGCGCGCCTTCGAAGTCGATATCTTTCGTTGCCACGCGGATCAACTGAACGGTCGGATAGGCGCGCAGCAATTCTTCGGCCGCGGCAACGATACGGCCTGGTTCGCCGCGCAGCAATTCCTGATCCTTGAGGTTGCGTGCGAGATAGGCCAGGTCAAAGCCTATGGCTGCTGCAACGGTGTCGAGCCCGGCAACAAAGACAAGCACGCCGACGCCGCGTACTTCCTGTTTCGTCAGGCGGCGGCCCTCGACCTGTGCCTGCACGACGAAAGTCATGAAATCATCAACCAGGTCCTTGCGGCGGACGGCTGCAAGTTCATCAATGAACGATACGATCGTCCGGGCCGCGGCCGGCCGTTTCACATCGTCGCCGTGGAGCAGATCTCTCCCCCATCCAACAAATGTGTCGATTCGGTCATCCGGTAGCCCTAGGAGATGAAGGAAGGTGTTTACCGTGAACGGAAATGCGAAATCCTTCATAACGTCGCAGCTTGTGCCCGATCCGGCGATCCCGTCGATGAGCCTGATTGCCCGCTCGCGGACAGCCGGCTCCAATGCCGCCACCCGCTTTGGCGAAAACAGGGGATTGAGCAATGAGCGAAAGGCGCCATGGGCAGGGGGATCAAGTTCAAGTGGGATCATCGGCCAGCTTTCGCCCAACGCGGAGGCAAAGATGCTGCGATGGCTGGAAAAAGTTTCGCTGTCCTGCAGCACCCGGCGCTGGTCGCTGGCGCGGGTGATCACCCAGGTACCCCTGCCGTCGCGCGTGTTGAGGGGTGAATAAAAGATAGGCGGGCCGGAGTGGACGCAAGCGACTGCTGCGTGGGGATCCCCGTTGGGAGTCGGTGACATGCCGGGCGAAGTAAACAGGCTGAAGTCCCTCACCATTTCGGGCGGGACATGATCTGGAACCGAATTTGTCGCCATTGGCCTCTTCTCCTGAACGCCAGGCGTTCATGCGCTCGATTGAGATTGCCGGCCGATCTCAAGGTCGATTGGCCAGCACCTGGTAAGTCCCAGCTCTAGGGTGTTGTGATTGTGTTGCGCGATGCAGCCAAACTGCGCACCAGCGCAAGAGATCGGTCGCGCATTCAAGCAGCAGATGCTTCTGCTTCGTGCTGCGGTTCTAAAGCGTAACCCACTGGTTATTCCCATTGAAGTTGTGAGACTGGTCAATCATCGCTGAGCTCCGTGACGCACTGCTGCTGGCGCCCCGAAATCTTCTAAGCAAGTTGCGTGCCGGATCGGCCGTATCGATGGTGCTGAACCGATCTATGCTCAGCCACCACCGGGACCGCCGCTCATTGGATGACCACATGTCCTCCCGGTAAAACGTCCGACAACCGACACCTGCGGTCAGCTTTGTCGCGTCCGCGACACGGGGACTGTTCGGCTTGGCTCCTGCCAAACAGACCAATTTAACAGTATGCAGAGGACACTCCTTCTGAGGCTCTTCTGCCAACTTGGCATAATGTTGAGACTCTTTGGTCGCCGATGCGCCAAGCATTGCGGTCGTCGCCGAGTACCGCAGCCATTCGGGTTCCTCCGCAATCGACAGGAAGCTAGAGGCCTTGATTGAGTGGCTGTCTCGGTCGCGGTGATTATCGCCGTCGGCGTCGACAACGACCATTGCCATGAGGTGCTTGGCATGAGCGTCGGCACTCCCGTGGCCAAGCCGACCTGGACGGAGCTCCTGCGCAAACTGACGCGCCGCGGCCTCAGAGACGTCAAGCTTGTCGTCTCCAACGCCCATGACGGCATCAAGGCGGCGGTCTCGAAGGTGTTCCAGCTACTTGGTAGCGCTGCCGAGCAGGTACATTTCATGAGGAACTTACCGGCGCATCGGCAAGAGCGGCCGTCGCGTGGTCTCGGCCTTCATCGCCACCGGTTTTGCCAGGAGACCGATCGTTGCCGAACAGATCCGGCCAAGGACCCTCAAGCTCGCCATCATCATGGAACGACACTGAACATGACGTGCTCGCCTAGATGAGCTTCGTCAAAGAGCACCGCACCGAGCTACGTTAGATACCGGTCGCGCGGCTCAACGGCGAGATCAAACGCGCACCGAGGTCGTCGGCGTCTTCCCCAATGAAGCAATCATGCGCCTCGTGGCGCCGCTGCAGGTCGAGCAGAACCGTGAATGGACCGTGCAAAGGGCTCGCTACATGAACCTGCCACCTCAGCCAGTTCCGCACATCAGTCTGCGGGCAGTGGCACGCTGATCTTCCGGCCTTTGCCAGGGGAAGCGCGACAGCCGCGCCGTCATCCACACCACAGAGGCGATCCGTGCGAACCTCTGAAAGGGGCGGTTTATCTACGCCGTAGCGCATCTCGTCCTATCCGATCCAGCGGTTCCCGCCGATCAGACGAAGGTAAAGTCCCACGCGCTCAACCCAAGCCCAGCCAGATCCGCGACGCTGTGGACATTACCGAGATGAGCAAAATCGTCGGCATGGTTATCGGAGGTGACATAGGCCAGATTCCCTGACTGGGTTAACGGATTATAGTAAGCGATAATGTCGCCGATATGCTCATTGGAGATCGCATCCGCAGCCTGGGAGCCGTTGCTGAACGAGTTGGTGAGCACGACGACATGCTCGCCGTTCGCGCCCGCGGCGTCGCCGCTGTAGAAGGTGTCAACTGGATGGCCAGACCGTGAGCTGGCGTGGTTGACGAAGTTGGCGCCAAAGCCGTCGCTACCGAGGCCAACCGCATCGAAGGCCAAAGTGTCATCCGCCGGGTTGAAATCCAAGATCGAGGTATTATCCGGGTCCGGCCCGAAACGCGGGTCATATCCAGGGATCGGGTTGTGGAATTGGAACACGAACGTGTCGTTGCCTGTCCCCCCGGTCAGATAATCCCTGCCGTCACCAACAAAGAGGGTGTCGTTACCCGGACCCCCATAGAGCTTGTCATTATCCTCAGCAGTGATGCGCGGTCCGTCTCGCCCGCTGTCGCCGTAGAGGTAGTCATTGCCCTCCTCGCCAAAGACATGATCATTACCTGTGCCACCGAAGACTCGGTCATTGCCGGGCCCCGCCGAAATGGAATCGTTACCGGCAAGAGCGTCAATCCAGTCATTACCGTCGGGATCTGTGATCACATTCTCATCGTTGGTGCCGAAGAGGGCGTTGTCGCGCGGACTACCATGGATAGCCATCAGAGACACTCCTTATCCTGCGTCCCCACGCCACCTGAACCTTTTCATATCTCTCTTCAGATTATTGGCAAAATTGATTGTTCCGATTCAACATATTTACGCGATGGATGTGTGTCATCCTCGGGTGCGCCATGAGCGCCTCCGGGTCGTGCGCGCAATGACGGGAGGCGCGGATGCCGGAAGAACACGCGCGGCCTGCGGGCGTCCTGCTCTCCCGGTCGCGAGTGGATGTCTAACGCTTTGATATCGGAGAAACGTGATTGGAAAATTGCTTTCCAGGAATACGGTCATTGAGTAGGACCATATTGAAGCCGGAGCCTCCCGCGGTGGAAGCAGGGGCAGAATGATCGTTGGTCCTTGCTTGCCGTTTGTTTGACGCAAGGTGGTTGAATGCCTGAGCAAAGCAATCCGGCGCGGCACTCCTGAGCGCGCGGCAAGCGGCCGGGGCATTTCGATTCGCGGCAGAGGTCACCTCCATCTGCCCACGGGTGCTGTCGCCAGATTAAGAGTTGTTCCGCCTGCGGATCAGATCACAAGCAAGCAATGCCCAACGAAGGATCTTAGTACTTTGAGGACGGCTACTTGAAGGAAGCATGGGCCTCGTTTTGGAGCACGGCCGCAAAGTTGGACTGACTGACCGACAAAACAACCTTCGCCGACAGCTGACGCATGTGGCCGACATCGGTCAACCTTCAGCGGAATTCGGGTAGTAGCTCGTCGAATTTCGAGCGGTGAGATGTCTTTCCTCGCCAAGCGCGCAGGCGATTGCGACGATCGAGCGATCCGTGACAGCACGGGAAGCAATAGCTAGGCGCTCACTCGCTCCGCAGGCAAAGCGATGGCCAGCAGAATGCCGAGCCCCGGCGACGGGTGCCGAGCGAAACCGGAAAACAACATGCAATTGGTCTCGCCTCATGCAGCGGTCGGACCGGGAATGCGTGGCAGGGTCTCGGCCAGAAACCGCCAGTCCTCGCGCTCGCCCTCGCCTTCGCGGCGCTTGCCAAAGAACTGGATGATCATTTTGCCATCGGCGCCGTAGGCTTCAAGCGAGGTGACGTGACCGTCCTTGGTCGGCTTGCGAACGGCCCAGACCTCTATGATGTGGTGGGTCCCGAGATGCAGGTGGAAGGTCTTGTCGAGCACATTGATCCACGGCCCGATTGTTTTGACCCACTTGATCGGACCGGAATGGATTTGGATGCAGCCACGATTGCCTACAAAGCACATGATCGGCATTTCGTCTTCGGCCGCCTGTTGAAACATGGCGCCAATGGCGTCCTTTTCGAGCGCCCAAGCGTAAACCTCGCCGACCATACGCACCGCCTCGCGGCGGCTGAGCTTCAGTCTCTTCAACATGTCGAAGAACTGATGCACGTCCGTCAGCTGGCTCCAGCACTCGCGTAGATCCTCCACCGTGGCGGCTTGTCCAGGAACCTCTGCGTCGTCGTTGGCTCCGCTCGCCTTGAATACTACGATCGGCTCCTGGTTCGAGGATTCCAGCTCAGCCACCAGCTTCTGATAAGCATCGAGATTTGAGGCGGGCCCGAGTTGCACCTTGTGCATCGCCTTGCCGGCGGCATCAAAGAATTGCAGGCTATGGCTAATGTCCTTGCCATCGCGCTTCTCGACAGCAAAGCCATGCGCCCAAACTTTCGGGAAGATGCGCAAGTCGATCTCGTCGCCAAGTACCAGAGCATGCTTGTTGCCGGTGACCACCTTGTCGTAGACGCCGATCTTTTCGTGCACAGCACTTTCATTGCGGGTATGCGCCACCACCTCGCCGACCGCTTCGAGGCCGGTCAGCAGATCATTGACGCGCGGCTCGACGCGAATCGCGCCCAGACCGCAATGCGCGGCGACCAGTTCCGCTTCCGAAATGCCCAGTCGGGCGGCGAGATCGTGCTCACGGATCTTTGGATTGTCTTGCTGCGCCCGCCGGATTTCGTGGGGCGATGGTCTCTCGCGCTGGTCCATGTGTTAACGACCTTCATCTGCTTGTTGAGGATCAGCTGCCCTGCCGGGTGGTCGGTCGACTGAGCGCAGCGTGGTGCTCGATGCCGACCTCCTGCTCGTCCAGGAACAGGGTGCTGCTGGCGAAAGTGCGTGATCGCCATCGAACCGGGCGTGTCGTCTGAGTGGCGAGGAGCCGTTTCCACCCGCGCACAGCGGTTCTGACCCAGCCCTGACATGTTGCCCAGCCCTGACATGTGGCTTGCTCCATTCCATCGATCGCGAGGGCACTCACAGCATGATTTTTGTCTCGGCGGTTTTTGCCGCATCGCCAATAGGCGTTTCAAAAGTCGTGCCAATTCGCCTGAACAAGCGCAAAAAAATGTTCCGCACACTCATCAATGATTTATGTGAGAGTTCAGCGGGAACGGAGGCCGGACACTTTGTGTCACGTACTCGACAAACCCGACAGTGCGTGTCGGTTGCCCGACGTCTTTTCAGCAATGGCCAACAAGATTGATAGCGCCTCTAGAGGGATCGCGCCGTGTTGAAACGGTTTTTTCCTCTTTTGGCACGGTCCCTGCAGCGTGATCCGCAAAGACGTCACGGATTGAGGAGAAATCTTGCCATGATCACGCTCACCGACAATGCTGTTGCCGCTGTCAAGACCGCTCTTTCCCGCGCCAGCGAGCAAGCGGAGGGCTTTCGCATTATGGTCCAGACCGGCGGCTGCGCCGGGTTCAAATACATAATGGGCCTGGAAAGCGTCTCGCGCCAGGGCGATGTGATTACGGAGACAGATGGGATCAAGCTGTTTGTGGACGCAGACTCCCAACCCCATGTCGCCGGCATGACCGTCGACTTCGTCACCGGGCTCGACTCTTCCGGCTTTGTCTTCGACAACCCCAACGCGCGGGACAAGTGCGGCTGCGGCAAGTCCTTCAGTTAACTGAGGACTGTTCGCATGAGGCCTGTCTACCTCGACAACAACGCAACGACACGGGTCGATCCTGACGTTGTGCGAGCGATGTTGCCGTACTTCACGGATCAATTCGGCAACCCTTCGTCAACGCACGCTTTTGGCGCATCAGTTGGTGCGGCGATAAAAAAGGCGCGGCGGCAGTTGCAGGCGCTGATCGGCGCGCAGTTCGACGATGAGATCACCTTCACCTCGGGTGGAACAGAAAGCGACAATGCAGCGATCCTTTCGGCGCTCGAGCTCACGATCGACCGAACCGAGATCGTGACGTCCGCGGTCGAGCATCCCGCCGTATTAACGCTGTGCGCGCATCTTGAGCAGCTTCGCCGCGTCAAGGTCCACACGATCCCCGTGGATCGTCGTGGCCGGCTTGACCTCGACGCCTACAAGGCAGCCCTCTCGCCCCGTGTGGCAATCGTCTCGGTAATGTGGGCGAACAACGAGACCGGTACGATCTTTCCCGTGGCCAAGCTCGCCGAGTTGGCCAAGGAAATTGGCGCCCTTTTTCATACCGATGCAGTGCAGGCGGTTGGCAAGCTTCCGATGGACCTGAAATCGACCGCTATCGACATGCTGTCGCTCTCCGGCCACAAGCTTCATGGCCCCAAAGGGATCGGTGCACTTTGGATAAAGCGTGGCGTGCACTTCCGCTCGATGATCAAGGGAGGGCACCAACAGCACGGCCGGCGTGCCGGTACCGAGAACACGCCCGGCATAGTCGGGCTCGGCACGGCGGCCGAACTCGCCTTGAAATTCATGGACGACGCGACCACACGGGTAAAGTCGCTGCGCGACCGCCTGGAGGATGGGATCCTGCAGCGCATCCCAAACACCTGTGTCACTGGCGATCCGATGGAGCGGTTGCCAAACACCGCAAACATCTCCTTTGAACATACCGAAAGTGATGGAATCCCACATCTGCTGAGCCGCGTAGGCATCGCCTGTTCCTCCGGCTCCGCCTGCACCTCCGGCTCAATGGAACCCAGCCATGTCCTGAGCGCGATGAAGATGCCACACGGGGCAGTCCGCTTCTCGTTTGCGCGCGACAACAACGAAGAAGACGTCGATCGGGTGCTTGAGGTCATGCCGGCAATCGTTGAGAAGCTGCGTGACTCTCCCGGTTCTGGGCCGCGTGGGCGAAGTCCCGAAGACGTTCGATCCGGTCTATACCTGAGCGGAAGCAGAACAGGCTGCCGTTCATGAGCCGTGATGTCTTCCTCAACGACACGACCTTGCGCGACGGCGAGCAGGCGCCCGGTGTCGCCTTTACGACGGCGGAGAAGCTGGAGCTCGCCGAGTCTCTTGTCGCCGCCGGCGTCCCAGAGATCGAGATCGGCACGCCGATCATGGGCGCCGACGAGATCGAAACAATTCGCGCCGCGGTCGCGCGGCGTCTCCCGGTTCGGCTCATGGCCTGGTGCCGGATGAAGGCGCGGGATCTCGACGCAGCGATCGAGAGCGGCGTCGGCGCCGTCAATCTGTCGCTGCCTGCATCCGACATCCAACTTGCCGCCAAGCTCGGCCTCGATCAGGCGGGAGCGCTCCAGGTCATCGAGGATATGGTCAGGCGCGCAGCCGCTGCCGGCTTCTTCGTCGCTGTGGGCTGCGAGGATGCCTCGCGGGCTGATGGGGATTATCTTGCCCGCGTCATCGAAACGGCTGCGCGCGCCGGCGCAAGCCGCGTCAGGCTGGCCGACACGGTCGGCATTCTCGACCCCTTTTCGACTTTCGAACTTGTCGCCCAGCTCATGGCGAAGTCTGAAATCGACCTCGAATTTCACGCGCACAACGATCTCGGCCTTGCGGCCGCCAACACGCTGGCCGCGATCCGTGCAGGCGCGCGCCATGCGTCCGTCACCGTCCTCGGGCTCGGCGAGCGTGCGGGTAATGCCGCGCTGGAAGAAGTGGCGGCCGCGATGGCCGTCATCGACGGCGCGGATACCGGCATCGAGCTGACCGCATTGCCCGACCTCGCCGCCCAGGTGGCTTGCGCCGCCCGCCGGCAGACGGCGACTATTAAGCCGGTCGTCGGCGCCGATGTTTTCACCCACGAATCCGGCACTCACGTCGCAGGGCTGCTGAAGGACTCGCGCGCCTACCAGGGGCTTGACCCGGCACTCGTGGGCCGCTGCCGGCGTATCGTCATCGGTAAGCATTCCGGCGCCACCTCGATTGCCCGTGTGCTGAGCGAAAGCGGTCGCGATCTCGACCCGGATTTGGCAGCCGCAATCGTGGCTCGCGTCCGCCGCAAGGCGGCCGAGACCAAATCGATCGTGACAGCAACTCAACTGGTCGAGCTCTACGATGGAATGTGCAGCGAGGCACACCTCGCGGATGTCGCCGGTCCAGGCCGGCTGGGCAACGAACTCAGCGCCCGACCAGGGAGAATGCGATGAATTGTTCCGCTGACGGCCGCCCCATCGATGTTACCGACATCCTCGCGCGACTGAAGGGCCTGTCGGCAGCGGAGGAGTTCTTCGCGGTCCTTGGGGTCTCCTATGATCCCAAGGTGCTGAATGTCTCACGGCTTCATATCATGAAGCGCGTGGGCCAATACCTTGCCGAAGAAGATCTATCCGATCTGCCCGACCAGGTGGTCGCCGCGCGGGTGCGCGCAACGCTGCAACGCGCTTACGAGGACTTCACGACTTCCTCGCCGCTTAAGCACCGGATCTTCAAGGTGCTCAAAGACCACGATCCGAACAAGCCTGCCACGCCCGGCCGCACCTTCGTCCCGTTCGAGTCCGTACTGAAGCGGTTCGCAAAAGAATGAGCGCGACATGGTTGCGACGCGACAATGTCGGGAAGCCGACAAATCGTGTCATCACGAACGCGCCCCTGGAAGGAACCAACGGAGTCTCGAGGAATATGAGCACTCAAAACAGTTGGCACGAATGATGCTGCCAAAGATCTACTGCCAAGCCCGCATCCGGATAGAAGCCCAAAGAGACCGCCAATGCACATCGTAGTCTGCATCAAGCAGGTGCCGGACTCGGCACAGATACGGGTCCATCCCGTTACGAACACGATCATGCGTCAGGGTGTGCCTACCATCATCAATCCTTACGACCTATTCGCCCTCGAAGAGGCTCTTAGACTGCGCGACACTTACGGCGGCGAGGTCACCGTGCTCACTATGGGTCCGCCCATGGCGGAGGACGCGTTGCGCAAGACGCTCGGTTACGGCGCCGACCGCGCGGTGCTGTTGACCGATCGCTATTTTGCGGGCTCCGACACGCTGGCGACCTCCTTCGCTCTTTCCCAGGCAATCGCGAAGGTTGGCGAGACGTTCGGCACGCCAGACATCGTCTTCACCGGCAAGCAGACGATCGATGGCGACACCGCCCAGGTCGGGCCCGGCATCGCCAAGCGCCTCGATCTCATGCAACTCACCTATGTCGCGAAGATCCCCTCCGTTGACCTCGCTGCGCGCGAGATCAAGGTCGAGCGCCGCTGTGAAGGCGGCACGCAGATGCTGAAGAGCAGGCTCCCTTGTCTCATCACCATGCTGGAAGGCACAAATGAGATCCGTCGGGGCTCGCTCGAGGACGCCCTGTACGCCGCGCGTAGCCAGGTCCTGAAGTGGAGTGCGGCCGACGCCGGCATTGATGACCTCACCAGATGCGGCCTACGCGGCTCGCCGACGGTCGTCAAGCGCGTTTTCGCCCCTACAGCACGGGCGGAAAAGGCGGCACTTATCGACACCCCCGAGAGGAATTTGCGTGATCTCGCTGACGAACTTATCGCCGCAATCTTAACCCGCGGGCCAGCGCTGGAACAGGAACTCGCCTTCAACGGCGGCCAATGACGGCAAGGAGAGACAATGTCGAGCGCGAATCGAGAAGCCCCTCGCCCTGCCTCCGGCCGTGCCGGCACAAAGAAGGAGCTGCCCGACCATTTCAAGGACTATCGCCACGTCTGGGTGTTTATCGAGCTCGAGCGCGGCCAGGTCCACCCGGTATCGTTCGAACTGCTCGGTGAAGGCCGCAAGCTCGCTGACAAGCTTGGCGTCGAGCTCGCGGGAATCGTGCTCGGACCGCCAGGAGAGACCACCCAGTCTGCGGTAGCCGAGGCCTTCGCTTATGGCGCCGATCTTGTCTACAACGTCGAGGCGCCGCTGCTTGCCGACTATCGCAATGAGCCTTTCACCAAGGCGATGACGGATCTGGTCGATGCCCATAAACCCGAGATCCTGCTTCTCGGGGCGACCACACTCGGCAGGGATCTTGCTGGTTCGGTCGCAACCACCTTGAAGACAGGGCTCACGGCCGACTGCACCGAACTCGACGTCGATACGGACGGTTCGCTCGCTGCGACCCGTCCAACTTTCGGCGGTTCCTTGTTGTGCACGATCTACACGCTCAATTACCGGCCGCAGATGGCGACAGTGCGACCAAGGGTCATGCCCATGCCGCGGCGGATGGATAAGCCGGTCGGGCGTGTCATCCGGCACCAGCTATCGGTAGCCGAGGATGACATCGTCACCAAAGTCCTCGGCTTCCTGCCGGATAGCCAGTCTGGAAAGGCCAATCTTGCCTATGCCGACGTTGTGGTTGCGGGAGGCCTCGGTCTAGGCGCGGCGGAGAACCTGCAGCTTGTGAAGGATCTCGCACGAGCAATCGGCGCCGAGCATGGCTGTTCGCGCCCGTTGGTCCAAAAGGGCTGGCTGTCGGCTGATCGGCAGATCGGCCAAACAGGCAAGACCATCCGGCCGAAGCTTTACATAGCGGCTGGAATTTCCGGCGCCATCCAGCACCGGGTTGGCGTCGAAGGAGCGGATCTCATCGTGGCTATCAACACCGACCCGAAGGCGCCGATTTTCGATTTCGCCCACCTCGGGATCGTCACCGATGCGATCCGCTTCCTGCCCGCACTGACGGAGGCCTTCACCCGGCGGCTGTCGCCCCACAGTCGCGATAAGCTTGCGAGCTAGGGAGATGGACATGATCGAGGAAAAATTCGACGCCATTGTTGTTGGGGCCGGCATGTCCGGAAACGCTGCTGCTTACACCATGGCAAGCCACGGCCTGAAGGTGCTGCAGTTGGAGCGAGGTGAATATCCGGGCTCCAAGAACGTTCAGGGTGCAATCATGTACGCCAACATGCTGGAGAAGATCATCCCGGATTTCCGGGATGATGCGCCTCTCGAGCGCCATTTGGTTGAACAGCGGCTTTGGGTCATGGACGACACTTCCCACACCGGGATTCACTATCGGTCGGACGACTTCAACGAGGCGAAGCCCAACCGCTATACGATCATCCGCGCCCAGTTCGACAAATGGTTTTCGCGTAAGGTGCGCGAGGCCGGCGCGACGGTTCTGTGCGAGACGACCGTGACGGAACTCGTCCGCGATGCCAAGGACAAGGTGGTCGGCGTCCGCACCGACCGGGTCGGCGGAGAGATTTTCGCGGACGTTGTCGTTCTCGCAGAAGGTGTCTCCGGACTACTTGGCACCCGCGCCGGGCTTCGCGAGATGCCGAGGCCAAAATCCGTGGCGCTCGCCGTCAAGGAAATGCATTTCCTGCCTGAAGAGGTCATAGAGCAGCGGTTCGGCCTCAAGGCCGGTGAAGGCTGCGTGATCGAGGCAGTGGGTACAATCTCCCGCAGCATGGCCGGGCTCGGCTTCCTTTACACCAACAAGGAATCGATCTCACTGGGCATCGGCTGCCTCGTTTCGGATTTCGCTTCGATGATGGAGAGCCCATACATCATACTCGATGCGTTAAAAAACCATCCTTCGATCCGGCCGCTGATCGCCGGCTCGGAGGTGAAAGAATATGCCGCGCATCTCATTCCCGAGGGTGGCTACAATGCGATTCCGCAGCTGTTTGGCAACGGCTGGGTGGTGGTCGGCGATGCTGCGCAGTTGAATAACGCCGTCCACCGGGAGGGTTCGAACCTCGCCATGACCTCCGGTCGGATCGCGGCTGAGGCAATCATGCAGGTCAAGAGCCGCAAGAGGCCGATGACCAAACAGAACCTTGCGCTCTACAAGACCTTGTTAGACAAGTCTTTCGTAATCAAAGACCTGAAGAAATACAAGGACATGCCGGCCCTGCTCCACACCAATTCCCAAAACTTCTTCACGACCTACCCGCAGTTGATGTCTCAGGCGGCTCAGAACTTTATGCGGGTCGACGGCACCCCGAAAATCGACAAGGAAAAGGCGACCACAGCTGCCTTCATCAAGGCGCGTTCGCGCTGGGGGCTGGTGAGCGACGTGGTCCGCCTGGCATTCGCCTGGCGCTAGGAGGACGAGATGACAATCGCAGTGCCACGCATTGAAGAGAAGCTTTACCAGAACCGGTATCTGGTCGATTCGGGGCGCCCACATATAAAAGTGCGACCGCACCAAAAGCCAAGCGCCAACCTGCTCGCGTTGACCCGCGTCTGCCCGGCCCAATGTTATGAATTGAACGACAAGGGCCAAGTGGAGATCACCGCCGACGGCTGCATGGAGTGCGGCACCTGTCGGGTACTGTGCGAGGCCAGTGGTGAGATCGAGTGGAATTATCCGCGCGGCGGCTTCGGTGTCCTCTTCAAGTTCGGATGACCCGCGCACGCGCGCGCCGTTGCCAGAGCCGATACCTGGAATTGTCGCGATTGCAACATGACAATTTGCAATTGAACAGGGGCTCGTGAATACTAGGATGTAGCGAGTCGAAAGAAAGGCGCTTTGGGAGGGGCACCTTACAACCCCTGAGGTGTTTCCATGGGTCAAGTAATGCGGGATCGGGTGCACGAGGTAGGGCTTGGCGACGCACGGCCACCTATCAAAGCGATGCACGGGGCAAACATCCCGCTCAGGGGCCTCTACGAGATATCCGAGATCCTGACTGCCCCCACGCGGCTGCAGATCACGCTTGGCAATGTCGTGAACATTCTCTCCTCGTTTGTGCAAATGCGTCATGGAGAAATGGTCATCAAGGAGGCGGCCGGGGAGCTGGAGATTGCCGCAACTGCCGGCAACAAACACGCTCCTCAATCAGATTGGCGCCGCTTCACACCGCAGGCCGTGGTAGACCGTATCTGCGCTACGGGGAGGCCACTCGTCATACACGATGTCAGCAAGTCCGAACTATTTCAGGCTGATCTCCAAACGGCTTCGGGCGGCGCAACCATGCCAGTTACCTTTATCGGAGTGCCAATAGAGGCTGAGGATGAAATCCTCGGTACACTGTCGATCGACCGTATCCGGGACGGCGCCGCCAGCGTACATTGCGACGAAGACGTGAGCTTGCTGACAATGGTCGCCAATCTTGTCGGCCGGACTATCCGCCTCCATCGCATCCTGAGCACAGATCGTCAGCGGCTCTTTGAGGAGGAAGGGAGAGCGGAGAACTCGCGCGACGAGAAGGAGGCCCGCCCTGCCCGCCATTCGCCTGTCAAAATCGACGGGATCATCGGGGAAAGTCCCGCACTCAAGCAGGTGCTTGAAACCGCCGCGGTCGTGGCAAGGACCAACTCCACCGTGCTTTTGCGGGGTGAAAGCGGCACCGGCAAGGAATTTTTTGCGCAGGCCATCCATAAGCTTTCGCCTCGCAGCAAGAAGGCTTTCGTCAAACTGAACTGCGCCGCACTGCCTGAAAGCGTTCTGGAATCGGAGTTGTTCGGGCATGAAAAGGGCGCCTTCACCGGGGCTGTCGCGCAGCGCGCCGGCCGTTTCGAATTAGCCAATGGCGGAACCCTGTTGCTTGACGAAATCGGCGAGATTTCGCCTGCCTTCCAGGCAAAGCTCTTGCGCGTCTTGCAGGAAGGCGAGTTGGAGCGCGTCGGCGGCACCAGGACGCTAACGGTCGACGTCCGGCTCATATGCGCCACCAACAAGGACCTCGAGACGGCTGTCGTGAACGGAGAGTTCAGGGCCGATCTTTACTACCGCATCAATGTGGTGCCAATCATGCTGCCACCGCTCAGAGAGCGACCTGGCGATATTCCACGCCTTGCGAAGGCCTTCCTCGATCGATTCAATAGCGAGAACCATCGCGAGCTCGCCTTCGCGCCGTCGGCGCTTGACCTGATCTCGCAATGCTACTTCCCTGGCAACGTCCGTGAGCTGGAAAACTGCGTGCGAAGGACGGCCACTCTTGCGCATTCAAGCACTATCGCCACTTCAGATTTTGCCTGCCAGAATAGCCAGTGCCTGTCTTCCCTCCTCTGGAAAGGAGCCGACCGTGCAAATGACGGCAATGCCAGCGATGAGTTCGGCCGCAACAGGATGCCGGTTGAATCGCCGCTGGGAGCCAGGCGCACCGGCGCCTCCGAGGGCGCGGCGGTGCCCGTCAACGCCCGCGGTCCGAGCCATCCTGCCTCGGGTGCAACAGGCATGCGTGTGACCGATGGCGACCGGCTGATCGACGCGATGCAGAAGGCCGGCTGGGTTCAGGCCAAGGCTGGTCGTATCCTCGGCCTCACGCCGCGGCAAGTCGGCTATGCCCTGCGTCGGCATGGTATCGAGGTAAAGAAGTTCTAAACGCCCTGCGAGGTCAAACGTCCTCGCGCCATGTGCGAGTGGTGCCTTTGAGACGCCACTCGACGCAGCGCATGTAGAATCGAGGCACTACGTCATCGGCTTCTCCTTCCCGGTGGCGCCGAAGGGCCAGGCGCGCATCCACACGCAGATGTCGGCGGATCCAAGGAACAAAAGAATGTCCAACATGATGAAGGCGCTGGTGAAGGCCAAGGCCGAGCCAGGCATCTGGATGGAAGAGGTGCCGGTGCCGGAGATCGGCCCCAACGACCTGCTGATCAAGGTCAAGAAGACCGCGATCTGTGGCACCGACGTGCACATCTACAATTGGGACCAGTGGGCGCAGAAGACCGTGCCGGTGCCGATGGTGACCGGCCATGAATTCGTCGGCACCGTCGCCGATTTCGGCGCCGCGGTCACCGAATACAAGGTCCGCCAGCGCGTCTCGGGCGAAGGCCATATCGTCTGCGGCCATTGCCGCAACTGCCGCGCAGGGCGAGGCCATCTCTGCCGCAACACGCTCGGCGTCGGCGTCAACCGTCCAGGTGCCTTCGGCGAATACATGGTGATCCCGCAGCACAATGTCGTGCCGATTCCCGACGACGTGCCGGACGAGATCGCGGCCATCTTCGATCCACTCGGCAACGCCGTGCACACGGCCTTGTCGTTCGATCTGGTCGGCGAGGATGTGCTGGTCACCGGCGCCGGGCCGATCGGCATCATGGGCGCGCTGGTCGCGCAATGCGTCGGCGCGCGCAAGGTCGTCATCACCGACATCAACCCGGTTCGTCTCGATCTGGCGCGCAAGCTCGGCGTTCAGCACGTGATCGACGCCTCGAAGGAGAAGCTTCGCGACGTCATGCCCTCGATCGGCATGACCGAAGGCTTTGATGTCGGCCTGGAGATGTCGGGCGCGGCGCCAGCCTTCCGCGACATGATCGACACCATGAACAATGGCGGCAAGATCGCCATCCTCGGCATCGCGCCCACCGGCTTCGAGATCGACTGGAACAAGGTCATCTTCAAGATGCTGCATCTGAAGGGCATCTATGGCCGCGAGATGTTCGAGACCTGGTACAAGATGATCGCTCTGGTGCAGGGGCCGCTCGATGTTTCCGGGCTGATCACGCATCGCATCGGGATCGACGATTTTCAGGTCGGGTTCGATGCGATGCGGAGCGGCAGTTCGGGCAAGGTGGTGATGGATTGGTAGAGGTTATGCCTTCGTCAAGCCTTGGCGCTGCCAGCGCCACACACGTAACTGGCGGATAGTGACGCTCGTCGAGCATTCGAGGAAGGGTCCAACCCCGCCGTTCTGATGAACTCGTACTCCGCACAGGAGATCAAATGGACGCAGAGGATCCCAACGTCATCATTGTCAATGGTCAGTGCCTCGGCAATACGGTTGTCCGGCGCTATGATAGGGGTAAGAAACGGGAAAACTCGGAAATCCGATCCTGAGACCGGCGAACCAAAGCATTTCAATGCGGTAACCAAAACCCAACCATTTGAGATTGTTGATGATGTTCTGGTCACGAACTTACCAGATTAGTTCCGCTCGCCGCTCGACGTTCTCTCCTGCTGTTGACGGAGTGGCCATGCGCCGATCGCAAAGCACGAAGCACTGGCCGGCGGGATCGATGGTAAGCGCGAATTTCCCCGCGCGTTGCCGCTGCCCTTTCAACGACGGTCGCTTTCAAACGGACGCGTCCGGGCGGATCGGGCTGCAGCGGCTTTGGCGAAGTTGAAGGGCATCGTCGATGTCGGTATCGACAGCGCGTTGAGGCAGTTCGGTGAGAACGTGGCGCAACCATGCGAGCGGCTCGACGAATCTTCCGCACTCAGCCTCTCCAGCAATTCCCTTTCAAACGTCTTCGCCAGCGGCACAGCGGGCCCCTAAATCAAATCTGGAACTGAAACTCATTACATTGGAAGCTTGACCTCTTCGTGGGAAGTTTAGCGATGGCGCACAGCGGCTCCGGGATCAGGCTGGGATTCCAGAACACACCTCGGTCGGTATATCGCTTTTTGACCAGCAGAGGCCGACATCAGCCCCGCAGTCGGTTTTGCAGTGCCTGCCGATCAACGGCAAGATAGTCGAGGTGCAGCCTGGCTGGCTGCCGCCTTTGCCCCAGTCGTCCGACCAGCGCCCTGGT
>NZ_JAVIIW010000159.1:0-632 GCF_033977205.1 Mesorhizobium album | reverse complement strand
TCGAAGCCGGCGCTGCTCCTGCTCGACGAGCCGACGACGGCGCTCGACGTCACCGTCGAGGCCGGCATCGTCGAACTGGTCAAGGGGCTCGGCCAGAAATTCGGCACCTCGATGATCTTCGTGTCGCACAATCTGGGCCTCATCCTCGAGACCTGCGACAAGATCACGGTGATGTATTCCGGCGAGGCGGTCGAGACGGGCAAGATCGAGGATGTCTTCGACCGGATGCGCCACCCCTACACGCAGGGCCTGTTCCGCTCGATCCCGCTGCCCGGCGCCGACAAGAATTCGCGGCCGCTGGTCTCCATTCCCGGACAATTGCCGCTGCCGCATGAGCGGCCGAAGGGGTGCAATTTCGGCCCGCGCTGCCACCATTTCGTCGAGGGCGTCTGCAACGCCGCCGAGATCCCGATGATCGCGGTCGAAGGGCACGAGGGCCATTTCTCGCGCTGCGTGCGCTTCAACGAGATCGACTGGGAAGCGCTGCCGCCCGGCGCCAAGAAGGTCAACGAAAAGGTCGAGCCCGGCCAGCCGGTGCTCAAGATCGATGATCTCAAGAAATACTACAAGGTCGGCGGCAGCGAGGTGTTCGGCTCCAGCGAAGGCCGCGTCGTCAAGGCCAACGAGACGAT
>NZ_JAVIIW010000158.1:0-639 GCF_033977205.1 Mesorhizobium album | reverse complement strand
GCGCCCGCATCAACTGGATGTTCTCGACCGAACAGGCCCGCCTCAAATTGGCCAAAGCCTATCCAAAGCCCACCGCCAAAGAGTCATAATCCCTGTGCAGTGCCACTAGGTCGTGGTGAGGATTTAACGGTTTGGGATTCCCAGGATCGGGCAAATCAGATTCAAGACTGCTTTTTGGGAGAAGTCAGTCTTGGCCGAGAGCTACGATCCAGACCGCCTGAACGATGCGCAATGGGCTCGCTTGGCCCCTCTGATGCCCGGTGGCTGTAAGGGCAAGCGCGGTCCGCGCACCAACAACCCGGTTGTTCATGGATGCGATTTTCTGGATGGCCCGCTCCGGGGCACGCTGGCGCGACCTGCCGGAACGGTTCGGTGACCATCGTATCGTGAAGCGTCGCTACTATGACTGGGTGGGGCGGGGCGTCTTGCGTGATCTCTTCCAGGCGCTGAGCCAGGATGGGGATTTCGAATGGTTGTGCGTGGACGCCACCGTCATCCGCGCCCACCAGCACGCCAGCGGGGCGCGCAAGCAAAAGATCCCATGATGAGTGGTGGACAGCGGCCTGAGGGAGATCAGAGTCGGTTTGCTACCAACCACTCTGAAGGGATTTGCCATGACAGCAGAACCAAACTCGCCCC
>NZ_JAVIIW010000157.1:0-661 GCF_033977205.1 Mesorhizobium album | reverse complement strand
CGAGGTGCCGAATTTCTGGCCGAGCCCCTTGACCAGTTCGACGATGCCGGCCTCGACGGTGACGTCGAGCGCCGTCGTCGGCTCGTCGAGCAGGAGCAGCGCCGGCTTCGACAGGAGCGCCATGGCGATGACGATGCGCTGCTGCTGGCCGCCGGAAAGCTGGTGCGGATAGGAGCGCATCATGCGCTCCGGGTCGGGCAGCTTCACGGCGCGGACCATTTCGAGCGCTCTGCTGTAGGCCTCCTCCTTCGACACCTTGTCGTGGATCATCGGCACTTCCATCAGTTGCTGGCCGACCTTCATCGCCGGATTGAGGCTCGCCATCGGCTCCTGGTAGATCATGGCGATCTTGTTGCCGCGGATGGCGCGAAGCTCCTCCTCGGACATCTCGCCCATGTCCCTGCCCTGGAACTTGATCCGCCCGCCGACGATCTTCCCGATATTGGAGAGGTCGCGCATGATGCCGAGCGACACGGTCGACTTGCCGCAGCCGGATTCGCCGACGATGCCCATCGCCTCGCCGGGCATGACCGTGCAGGAAAAGTCCATCACCGCCGGGATCTCGCCCTTGCGGGTGAAGAAGGAGATCGAGAGGTTCTCGATCTCGATGATCGGTTGAGCCGGATCTCGAACTGCCTCGTTCATGGGTCGCTCCAATCCT
>NZ_JAVIIW010000156.1:0-661 GCF_033977205.1 Mesorhizobium album | reverse complement strand
AGGATTGGAGCGACCCATGAACGAGGCAGTTCGAGATCCGGCTCAACCGATCATCGAGATCGAGAACCTCTCGATCTCCTTCTTCACCCGCAAGGGCGAGATCCCGGCGGTTATGGACTTTTCCTGCACGGTCATGCCCGGTGAGGCGATGGGCATCGTCGGCGAATCCGGCTGCGGCAAGTCGACCGTGTCGCTCGGCATCATGCGCGACCTCTCCAACATCGGGAAGATCGTCGGCGGGCGGATCAAGTTCCAGGGCAGGGACATGGGCGAGATGTCCGAGGAGGAGCTTCGCACCATACGCGGCAACAAGATCGCCATGATCTACCAGGAGCCGATGGCGAGCCTCAATCCGGCGATGAAGGTCGGCCAGCAACTGATGGAAGTGCCGCTGATCCACGACAAGGTGTCGAAGGAGGAGGCTTACAAGCGGGCGCTGGAGATGGTCCGTGCCGTGAAGCTGCCCGACCCGGAGCGCATGATGCGCTCCTATCCGCACCAGCTTTCCGGCGGCCAGCAGCAGCGCATCGTCATTGCCATGGCGCTCTTATCGAAGCCGGCGCTGCTCCTGCTCGACGAGCCGACGACGGCGCTCGACGTCACCGTCGAGGCCGGCATCGTCGAACTGGTCAAGGGGCTCGGCCAGAAATTCGGCACCTCG
>NZ_JAVIIW010000155.1:0-662 GCF_033977205.1 Mesorhizobium album | reverse complement strand
CCGGTAGCCATGGTTGACCAGCCAGTCCTCGAGCTGCTCGGCTGATGTGTGCATTTCGGTCTGGCTGATCGCCAGCTTCTTCAGGTTCGGGTTGAGATTGATCAGAAAGAAGATGATCAGCGTCAGGCACAGCATGGTCAGCGCCATGGTGCCGAGACGTCTCAAGATGAAAGAAAGCATGGGGACCCCTGCCGAAGGGTTGGAACTGGAACAGGCGCCGCTCCCGAAAGACAGCATCGCCTCGCGGACGGGGGGAGTTCAAGACCTCCCCGCCCATCACGAGAACCACAGCCCAATTTGCGTTGAGATCTCGCTGGTCTCGCCACAACATCCGGCGTAGACCCGTGCTCTCAAAGGCCTTGCCTACGAGTTCATCAGTTGGAAAGTTCGGACAGAATGATCGCGTCCTCGCAAATTTCAGACCTGGCTGCAGAGGTCTGATATTTGAAAAGTCGGCCGACACCTGAACGAAAACAGGTGCCGGCCAAGTTAGCCCTGGGAGTCGGGCTTAGCTGTCCAGCCAGACGTTCTGGAAATCCATCTTGTAGGTCTGGTGCATTGCGTAGTTCTTCACCTTCTTGTTCATGTGGCAGTAGAGCTTTTGCCAGAACGGCTGGATGATGACGCCGGAATCCTGCAGGATCTGCTCGACATCCTTCATC
>NZ_JAVIIW010000017.1:0-134061 GCF_033977205.1 Mesorhizobium album | reverse complement strand
AGATGATGTCGTTCGGCGGCGGCACGATGTGGCGCGGCGGATTGATGAACACCGGTATCGGCACGAACACCGGCGTCGGCAGGATGAATACGTCAACCGGCGGCGGCGGCGCCACCAACACGACGAAATCCGGCGGTGGCGGCGGCAGGAAGATCACCGCGATCGGCGGCGGCGGCTCGAAATCGAAATCGGGGTCGTCGAAATAGAGCACCGGCCGGTCGACATAGATGATTTCCTCCTCCGGTGGCGGCGCCACGTCATAGACGATGACGGTGAAGCTCGCCGGCGGCTCCAGCTCGGCATCGAAATGCTCCAGCCGGCGGCGGCAGTCCCAGGCATGCGGGCCGTGCGGATAGCGCCGCAAATAGGACCAGTAGGCTTCCGGCGTATCCTCCTGCCAGGTCTCACGCCAGGTGATCGCCTCACGCCGCGCCGCAATGATGGCGCGCACGCGCTTGGCCATCGGATCGTGCGGATAGGCGACGAGGAAATCCTCGTAACCGCGCATGGTGTCGCGGTCGAGAGCTGCGACATAAGCGTCACGAGCGTTGAAATCGCGGATCGCCCTGGTCCGATTGGACCGAGATTCGGCCTCCGAAACCTTGGGCGCGGGAGCTTCCGCGCTGCGTTCGAAGAAAACGAAAGGCGCCGTGATCTTCGAAGCGTTCCACGGCACTTCCGCGCCTTGCGTCACCTCGTTGACGCGCAGCCGTGTGCGGTCGAACACCTCGTCAAGCGACAATCCGCCTTCGCGTATCATCTCGGCGAGAGCCTGAGCATAGGCGCCATAGGGGCCTTTGCCTTCCGGCGCGACCGTTCCCGGAGCCGCATTGAACGCAATCAGCATATTCGGGTCGGGATCGACCAGCGCGAGACCGCCGGCCAGAGGCTGGCTCATCTTCGGAAAAGCATTCGGCCGCGCCGCGTCGAGCACGACGATATTGACCTTTGTCGGCAGCCCGGACAGCGACTTGGTGACGTCGGAGATCCGCATCGCCTGAAGCGGGACATCGGCCGGATTGGCAATCTGAGCATCGACCGGAAGGAAGTAGTTCTCGCCCTCGAACTGCACGCCATGTCCAGCGAGATAGACGAAAACGACGGCGTCAGGACCGGCAGCCGATACCTTGCCCATGAAATCGCGGAATGCGCCGCGCAGCGAGTCCTGGTCCACGTCACGCGCGCCGACCACGTCGAACCCGGCGGCCTGCAATGTCTGTGCGATCAGGCCGGCGTCATTGGCGACCGTCGCGAGTTCGCCGGTCTTGTAGGAGCCGTTGCCGATGACGAAGGCCAGACGCTTTTCACCTTGCGCCAGTGCCCCGCTTGCGGCGCTGACCGCGAAAAAGATGAGAATGACGACGAGGCCGAGGAATTTCTGAAGCGTCTGCATGGCAATTCCGCTATCCTTATCGGGCATCCCTCCGCAACATTAACGCCGGAGAGGCAGGAATGTTTCCCTAACAGCGCAAAATTAATAGCCCGCATAAAGGCGGCTTTAGGGCGCAATTTCGTCGAAAGAACAGAGGCTTCAGAAAATTTCTTGCGAAGCGGCGTCGCGAACTACCGCCGCCGCTTCGGCTTCTCCAGCAGCGCGACGGCCTCGACATGCGGCGACCACAGGAACTGGTCGATCGGCGTCACGCTCTTCAGTTGATAGCCGCCGTCGAGAAGGATGCGCAGGTCCCGCGCCAGCGTTACAGGATTACAGGACACGGCCGCCACCAGTGGCACATCGGAGCGGGCGATCTGCTTCGACTGCTCCTCCGCTCCGGCGCGTGGCGGATCGAAGACGAGGCCGTCGAAACCGTTCAATTCCTTGAAGGTCAGCGGCCGCCGGAAGAGATCACGGCGTTCGCCGGTCACCCGCTTCAGGCCGCCGGCGAAGCGAAAGGCCCGATCGAGCGCGGCAAGAGCCGGCGCGTCGCCTTCCACCGCATAAACCTCAGACTTTGCCGCCAGTCTGAGCGCGAAGCTGCCGCAGCCGGCGAACAGATCGGCGACCTTTTTAGCGCGCGACAGATGCCGGCCGACGAGGCTGGCCATCGTCTGCTCCGCAGCCTCGGTCGCCTGCAGGAAGGCGCCGGGCGGCACGGCGACGGCGACCGAACCGAACTGCACCACCGGCTTCCTGGGCTCGACGATGACCTCGCCGTCGACGGAAAGCCTCGCCAGCCCCTCGGCAAGAACGAAATTTGAGGCGATGCGGCGCTGGTTTTCGCCGAGCTTGCCAGCGTCCTGGACGGCGACATCGAGGCCGGACGCCGTGACGGTGACCGTCATGTGGAAGGCTTTCGGCGTCGCGCAGACCAGCCCGGCCAGTCTCCGCAAGCGATCGAGGGACGCAACGATTACCGGCAGCGAGATCGGGCATTCCTCGATCGGTATGATCTCGGAGGAGAGCGCGCGCACGAAGCCGAGCAGCATGCCTCCTTCGGTGCGCCGGGCGCTGAAGACAACTCGGCGGCGCGTGTGAGGCGCGCAAGGCACCAGCGTCTCGACCTCGCAGGCAATGCCCTTGGCTTTCAGCGCGTGGGCGACCCGCTCGCGCTTCCACTGCCGATAGGCCTCGGCCTCGAAATGCTGCAGCGCGCAGCCGCCGCATTCGGTGAAATGGCGGCAGGCCGGATCGATCCTGAGCGGTGACGCCTCCAGCACCGACGTCAGCGCAGCGCGGTCCTTCTGGCGCGCGGCGGTGACCGTTTCGCCCGGCAGCGTGAACGGGATGAAGACCTCGCCGCCTTCGGCGCCGGCGATGCCGTCGCCTTGCGAACCGAGCCTGGCGATGATGAAGCGCGCGCTCATCGCGAAACCGCGTCCTTGATCGCGCCGAGCAGGAACTCGCGATTGCCGTCGCCGCCTTCGATCGGCGACGGGTGCAGCCCAAGCACCCGCCAGCCGGAAATGCCGGCGAGCCAGTCGCGCAGATCGACTGCGATACGCTCAGCCGCGCTCGGGTTCTTGAGCAGGCCACCCTTGCCGATCGCCTCGCGTCCTGCCTCGAATTGCGGCTTGACCAGAAGCAGCGCCCTGGCGCCCTCGCCCGCAAGCGCAAGGGCCGGCGGCAGCGCAAGTTTGATCGAGATGAAGCTGACATCGCAAACCAGGAAATCGGGAACACGGCCGCCGAGATCGGCGACCGTCAAGTCGCGGGCATTCAGCCCCTCGATCACCGTCACGCGCGGGTCGCCGGCGATGTCGGGGTGCATCTGGCCGTGGCCGACATCGATCGCCGTGATATGGGCGGCGCCGCGTTCGAGCAGCACCTGGGTGAAGCCGCCGGTCGAAGCGCCGATATCGAGTGCTTCGCTCCCCGAGAGATCGAGCCCGAAACGGTCGAGGCCGGAAATAAGCTTCAGCGCCGCGCGCGACACATAGGCCTGCGCCGGATCGTTGATCGCAACGACGCAGTCCGCCGCGACGGTTTGGCCAGGCTTGCGCGCAACCGCGCCGTCAACAGTGACCGTGCCGCGCTCGATGGCGTCGCGGGCGCGCGAGCGGCTGGCGAACAGGCCGCGCGCGACGAGCAGTTCGTCAAGACGCTGGCGCGCGCTCAATGGCAAGGAGGAATTCATCTGTCTTCATTGGCGAAAGCCGGCGGCGAAGGCAATGGCAGCGTGTTGAATACGGCGCGGGGCGCGCCAGAATGCGCGATCCGTTCCACCCAGCCTGAGGAGGAGGAGCCATGCTGAAGGGAACCTGCCATTGCGGCGCTGCCCACTGGACCCTGGAAGGAGATCCTGGATCGATCACTGCCTGCAACTGCACGCTTTGCCGCCGCTACGGCACGCTCTGGGCCTATGACTACGTCGACGAACGCATCCGTATCGCAGGACCAACGAGTTCCTATACGCGCGCCGAGGTGGCCGAGCCTGCGCTCGAGATCCTGTTCTGTCCGAAATGCGCCTGTGTGCTCGCCTGGCGCGGCTTGCGGTCCAGCGCCAGCGGCCGCACCCGCATCGCCGTCAATGTCAGGCTGGCGCCGCCGGAAGCCGTCGCCGACCTGCCGATCGACCATTTTGACGGCCTCAACATATTCGATGACCTGCCGCGCGACGGCCGTTGCGTGCGCGATCTGTGGTTCTAGAAAACAGTCCGCGAGACTGGCCGCTCCACGGCCGGCATCAGTCCGTCATTGCTGGCGGCCTGCTTGCGCGGCTCAGCCGGAATGGACGCGGCCGGCGCGGCCTCCGGCAGCACAACCAGCTGGGCAGCCTGCTTGTAGGAGAAGCCGCCGCGGATGTTGCCCATCTTGCCGGCGACGATGTCCATCACCGTCTTTTCGAGGTTGCGGTCGTAACGCGTTTCGGCCGCCACCGGCGCAGCCATGGTCACCACAAGGGCCATGCCACTCAGGAACGATTTCATTGTTCTTATCCCCTGCCTAGGACCAAGGTCTTAGCAGGGCGCCGTTGAAAATCGGCCAAAAGACAGGGTAACCGAACCGCCAAACGGAAGCGTAAACAGATAGTTACGATCCTGGCTTAGCGCAATTCCGGACGCAGAACCGCTGCGCACTTTTGC
Source organism: Mesorhizobium album (assembly GCF_033977205.1). Classification (NCBI taxonomy): domain Bacteria; kingdom Pseudomonadati; phylum Pseudomonadota; class Alphaproteobacteria; order Hyphomicrobiales; family Phyllobacteriaceae; genus Mesorhizobium; species Mesorhizobium album. The sequence goes on along the minus strand of NZ_JAVIIW010000017.1, from coordinate 129,537 downwards.
TGGAATTGCCTCCGGAAGCCGGCAAATGGCTTCAGGACGTCGAGATTTTGAATCAGGCGCGCTGCACCTGGATGCCGTGGCCAAGCGCGGCAAAGACCGTGCGCACGATGCCGGCCGTATCGAGGCCCGCGTCGGCATACATCTTCTCGGGCTTGGCGTGGTCGATGAATGCGTCCGGCAGCACCAGCGGGCGCACCTTGAGGCCGCTTTCCAGCAGTCCTTCATGGGCGAGGAAATGCAACACCTGGCTGGCGAAGCCGCCGACAGCGCCCTCCTCCACCGTCACCAGGACCTCATGCGAGCGCGCGAGTCGGCGGATGAGGTCCTCGTCCAGCGGCTTGGCGAAACGGGCGTCGGCAACGGTGGCGGAAAGACCCGCAGCACCGAGTTCTTCGGCGGCCAGCAGGCAATCCTGCAGCCGCGTTCCAAAGGAGAGAAGCGCCACTTTGGTGCCTTCCCTCAGGATGCGGCCTTTGCCGATTTCGAGCACCGAGCCGCGTTCCGGCATGTCGACGCCGACGCCATTGCCGCGCGGATAGCGGAAGGCGATCGGGCCTTCGTCATAGCTTGCCGCGGTGCGTACCATGTGGCGCAGTTCCGCCTCGTCGGCCGCGGCCATGACGACGAAGCCGGGCAGCGAGGCGAGGAAGGTCGTGTCGAAGGCGCCGCAATGTGTGGCGCCGTCGGCGCCGACGAAGCCGGCGCGGTCGATCGGGAAGCGCACCGGCAGTTTCTGGATCGCCACGTCATGCACGACCTGATCGTAGGCGCGCTGCAGGAAGGTCGAATAGATGGCGGCGAAGGGCTTGTAGCCTTCGGTGGCGAGTCCGGCGGCGAAGGTCACCGCGTGCTGCTCGGCAATGCCGACATCGAAGGTCCTTGCCGGAAACACCTCGCCGAACAGATCGAGGCCGGTGCCGCTCGGCATGGCGGCGGTGATCGCCACGATGCGATCGTCCTCGCGCGCTTCCTGGATCAGGCTCTCGGCGAAGACCTTGGTGTAGCTCGGCGCGTTGGCCGGCGCCTTGGCCTGCGCGCCGGTGATGACGTCGAACTTGTTGACGCCGTGATACTTGTCGGCGGCGGCTTCCGCCGGCGCGTAGCCCTTGCCCTTCTGGGTCACGACGTGGATCAACACCGGGCCGTCGGCATTGTCGCGCACGTTCTTCAGCACCGGGATCAGGTGCTCCAGATTGTGCCCGTCGATCGGGCCGATGTGATAGAAGCCCATCTCCTCGAACAGCGTGCCGCCGGTGACGTAGCCGCGCGCATGCTCGACGGCGCGGGTGATGGCGCGGTCGGCGCGCTCGCCGAGATAGGAGGTCAGCTTCTTGCCGAAATCGCGCAGACCCAGATAGGCCTTGCCGGAAGCGAGCCTTGCCAGATAGGCGCTCATCGCGCCGGTCGGCGGCGCAATCGACATGTCGTTGTCGTTGAGGATGACGATGAGGCGGGCGTTCAGCGCGCCGGCATTGTTCATCGCCTCATAGGCCATGCCGGCGGACATCGCGCCGTCGCCGATGACGGCGATGACATTGTTGCGGCCGCCCGAAAGGTCGCGGCCCATGGCCATACCGAGACCGGCGGAAATCGAGGTCGAGGAGTGCGCCGCGCCGAAGGGGTCGTATTCGCTCTCGGCCCGCCGGGTGAAGCCGGAAAGACCACCCTCCTGGCGGAGCGTGCGGATGCGGTCGCGGCGGCCGGTCAGGATCTTGTGCGGATAGGCCTGGTGGCCGACATCCCAGATCAGCCGGTCTTGCGGCGTGTTGAAGACATAATGCAGCGCAACCGTCAGCTCCACGACGCCGAGGCCGGCGCCAAGATGGCCGCCCGTGTGCGAAACGGCGTCGATCAGCTCGGCGCGCAGTTCCGTCGCCAGCTGCGGCAGCTCACTTTCGTCAAGCGCCCGCAAATCCGCTGGAATGCGGACCTTGTCGAGAAGCGGCGTATCGGGCTTTGGATTCACTCTGGAGCCTGCTGAAACTTAACCTTGCATCAGAGCGGTTAACCGTCTCACTGGACCGCTCTGTCTCATTGTTTTCACGCAATTCCGGACGGAAAACCGTTTCACACTTTTCCTGGAATTGCTCCAACCTTCACAAATATGCGCGTCGATCGTGCGCGAAATATGCCGCCGGCGAGCGAATGTAAATGCGTGCCAGTGACGCGCTTCAACCTTCCGGCAACGGAATGAACTCTTCCTCATCGCCAGGAACGATATCGAAGCGCCCCGTCTTCCATTCTTCCTTCGCCTGTTCGATGCGTTCCTTCGAGGACGAAACGAAATTCCACCAGATGTAGCGCCTGGAGCCGAGCGAAGCGCCGCCGAACAGCATGAAATGCGCGCCGCGCTCCGAGGAAACCACGATCTCCTCGCCGGGCTTGAAAACCAGAAGCCGCTCGGCCGGGAAGCGGTCGCCGGCAATCGAGACCTCGCCATCCAGCGTGTAGATGGCGCGTTCCTCGGCATCAGCGGGGATCTTCACGCTGGCGCCTGCCGCCAGCCGCAGATCGGCATAAAGCGTATCCGAGGCGGTCGCGACTGGCGATCGCAGCCCGGAAAATTCGCCGATGACGACGCGGCCGCTGACGCCTTCGGCGTCGATCTCGGGCAGGCGGATCACCGACGTGCTGGCGAAGACCGGGGCGATCTCTTCCTTGCCGTCCGGCAGCGCCAGCCAGGTCTGCAGGCCGGAGATCGACATCGGCGCGCCGCGCAACTCCTCCGGCGTGCGCTCGGAGTGGACGATGCCGCGGCCGGCGGTCATCAGGTTCACGTCGCCCGGCGCGATCACCATTTCGGTGCCGAGCGAATCGCGATGCCTGATCCTGCCGTCGAACAGATAGGTGACAGTCGAGAGCCCGATATGCGGGTGCGGGCGCACGTCGATCGCCTGGCCGGCGCGCAGGATCGCAGGCCCCATGCGGTCGAAGAAGATGAACGGGCCGACCAGCCGGCGCTTTGCCGTCGGCAAGGCACGGCGAACCTCGAAGCCGCCGATGTCCTTGGCGTTGGGTATGACCATCAATTCGATCTGGTCGCAGGCGAAGGCATCGCCGGCTTCAGGATCGTTTCCGGGGAAGAAGCTCATACGACGGCCTCAGGCGAAGCGGAGCGCGGATCTGGCTTTCGCCTTGGCCGCCTCCTCCTCGCGATTGCGCGGATGCTGGGTGGTTTCGAGGCTGTCGAGCAGATCGCGCGCCGCGGCGGCAATCGCCTCGACGGCGTGATTGAAAGCGTGCTCGTTGCGCTTGGACGGCTTGGTCGAGCCGCTCAGCTTGCGCACGAACTGCAGCGCCGCGTCATGGACCTCGTCGTCGGTCGCCGGCGGATCGAAGTTGAACAGGGTCTTGATGTTTCGGCACATGCTTGAACTCCTAAACCTGCTTTCTCCCCGCCCCTCCCGACCTAGTCGGGGTCGAGCGGCTCGGTTCCCACCGGCTTGCCGTCGCGAGACAGCCTGATCTTCTCGACCTTGTCCTCGGCCGCCTTCAGCAAGCGGTCGCAATGGGCCTTCAGCGCCTCGCCGCGCTCGTAGATCTTGATCGACTGGTCGAGCGCGACATCGCCGCGCTCCAGATCATCGACGATCTTCTCCAGCGCGTCGAGCGCCTGTTCGAAGCTCATCGCCTTGACGTCCTCATTGCCTTCGCCAGCCATATCCTATCCCTTCATCAGCCGCCCGACATGGGCGGCGACCGAAAATGCCAGTCCCTGCAGATCGTAGCCGCCCTCCAGCAGGCTGACGAGCCGATTGCCGCTGTGACGCCCGGCGCGCTCCATCAGCTGGCCGGTCGCCCAGTCGAAATCATCCTCGGTCAGGTTGATCTCGGCCAGCGGATCGCGATGGTGCGCATCAAAACCGGCGGAAATGATGATCAGGTCTGGCGCGAACGCATCGATCGACGGCAGCACGCGCGACAGGAAGGCGTCGCGGAAAGTCTCGCTGCCGGTGCGCGGCGCAAGCGGCGCGTTGACGATGTTGCCGACGCCGGTTTCACTCTTCGCGCCGGTGCCCGGATAAAGCGGCATCTGGTGGGTCGAGCAATAGAGAACCGAGGGATCGTCCCAGAAAATGTCCTGCGTGCCGTTGCCGTGGTGCACGTCCCAGTCGACGATGGCGACACGCTCGGCCTGATGCCTCTTCTGCGCATGGCGGGCGGCGATCGCCGCGGTGTTGAACAGGCAAAAGCCCATCGCTGTGGTCTTTTCGGCATGGTGTCCGGGCGGACGGGCGGCAACGAAGACGTTGGCGGCGCGGCCTTCGAAGACATCATCTATCGCCGCATTGGCGGCGCCGATCGCCGTCACCGCGGCCTGCCAGCTCTTCGGGCTGGCGCTGGTGTCGGCGTCGATCGAGACGATGCCGCTCGCGGGGATAGCCGCGCGGATGCGGGCAACAAAATCTTCCGGGTGCGCGTAAAGGATGGTCGCCTCATCGCCTTCCGGCGCTCTGACGCGGTCGAGCGCCGAAAAAGCCTCGTCGTCCAGCACGCGCTCGATGGCGCGCAACCGGTCGGGCCGCTCGGGGTGACCGGGCGGCGTCAGGTGTTCCAGGAATACCGGATGGGTGTAGAGACGGGTGGTCATGGCGCCTAATTTAGGCACCCGCGGCCCGAATGACCATGTTGCAGCGCCGAATGGCTGGGGAAAATCGCGCCTCCCCATGTCGCAGGCGGCATTGGCGCGGCTGAAGCTTCGCGGTAAAGTCGTCGTGCTGCCTGGTGCCCGCAGACGCGGGAGAATCGGGAACACGGTTGAATTCCGTGGCGTGCCCAACGCTGTGAGGGGGACCGCGCCGGCAAATGCCACTGTCCAAGACGGGAAGGCGCCGGAGCGGGACGATCCCGAGCCAGAAGACCGGCCCGGCAGACATGGTCATCCGCATGGTCAGGCGGAGGACTGCTGTCGCAAGGGGACAAGCGATGCAGGCACGAACGGCCGCCGTGGGCGGCGATGACTTTGACCAATCGGCGCGCGATGCGGTCTACCGGGCGATGTTCACCCGGCGCGATGTGCGCAGCCATTTCGTTTCGGACGATCTCGACGATGCCGTGCTGGCGCGGCTGCTGATGGCCGCCCATCACGCGCCGTCGGTCGGCTACATGCAGCCGTGGAACTTCATCGTCATCCGCGATGGCGAGCGAAGGCGGCAGGTGCGCGACCTGTTCCTCGCCGCGCGCGAGCAGGAACTGCCGGCGATCGAAGCGGAGCGGCAGGCGCTCTACCGCAAGCTGAAGCTCGAAGGCATCTGCGAAAGCGCGCTCAACCTGTGCATCACCTGCGACCGGCAGCGCTCGAAGGATTCGCCGCTCGGGCGCTGGCACAATCCCGAGATGGACCTCTACAGCACCGTCTGCGCGGTGCAGAATTTCTGGCTGGCGGCGCGGGCAGAAGGCGTCGGCGTCGGCTGGGTGAGCATCATCGAGACCGAGGCGCTGAAGCGGCTGCTCGCGATCCCCGAGCATGTGACGCCGATCGCCTATCTCTGCGTCGGCCGCGTCTCGGAATTCGCGCCGCGGCCCGATCTCGAAGCGCATGGCTGGGGCAAGCGCCTGCCGCTCTCCGAACTGGTGATGAGCGAGACCTTTTGCGGCGCCGGCGAGGCGGCGCTCAAATCGGCGATCACCCGACTTGGTTCCGGCGAAAGGGCGAAGCCGTGATCAGGCTGCCTTCCTGGGTCAGGGTTGCCGATCAAGCAGCCCTTGGCGAATCCCAGCGCGAGCCGCCGAAGGTGCCGAGCGCCTTGTCGCGAAGCTCCCTGAACTTGGACGACGCTTCGGCCAGGCGCCGGTCCCATTCCGGATTGGGGACCTGGCCTTCGATGGTGTCGAAATAGACCTGCATCAGCGAAGCGATGGCGAAGGGCTCGATGAAGGCCGCCTTGAAGGCCCAGGCAAAGACGATGGCCAGCACGAAGGCCCAGCCGGCAAGCTGGCCCGGCATGACCCAGAGGATCGCGCCGGCGGGCGCCAGCATCAAAAGGAAGATGACGAAGGACACGCCCCACATGATCACAGCCAGCCACACCGCGTTCTTGACCATGTGCTTGCCGTTCTGCGCATAGAGCACGACGCCTTGCCTGGCGGTCTCGAAAGGCGAGCTCGAATTGATGCGGATATTGTAGCCGAGGATGATCTCGTCGACATAGGTCAGCGACAGGCGGATGACCGTGTTGATGAAGCTGACGATGCCGCTCAAGCCTGGAATGGGCAGGAACGCCGCGATGCCGCCGATCAGGCCGGTAATGGCGCGGATGGCGCCCTTCACCAGCTGGTCGACGACGAAAAGGATGTTGGCCTCGGCAAAACGCTGGGTGACCACTTCCTTCGCATAGGCGATCTGGCCCTGGCCGTCGGGAACGTCGTGGCCGTCGATCAGGTGGACCATGACGGCGATGTGGCCGGCCTTGAGCACATAGAGGATGTATTCGCGGATCCAGTAGACGGCGACTGAGACGACGCCGAAGCCGACAACCCCGCCCCACAGCGCAAACGACATCGGCCCGTCGGGGTCGGTCGAGATGTGGCCGACGCCGTAGCCGACACTGGCGCCGGTGCCGGTCGCCATGATGTAGGCCAGCGTGATGCCAAAATAGACGATCATGCGAAAGACGATGAACGGCCATGTCCGCATCATGATGGACACCGACCGGCCGATGCTGAAGTCCCACATGGCCCGACTCTCCCGCCTCAGAGAATGGCCGAAGAGGTTGCGCTTACGCCATCAATTGTCAATCAAGCGCGGCGCCGTGCCCATCTCAAAGCGGTGCACAAGTCTATCACGGCCGGCGCATTCAATCTGAAGATGCTGCTGCAGAGGGTGGCGGCGCCAGGTTGCGGGCTCGGTGGCGCGAGTGTTGCTCCTACCGGGTGAAACAAGCGACCGGCCCCGTCCTCGACCGGTGCTATTCATTCGATCCTAAAGAATCGCGGTTTTCGCGATATGGATGCCAAACCCCTCGAGGCCGACATAGTGGCGCTCGCGGGAGGCGATCAGGTTGATCGAGGAAATGCCGAGATCCCTGAGAATCTGGGCTCCGAGACCGATCTCGCGCCACTCGTTCTCGCGCCGGCGCGCTTCCTCGTGATCCTCGCGGTCGCCGCTCGCGGGTCGCTTGCGCTCCTGATGGGCGACGCCGACGGACCCTTCGCGCAGATAGACGATGACGCCGCGCTTGCGCTCGCCCATCGCCTTCATGATGTCCTCCAGGCGGTGGCTGGTGCCGAACACATCGGTCACGACATCCTCCGAGTGCAGGCGCACCGGCACCTCCTCGCCGTCGCGGATGTCGCCGAAGACGACCGCAACGTGGTGCATGGAATCCCAAGGCAGCGTATAGGTGAAGACCTGCGCCTTGCCGCCGGGCGTTTCGATGTCCGAGCAGGCGACGCGCTCGACCAGGGTTTCCTTGCGCTGCCGGTAGGCGATGAGATCGGCGACCGAGACCTGCTTGAGGCCATGTTTTTCGGCGAAAGCCTGCACTTCCGGCCCGCGCTTGACGGTGCCGTCGTCGTTGACCAGTTCGGAGATGACGCCGATCGGCGGCAGACCGGCGAGCTTGCACAGATCGACCGCCGCTTCCGTATGGCCGGAGCGCATCAGCACGCCGCCCTCGCGAGCGATCAGCGGGAAGATGTGGCCCGGACGCACGAAATCGGACGCGCCGACATTGCCGTTGGCAAGGTTGCGCACGGTAAGGGTGCGGTCGTCGGCGGAAATGCCGGTCGTGGTGCCGTGCTTGAAATCGACGCTGACGGTAAAGGCGGTGGTGTGGGCGGAATCGTTGTCGGCCACCATGGGCGCCAGGTTCAGCCGCCTCGCCTCCTCGCGCGGCATGGGCGTGCAGACGATGCCGGAGGTGTTGCGGATGATGAAGGCCATCTTCTCCGGCGTGCAATGGACGGCGGCGACGATCAGGTCGCCCTCGTTCTCGCGCCCGTCATCGTCCATGACGACGACGATCTCGCCGCGCTCGAAAGCACGGATCGCTTCGACGATCTTCTTTTGGTCGTATGGCATAAATGCTCGCTTCGCTCGCAGGGGAGTAGGGGAATATGGCAGTAAGGGAGTAGGGGAAAAGGAAAAAGTTTGGCGTCGCCAAAAGCGACGAAACATACTGCCCTACTGCCTTACTCCGCTATTCCCTTCCCGGTCTGTCCTCTATGCCGCAGATAATGATCCGCAATCGCGCAGGCAACCATGGCCTCGCCGATCGGCACGGCACGGATGCCGACGCACGGATCGTGGCGGCCTTTGGTCATCACCTCGACATCCTTGCCGTCCTTGTCGATCGACTTGCGCGGCGTGAGGATCGAAGACGTCGGCTTGACGGCGAAGCGGGCAACGATCGCCTGTCCGGTCGAGATGCCGCCCAGGATGCCGCCGGCATTGTTGGAAAGGAACACCGGCTTGCCGTCATTGCCCATGCGCATTTCGTCGGCATTCTGTTCGCCGGTGATGCGGGCGGCCTCGAAGCCGTTGCCGATCTCGACGCCCTTGACGGCGTTGATCGACATCAGGCCGGACGCAATGTCCTGGTCGAGCTTGGCGTAGATCGGTGCGCCGAGGCCCGCCGGCACCCCCTCGGCCACTATTTCAATGACCGCACCGACCGAGGAGCCGGCCTTGCGGATGCCGTCGAGATAAGCGGCGAAGACCGGGACGGACGCCGGATCGGGGGTGAAGAACGGGTTCTCGGCGTCGCCGACGAAATTCCAGTTCCAGTTGGCGCGGTCGATGGATTTCTCCCCCATGGAAATCAGCGCGCCGCGCACCGTCATGCCCGGCACCACTTTGCGGGCGAGCGCGCCCGCCGCCACGCGCGCCGCGGTCTCGCGCGCCGAGGAGCGGCCGCCGCCGCGATGATCGCGCAGGCCGTATTTGACCTCGTAGGTGTAGTCGGCATGGCCCGGCCGGTACTGGCGCGCGATCTCGCCATAGTCTTTGGAGCGCTGGTCGACATTCTCGATCAGCATCGACACCGGCGTGCCGGTGGTGATCATGGTCTCGCCGTCCTCGTCGAGGATGAAGCCAGAGAGGATCTTGACCTCGTCCGGCTCGCGGCGCTGGGTGACGAAACGCGACTGCCCGGGGCGGCGCCTGTCGAGCTCGGCCTGGATATCCTCGCGCTTGAAGCGGATGCCGGGCGGGCAGCCGTCGACAACGCAGCCGAGCGCGGCCCCGTGGCTCTCACCCCAGGTGGTGACGCGGAACAGATGGCCGAATGTGTTGTGAGACATGGAAAACGCCCTGCCCGGCAGCGTAGCCGGCAATCTAAAGTGGTGCTGCGTCCTTTGCGCGTCCAAAAGCACGCACGGCGCTGCACGCTGCCTTCTATTGGCGTTTTCCACAGCGGTCAAACGATGTTCGGCTGCATCAAACCGTGATCCGGCGGATTTAGTTTTGACACATTCGGTTGGTTTCTGCTCTCTTCCCATCCGCCGTTGAGGACCCGCCGCTGACCAGCCGGCGCAATGACCAAAGAGGACGACAATGCGTACCCTGATTGGCGTGGTTGGCGCCATGCTCATGATTTCCACCGCCGCGTTCGCCGGCCAGACCGAAGGCCTGATCAAGAAGGTCGACAAGGACACTCTGACGCTGACGCTGAACGACGGGAAGTCCTACAAGCTCAATGCCGAGACCGATCTCGACGCGCTGAAGCCCGGCATGGACATCGTCATCGCCTACGACGTGACCAACGGCGAGAATGTCGTGACCGATATGCAGCTGCCAGACAGCGACCAGAATTAATCCGCGCCACGAGGTCCTGGCCCCCGGCCGGTCCAGGACGACCTTAGAAATCGGCCGTCTGCTTCACAACCATTCCAGGCTCCGGCCCTGCAGCCGGAGCAGGCGATCCTGCGGGATCTCGAGGCTGGCCGCTTCCTTCTTGGACATGCCTTCGACAAAGCGGAACAGGCAGCGCATGACGCCGCCATGGGTGACACAGACCGTCGGCTCCCGAAGCGCGTCGAACCATGGCTTGATCCGTTCGAGCAGCATTTCGTAGCTTTCCGCGCCCTCGCCCGGCGGCTGGAAATCCCATTTGGCGTGCCGGCGTCCGTCGGTCGAGCCAGGAAGCCTCGCCTCGAGCTCGGCAAAGGTGAAACCCTGCCAGGCGCCGAAGCTCATTTCCACCAGGTGCGGATCGGTGCGATAGGCGAACGGATCGAGCCCCATTGCCGCGCGCATCAACTCCATCGTCTCGCGCGTGCGCCGCATCGGGCTGGCAACGAAGTCGAAATCGGCGGGATTGCCGACGAACTCGGCCAGCCGACGGCCAATATGCGTCGCCTGCGCGCGGCCAAGCGCATTGATGTCGGTGTCGGCCTGACCCTGCAGCCGACCCTCGGCATTCCATTCCGTCTGGCCATGGCGCGCGAGGTAGACGAGCGGATACATCAGGTCTTCCGGAGGTCGGGGCAGGGCCTGGACGGACGATTAGGCGGAGAGAGAATTAGTCCTTCACGGTCGAGATGTCTGGCGCGTCGACCGCCTTCATGCCGACGACGTGGTAGCCGGAATCGACGTGATGGACCTCGCCGGTGACGCCGCGCGAGAGATCCGACAGGAAGTAGACGCCGGAATCGCCGACCTCTTCCTGCGTCACCGTCTGCTTCAGCGGCGCATTGTACTCGTTCCACTTGAGGATGTAGCGGAAGTCGCCGATACCGGAGGCGGCGAGCGTCTTGATCGGGCCGGCAGAGATCGCGTTGACGCGGATCTTCTTGGCGCCGAGGTCGACCGCAAGATAGCGCACGCTGGCTTCGAGTGCGGCCTTGGCGACGCCCATGACGTTGTAATGCGGCATCACCTTTTCGGCGCCGTAATAGGTCAGCGTCAAAAGCGAACCGCCTTCGGCCATCAGCGGCTCGGCCCGCTTGGCGATGGTGGTGAAGGAAAACACCGAAATGTCCATGGTGCGCAGAAAATTGTCGCGCGTCGTCTCGACATAGCGGCCGGTGAGCTCGTCCTTGTCGGAGAAGGCGATGGCGTGGACGAGGAAGTCGAGCTTGCCCCAGTGCTTGGCGATGTCGGCGAAAACGGCGTCGAGGCTGGCCGGATCGGTGACGTCGCAATGGCCGGCGACATGCGCGTTGAGCTCCGCCGCCAGCGGCTCGACGCGCTTCTTGAACGCCTCGCCCTGATAGGTCAGCGCGATTTCGGCGCCGTGATCGACGCAGGCCTTGGCGATACCGAAAGCGATCGACCGATTGTTCGCGACGCCGAGAATAAGGCCCCGCTTACCGGCCATCAGGCCCTGTACACCCGCCATGTGCGCGTTCTCCGCAAGAATAGCTGCTTTGTGGAGCCCTATCGCACAGGCATAGAGCCCCTTCAAGCGTTGAAAGCGGACTGTCCGCGGGAGAACGTCTCTCGATCAGCCCTTTCGGTGGCGCAACAGCGCTTCGAGCTCGGCATCTCCGCCTTCCGGCAGCATCAGCCGGACATGGGCGTAGAGGTCGCCGTGGCCGCCGGCTTTTTCCGGCAGGCCCCTGCCCTTCAGGCGCAGCACCTTGTCCGAACTCGACCATGCCGGGACGTTGACCGCGAGCTTGCCGGTTGGCGTCTCGACCGCCACCTTGGCGCCGAGCACCGCGTCGGCCAGATCGACGGGCAGGTCGACATGCAGGTCGCGGCCCTCGATGCGGTAGCGCGGATGGCGGCGGATGTGGATCTTGACCAGCGCGTCGCCCGGCTGGCCCGGACCCTGCTCGCCCTGACCCTTGAGGCGGATGGTCTGGCCGTCCTCGACATAGGCCGGCAGCTTGACCGCCATCTTGCGGCCGTCGGGGAACATCGCCGTCACTTTCTCGGCGGTGGCCGCCTCCTCGACGGTGATGTCCAGCGCGACGTTCAGGTCAGGCGCCTGCATCGGCTGGCGGCGATCGCCACCCCTGGCGGCGCCGCGCACGCCCGAGAAGGCATCGCCGAAGATCTGGCTGAAAATGTCGCTGTTGCCGTCGAAAGGATCGCCGCCCGGACGTCCCGTCCGGAATTCGAAATGCGCGGCTCCAGGGCCCTGCTGACGGCGGAAACCGGCAAACGGATCGCCGCCGGCCGCGCCCTCGAAGCCCTGGAATCTCGGCTTGCCGTCGGCGTCGATCTCACCGCGATCGTAAGCGGCGCGGCGCTTCTCGTCGCCGACGATCTCATACGCCTGGTTGGCGGCGGCAAAACGCTCCTTCGCCTTCGGATCATTCGGATTCTGGTCCGGATGATGCTGCTTGGCGAGCTTGCGGTACGCCGATTTTATGTCCTTGGCCGATGCGTTCTTGGCAACGCCCAGCACCTCATAGGGGTCGCGCATGCTTCCTGCCTGCAAGAGAAGATGGATCCACGGTCGTCCCCTATATGCGCCCGGATAGGAAGAAATTCCAGTAGCATGAAAGCAATCGGCGACCGAAAGTCAGAGCGCCCCAAACTCCTGCATGCGCCAGCCGCCGGCGCCGGCCATGCAAAGCTCGCCCTTGTACAAGGCGACGCCGTCGAAGCTCTCGCGCGTGGCGGTGAAGCGGCGGCATGTCAGGCCGCCGTCCTTGAGCTCCACCAGCTCGGTGATCGAGCCGCGCGAGCCGGTGCCGGCATTGGCCCATGGCACGGCCTGGCCGCTGAGCTCCTGGATGTCGGCGGAGGAGACTGCGTTGCCAATGGTGGTCTGGTCGGAATCCTTGTCGCTGCTTGGCGGTTGGGCAGGCGAGGAAGGCGCGCTGGAGGTGATGATCGAGCGGTCGATCTCCGCCTTATCGAGGCTGAAGCCGCCGGCACCGCAGGCAGCAAGCGGAAACGCCAATATCAGCAACGCAGCCTTGGCGCTGGCCGAAGCGATAACGCTCGATTGTCCGCTGTCAAAAGCTTGCGCGATACGCGACAATCGGCGAACTCCTCCCGCAACGTTAAAAATTTGGAAAACTATGACCGAAACTGAGTTAACAAGCGGTGACTTCACAGAGGCGGCGGAGCCGTTCCGGCTCTTTGCCGCATGGCTGGAGGACGCCACCAAGAGCGAGATCAACGACCCCAACGGCGTGGCGCTGGCAACCGTCGACGCCGACGGCATGCCGGATGTGCGGATGGTGCTGCTCAAGGGGTTCGACGAAAAGGGATTTGTCTTCTACACGAATTTCGAGAGCGCCAAGGGCCGCGAGATTCTTGGCAGCATGAAGGCGGCGATGTGCTTCCATTGGAAATCGCTGCGCCGCCAGGTGCGCGTGCGCGGACCGGTGGAAATCGTCAGCGACGCCGAAGCCGACGCCTATTACGCTACGCGGCCGCGCGGCAGCCGTATCGGCGCCTGGGCCTCGAAGCAGTCGCGGCCGCTGGAAAGCCGCTTCGCGCTGGAAAAGGCCGTGGCCGAATACACGGCGCGCTACGCGATCGGCGACATCCCGCGGCCGAAATACTGGTCCGGGTTCCGCATCCTGCCGCAGACGATCGAGTTCTGGCACGACAGGCCATTCCGGCTGCATGACCGCGTCGTGTTCTCGCGCAACGCCAACGGCGGCTGGGACAAGACGCGGCTCTATCCCTGATTAGCGACAGGCGGGTCGCGGGAAATCAATCCTTCTCCAGCTGGAACAGCAGGAAATGCGGCCGCTCGCTGGCAACACCAACGGCCGGTTGTATCGTCTTGGTCGCCTCCTTCGGCACCAGGAACGTCTCGCGCAGATTAAGCGTGTCGCCGCTTTTGGCGCCGGAGAAGATCGCCGAGATACAGGTCTGCACATTGTCCGTGGTTTTCAGCGAAACGATGGAGGTCGGCGACCAGCGCCGGCCGTCCTTGTCGATCAGCATTATCCTGCAGCCGAGCCAGAGATTTTGCAGGTCGGGGTTACCAATTTTCACCTGGAAGTCGGCCAGAACCGGCACAGAATCGGGCGGCAGGTTCGACATGCCGAAGGCACCACGCAGGTCGGTCAGCTTCCAATCGCTGCCGCCAAAACGGGCAGTCTCGCCCCAGGCGACGCGGCGCGGGAAGAGATCGTCGTCACTAAGCAGCGCCTTGACGCTGTCATAAGCCTCAATGGCCAGGGCCAGCGGCACAAGCAGCAGAAGCGACCAAAGGCTGCGGCGGCCCCATTTCTGCTCACTACGCCCGCTCTCCCGATCCAGGACCCGTGCCGTCATTCGATACCTCTCAGATCGGCTGCGTCATATCCAGCATCTCTACCGTGCCGGCCGGCAAACCATCGGATCCGGTGGCGACCGGCCCGAGCGATATCTCGGCCTGGGAGTCGAGCGCGGACATCAGCTTTTCCGAAATCAGCAGATTTGCATTGCTGGCCTCGGCCGGCCGCATCTCGAAGATCAGCCTCGCCTTCTTTGGCAGCCCGGGATCGACGGCCACGGGGAGCAGGCCGTCGGTGAAGGACAGCCGCTCTGTCTGGTCATAGGTGAGGCCCGTCGGCCCGCGCCAGGACGCGACCGCCACGGTCATCGATTGCGCGCGCGCCGCAAACTCCACAGTGACCACGGCCCAGACGCCTCCGGTGGTCAGGATCTTCGCCTCGCCGAACCTGTCCACTTTCAGGTTGTGAGCGAATTTCACCTTTTCGACGCGAACTTCGAAGCTTCGCCCGACGACCGTGTCGCCGAGCCTGCCCCGCGAGGGGATCGGCCCGATCAGGTCGCCGTAACGCGGCTTCGACACCTGCAGGCCGTAGCAAAGCGACACCGCGACAAACAGTAGGATGATATTGGCCAACTTGCGCGTCATGGCTGGATGTCCGCGGTGTCAGGGCCGCTTCCAACCGGCAGCATTAGCACGCCGATCGGCGTCGGATTGAACCAGCCGGGCAGGCCATAAAGATTGTCACGCTGCTTGTAAGTCTTGTGGATGATCGTCAAATCGAGGCTTGCCGGCGGTGCTGCTCCGTCCGAGAGCTGCCAGATATAGGCCATGCGCTCCGGCATGCCGGGGTGCAGTTCGGGCGACAGCGTGGAATCGCGCGTCAGTACGATAAAAGGTTTCGTCGCGGGATCGATTATCGCCGGGTTCGGCTGCAGGACCTCGAAGTAATCCTTCGTGGATTTTGCCGTGCGATTGGTCATTTCAAGCTCGAGGACCAGCGCTTTCCCGCCGGACTTGAGCGGTGCGCCATAGACGTTCTTCTCCGCGGTCACATAGGCCTTCAACGGTCGCAGCAGCCACTGGCCTGTCTCGATCCGACTGGCGGGCGCCAAAACAGGCACCGGCTCATGCCTTGCACCGAAGGCACCCATAACACCCGCAACGGCAATAGCGGCGGCGGTGCCGATGCCGGCCATCAGCCAGGCTTTCAGGCGGGAACCAGCGTTCTCAAGCATTCTGCGCCTCGACTTCTACGCCACCCGGCGGGCCGGACGGTTGAGCACCCTCGCTGGTCTGACGCTTGGGCAGCGCGAATGCCGTTTCGAGGATCGCGACCAAGAAGCAAATCCGCAGCGGCTCGACGAGAATGCCAGTCGAAGAGTCCTGGAACGGGCTGCCGAACAGCAGCGAAACGCCCTGAGAAAGCACCTGCCAGGTGTCGAGTTCGTGCGGGCCGATGAGCCGCGTCATGCCGAACCAGGCCCAGGCGGCCAGCCAGTCGATCACGCGGTAGCCGACGATCAGCGTGACGATGAGGACGACACCGGAGTTCAGCGTGATGCGCACGCCATTGGCGATCGGCAGGTAGCGCGAGCGATAGCCAGAGACGAAGTGCCCGACGAAGTCGCGCAGGAATTTCGGAATGGCGCGATAGCGCTCGCCGAGACGTTCGACGCGCCGGTGCACGCGCATCAGTTCCTTGTCGTCGCGTACGTCGTAGCCATAGATCAGCGCGGCAAGCACCAGCCAGATAACCGGCAAAAGCATGTAGAAGAACAAATTGGCCAGCCTGGTCGTCGCATCGATCGAGGTGACCTCGACGGGAACCATTGGATCGGCGAAGGCCGTAGCAATTGGATTGGCAACACCGTCTACCGCGGCCTGCAGGACGGACAAGATGTTACGGCTCATGATCCAGCCGACGATCTCGTCCTTCCAGCGCGAGATCACGTAAAGACCGATGAAGATCCAATTGGTCTCGCAGATGACCACGACGATCTGCCAGAAGGAGCGAGATCCGCCGCGCGTGGTGGCGAAGCGCCGGATCAGCCACGAGATCGCGACCGAAAAAATCAGCCAGCGCGAATCGAGCACATCGAGGACGTTGCCGGCCCCTTCGCCGAAGGGCGCCATGTCGAGCGTGACGCGGGAATATTGCCGAACCGTGTCACCGAGAAAGCCCCAGGCGGCGTAGTAGGCGAAGAAGGGCAGCAGCGCGACGGTGACCATGCGCGCCAGTCGCGCGCTGCCACTGCCAGGCTCCGCTTCGCTTTCGCCACGCGCTGCCTGTTGGGCGGCGCGCGTTGCCGGCAAAGCCGGCAGCAGCGTCTGGAACATGGCGACCGTGACGGTAAGCTGCGTCAGCGCGACCAGTGTCAGCAAGGCCAACCCCGCCATGTGATTGACAAGTGCGGTGCGCGCGGCGATCTGCATGAACAAATCGCTGAACACTATGCCGATGAGCACTGTGGCGACCAGTTGCGGCCAGAAGCGCCACCAGAGCCTGAATGTCAGCGCCAGCGGCGTTGCGGCATCGGCGAGCATGTCGAGGCGTTCAATCCGTTAACGGAATGCTGCAGATTGCTCTGAAAGATTGCGCGCTGACGGCAAGTTCGCGGGCCATGTCGTCTCCCCCTAATAGGCCCCCGCCCGCCGATTCCCAGATAGGCCGCGAAGACTCGCATGTACAGCCAAAAATCGCCCTGCGCGCGAATTTTCTCGGCGACGGCACAACCTCCCCGTGCCGACCGAGCACCATCGCGCCAAGCCGAATGTTTGACGTCAGCTGACCTTCTTCCGTGTCATGAACGCTGTGAGCGCGGCGCGCGCTTCGTTGGATTTCAGCCGCTCGCGGAAATGCTCGCTCTCCACCTTGATGCGGGCGACGAGCTCCTCGCCGGAACCGCGCATCAGATCGCGTGCAATCTTCAGCGCCTGCGGCGGCTTGGCGGCGATCTGGGCAGCCGCGGCCAGTACCGATCGCTCCAGCGCGTCTTCCGCGACCACCTCATAGATCAGGCCGGCGGCCTTGGCGCGCTCGGCGGAAAAGCCTTCACCGAGGCCAAGCAGCGCGAAGGCGCCCTGCCGGCCGAGGATCTGAGGCGCCAGCAGGCTGGAGCCGGCCTCCGGCACGAGGCCGAGGTCGACGAAGGGCGTGCGGAAGAGCGTGCGCGGCGTGGCGAAGGTCAGGTCGCAATGCAGATTGAGCGTGGTGCCGATGCCGACCGCGATGCCGTCGACGCCCGACAGCATCGGCTTCTCCACCTTGGCCAGCGCCATCAGGAAATCCCAGACCTCGGTGCCGCCCTCGCCGCCGGTGGCGACGACGAGGAAATCGGCAAGATCGTTGCCGGCGCAAAAGGCGCCGGGCACGCCGAGAAAGACATGGACGCGAACCGCCGGATCGGCATCACCCTCGGCAAGGGCCGCCGACATCTTGGCGTACATGGCGCGCGTCAGCGCGTTTTTCTTGTCCGGCCGGTTCATGCGGATGATCTGCACGGTGCCCTGTCGCTCGACGAGGATATGGTCGGTCACGGTCGGTTCCTTCGAATGTCAGGGGTTGTTCAGGCCGTTATCAGCGCCTTGCCGGCGGCGGCGAGGCTGTCGGCGCCGTCGATGACGCGCTCCTTCAGGGCGCGCGTCTCGCCGAGCAGGTTTTCGGCAAAGAAGCGGCAAAGCGCGATGCGGCCGTGGTCGGCAAGCCCGCCCTGCGCCAGATAGGCGCCGCCGGCGGCAAGCGAGATCAGGCGCAGATAGGGCGTGGCGCCGGCCATGGCGGCATCGGACCGGCCGTGGGCCATCAGCGTCTGCAGGAAGCGCGTCGCTTCGGCAAGGTCGTCCAGCGCCCGGTCGAGGCCATCGGCGGTGCGGCCGAAACCTTCGACATTGGAGATCCGCACCGCATCGGCAACCGCCTTCAATTCGCCGATGTACCTATGCACATGTTCGCCGCCGCCCAGAGGCAGTTTTCGCGATACAAGGTCGATCGCCTGGATGCCGTTGGTGCCTTCATAGATCGGCGCGATGCGGGCATCGCGATAAAGCGCCGCAGCGCCCGTCTCCTCGATGAAGCCCATGCCGCCATGCACCTGCAGCCCAAGCGAAGCGACCTCGACGCCGACATCGGTCGAAAAGGCTTTTGCCAGCGGCGTCAGCAGATTGGCGCGGTCGCGCCAGTTGGCGGCGGCCTCGCCCTCGGCGACGCGCGCGCGGTCGATGGCGTGCGCGCAGGAATAGCTGATTGAGCGCGCGATCTGGGTCAACGCCCGCATGGTGAGCAAATTGCGCTGCACGTCGGGGTGATGGACGATCGGCGCCATGCCGGGCCCCGAATAGTCCGACGCCTTGCCCTGGCGGCGCTCATTGGCGTAGGCGATCGCTTTCTGGGTGGCGGTCTCGGCCACCGCCACGCCCTGCATGCCGACGGCAAGGCGGGCGTTGTTCATCATCGTGAACATGCAGGCCAGCCCCTTGTTCTCCTCGCCTATCAGCCAGCCGATGGCGCCTGGTGTCGCGCCTTGAAAACCGTCGCCATAGATCATGGTGCAGGTCGGCGAGGCATGGATGCCGAGCTTGTGCTCGAGGCCCGAGCAGAAGACATCGTTGCGGGCGCCGAGCGTGCCATCGTCATTGACCAGGAATTTCGGCACCAGGAACAGCGAGATGCCGCGCGTGCCAGCCGGGGCGTCCGGCAGCCGCGCCAGCACCAGATGCACGATGTTATCGGTGAAATCGTGCTCGCCATAAGTGATGAAAATCTTCTGGCCAAAGATGCGATAGGTGCCGTCGTCGGCGGGCTCGGCGCGACTGCGCAGCGCGTTGAGGTCGGAACCGGCCTGCGGCTCAGTCAGGTTCATCGTGCCCATCCATTCGCCGGAGACGAGCTTCGCCAGATATTTCGCTTTCAGCGCCTCGGAAGCGTGCTTGTCGAGCGCCTCGACCGCGCCCATGGTGAGCGTCGGGCCGATGCCGAAGGCCATGGCGGCCGAGTTCCACATTTCGAGCGCCGCGACGGCAAGCATGGTGGGCAGGCCCTGGCCGCCGAATTCCTCAGGACCGGACAGCGCGTTCCAGCCGCCGTCGATCCAGCGGCGGTAGAGTTCCTTCCAGCCGGGCGGCGTTGTGACGGAAGCATCCTTCAGCACCGCGCCATGCTCGTCGCCGACCTTGTAAAGCGGTGCCACCTCCTCGCTGGCGAAGCGGCCGGCCTCGGCCAGAATCGCGTCGACAAGGTCTTCTCCGAGATCGCCGAAAGTGCCGGCATCAAGCGCCGGCTTCAGCCCGGCCACATGCTTCAGCGTGAAAGCGATGTCCTCGACCGGTGCGCGATACATGTTTCCTGCTCCTCCTCCGTTCCTGCGCTCGATCGTAGGACCTCAGCCGCGGCGAGACCATCCGCCTATGGGTCGATCTGCACCTTCTTTTTACGTAAACGTCAAACTTTGTCACGTGGATTTTTGCAAAGTTTTCCAAGCACACTAAATTCGGAACAGCCGACCGTTGAGGTCCGGCTTGAGACCGGATCGAATCCATGCTTGCCAGACCCGACGCCTATCGCTGTATCGAATGCGGCCTCCCCTACCGGGCCACGGGCTTCTGGTATCATGAGGGCAAGATCGAGCATGGGCCTGCCTACTGGTCGGATCGCGGCATCTTGTGCTCGCCGCAATGCTCGCTGGCACATCACAAGAAGCGCGCGGCGGAAGGCACGCTCTCGCAGGAGCCGGCGCCCGATCCGTTCGCGGTGCAGTCGCCGTTTCGGCGCTGAGGTCGCTACAATGCCAAGCCAACGGACTCCCCGACGCGCCCGCCTCGAAGTGGCGCAGCAGATCATCATTGAGACCGCCAGCAACCAGCTGTCGGCCGCAGATCAACTTGCTTTGGTCGAGGCAATCGTGAACCCGCCGGAGCCAAATGAAGGGCTGCGCAAAGCCTTCGACGCCTACAAAAGCCTGGTCATTGAATCACGGTAGCCACTAAGGGCCTCGGCTCTAAAGCTCTTCCGTCCTGAAGCACTTCCTTAACCATAGCGGTTCAGGATCGTCCCCTGGTCAGTGGGGACACCCTGATTGAAACAGCCGGCGCGCGCTCTTCGCCGCCTGGCGCTTCTCGCGGCAGCGATGGTGCTGGGCACGGCGGCAAAGGCCTCGGATTTCTCCGAGCCGTGGAAGAATGCCGACCGCGCGCTGGTGATCGACGCCTACGAATACAACTCCATCGACTGGGCTAAGCTTGCCACCGACAAGCGTATCGTCGGCTTCATCAACAAGGCGTCCGACGGTCTGCCGCCGCCCTATTTCTGCTTCGGCAGCGAGACCGACGTGAAGCTCTGCAAGGCACTGTGGAAGCGCTATGCGGTGACGCGCGAACTGTTCCAGACGCGCAAGGTGGTGGCCAAGGCGCTTGGTCTGAAATGGGGCGCCTATCACCTTGCCCGCCCAGGCAATCCGGTCGAGCAGGCCAACAATTTCGTCGATTTCGCCGAGCCCGCGCCGGACGACCTCATTGCCCTCGACCTCGAAGGCAACGACCCGACGCAATGGATGTCGCTGGAGGACGCGGAAGAATTCGTGCGCCAGGTGCACAGGCGGCTCGGCCGCTTCCCGGTGCTCTACACCAACGGCAAAACCGCCCAGTACATCGCCGACAACCGCTACACCTACCGGCTGCTGTCGCGACTGCCGCTCTGGTATGCGCGCTACAAGCCGGTCATCGACGTGCATTTCCCGATGGGCAATTGGCAGGGTTACGCGCTTTGGCAGTTCTCGGCGCAGGCGAATTGCGGTCGCTTCAGATGCCCCTATCGTGTGCCGGGCACGCCCAACGACATCGATGTCAGCGTCGCGCCGATGAACGCCGATGAGCTACGCCAGCAATGGGCCTTCGGCGGGCTGATCGACGTGCCGTCCGATTACCTCGCCTCGATCCCGGTGCCGATCTCGCGCGAAGCGGGCCTCGCCGGCAAGGTCACCATCACCTATGCCAACGTGGCGACGCCGCCGACCTTCGAAGAAATGGTTGCGGTGCTTGGGTCGCGCTGGGAGAAATTCCGCGACGGTTTCCGCATGCCGGTTGTGAAAACGGTGCCGCAGCGCTCGAGCTTCGGCATCGTCCAGTATGTCGCCTGGAAACGGGCTGGACAGCGCACGCCCGAACAGCTCGACGCCGCCTTCGCGGCTGCCGATCCTGTCAGCACCGCATCGACGACGCTCGACCGGAACCGCCGCTGATCATTCCAAATAAATGCCGTCAGCGATGGTTGCCCAGGCTGGCATACATGCCGGTGGTGCGAAACTGTGTCGGCGTGATGCCATAGCAGCGGCGAAATACCTTGGAAAAGTAGTTCGGGTCGTCGAAGCCGCAGAGGACGGCGACTTCCTTGACCGGCAGGAAATCGGCCTTGGTCAGCAGCTTGGCGGCGCGCTGCAGCCGTTGCTGCAGGACGAACTCGGCCGGCGGCAACCCTTCGCTCTCGGCGAAGCAACGCGAGAAATGGGCGCGGCTGAGGCCACTGATTTGAACCAGTTCGGCGACGGGTAAGGGCTTGTCGAGATTGGCGTTGATGTGATCGATGATCGGCTGCATGGCGCTTTGCTTTTCGGCGAAGGCGTGCGAGCCGAAGACATCGTCGTAAAGCGCCATCGCCGCCTCATAGGCGATGGCGGAGGCCGCGCCCGGCGAGGCGGCGCCCTTGATGAGGCGCAGGCTGCAATCGGCAAGGTGGTCGATGGTCGCCGGCTGCAGACGGAACACAGGGCCCGAGACGCTGAGGATCGACTTGTGGATGCGTAGCGCCTCCTCGCCGTTCATCGAGATCCAGAAATATTCCCAGCGGTCGCCCTTGGCGAGCCAGTAGCGATGGTTGTGCGGCACCAGCACCAGCAGCGTGTCGTTCGCCTGCAGACGATAGTTGCGGCTCTCGTAGCGCAACTGGCCGGTGCCGCTGATCGTGTGCTGGAGAACGGTGAACGGCGTCTGGCCGCGCTTTCGCCCGTCCCAGTCGTAGGTCTCGTCCTCGCGCACTTCGTAGCCGGTGCTGGTCGGCATGGCATGCAGGCGCTGGCGCCCGCGCGGCAGAGAGATCGTCCGCATCAGCTTTCCGTTCGCGATCAGGTCCTGCAGCACAAAATTACCCTCGAAAGCATAATCCTTCTCTGGCCGCGCCGGCGAATAAGCGCATAATCCGGCTCCTCAAGAACGGGAAAGACCCGCGGTCGAGGAGCGGGCGGGAGGAGAAAGAGCTGGATTTCCGGCTCGGATGGCAAGCGCGCATGCTGGCGTGCGGCCATAACCCTCCCTTGCTGCTCCTTGCCTAACATTCGATTGGATCGAGGTGAAGGTGATGAGCTTCAAAATCGCTATTATCGGCGCCGGCAGCGTCGGATTTACCAAGAAGCTGTTCACCGACATTCTCTGCGTCCCCGAATTCAAGGACATCGAATTCGCGCTGACCGATATCAGCGAGCACAATCTCGGGATGATCAAGGCGATCCTCGACAGGATCGTGGAAGCCAACAATCTGCCCACCAAAGTGACGGCGACGACCGACCGCCGCAAGGCTCTGGAGGGCGCGCGCTATGTCATCAGCTGCGTGCGCGTCGGCGGCCTCGAAGCCTATGCCGACGACATCCGCATTCCGCTGAAATATGGCATCGACCAGTGCGTCGGCGATACGATCTGCGCCGGCGGCATCCTCTACGGCCAGCGCAACATCCCGGTGATCCTCGATTTCTGCAAGGACATCCGCGAGGTCGCCGAGACCGACGCCAAGTTCCTGAACTATGCCAACCCGATGGCGATGAACACCTGGGCCGCGATCGAATATGGCAAGGTCGACACGGTCGGGCTCTGCCATGGCGTCCAGCATGGCGCCGCGCAGATCGCCGAGGTGCTCGGCGCGAAATCGGCCAGGGAACTCGACTATGTCTGTTCCGGCATCAACCACCAGACCTGGTTCATCGAATTGCGGCTGAACGGCCGGCCGATCGGCAAGGACGAGCTGATTGCCGCCTTCGAGGCGCATCCGGTCTATTCGAAGCAGGAAAAGCTCAGGATCGACGTGCTGAAACGCTTCGGCGTCTATTCGACCGAAAGCAACGGGCACCTCTCCGAATATCTGCCCTGGTACCGCAAACGCCCCGACGAGATCACGCGCTGGATCGACATGTCCGACTGGATCCATGGCGAGACGGGCGGGTATCTGCGCTACTCGACCGAGACCCGCAACTGGTTCGAGACGGAGTATCCGCAGTTCCTCGAAGCGGCATCGAGGCCGATCGACCCCGCCAAGCGTTCCAACGAGCATGCCAGCCATATCCTGGAGGCGCTCGAGACGAACCGGGTCTATCGCGGCCATTTCAACGTCAAGAACAACGGCGTGATCACCAACCTGCCGCAGGACGCCATCATCGAATCGCCCGGCTTCGTCGACCGCTTCGGCATCAACATGGCCGCCGGCATCACATTGCCTGAGGCATGTGCGGCCACCTGCATGTCCTCGATCAACGTCCAGCGCATGTCGGTGCATGCCGCCATCGCCGGCGACATCGACCTCTTGAAGCTCGCCGTGCTGCACGACCCGCTGGTCGGCGCGGTTTCGACGCCGGAGGAAGTCTGGCAGATGGTGGACGAGATGGTGGTCGCTGAAGCCGCCTGGCTGCCACAATATGCTGATGCCGTCCCGGCGGCAAAAGAGCGGCTTGCGAAGTCGAAGGTCAAGACCCGCGAATGGGCGGGCGCGGCGCGGCGAAGCGTGCGCTCGATCGAGGAACTGCGCGCCGAAAAGGCCGCACTGAAACAGGCCGGCTGAAGCTCGGGCTTGGCGGCTGACCTGCAGGAGGCAGGTCAGCCAAAATCAGTTGTCCAAAATAAGGGCGGGCAGCAGCAGACGTCCAAACATCTGGGAGGAGACAATGAGGAAATTACACAGCATTGCCGCCGGACTGGCATTGAGCGTTTCAATTCCGGCACTCACCGCTTTCGCGTCCGAACCGACGATCCCGCCGGGGCCGGCGACGTTCCCGGCCGAAGGCAAGATCCACTATGTGGCGCGCGACTCCATCCTGGAGTTCAAGGCGCTGCCCGAATATCACGAGCCGGACTGGGTGACGGAGAAATACGTCAAGACCGGCAAGCTGCCGCCGGTCAAGGACAGGCTGCCCAAGGAGCCGCTGGTCTTCAAGACCGCCAACATGCCGGACGGCATCGGCGTCTATGGCGACACGATGCGCCATGTCATCGGCGGCAGGCCGGAAGGCTGGAACTACGGCGCCGGCCAGACGCAAGGCTGGGGCGGCATCGACATCGCGCTTTCCGAATGCCTGACGCGCACCGCGCCGCTGTTCCAGGTCGATGCAAAGGACACCGAGCCGCTGCCGAACCTCGCCAAGAGCTGGGAGTGGTCGAAGGACGGCCACAAGCTCACCATGCATCTCATCGAAGGCGCCAAATGGTCGGACGGCGCGCCATTCAATGCCGACGACCTGATGTTCTACTGGGAGGACGAGGTCCTCGATCCCAATGTCTCACCGCTCAACGGCGCGACGCAGGAAACCTTCGGCGTCGGCACGACGCTGAAGAAGATCGACGACTACACCGTCGAGTGGACGTTCAAGGAGGCGTTCCCGAAGCAATATCTCTATGCGATGGCCTACGGCACCTTCTGCCCCGGGCCCTCGCATATCTTGAAGCCGAAGCATCCGAAATATTCGAAGAACACCTACGACCAGTTCAAGAACGCCTTCCCGCCGGAGTTCATGAACATGCCGGTGATGGGCGCCTGGGTGCCGGTCGAATACCGGCCGGACGACATCATCGTCATGCGCCGCAACCCCTATTATTGGAAGGTCGACGAGAAGGGCAACCAGCTGCCCTATCTCAATGAGCTGCAGTACAAGCTCTCAACCTGGGCCGATCGCGACGTGCAGGCAGTGGCCGGCTCGGGCGACTTCTCCAACCTCGAGCAGCCGGAGAATTTCGTCGCCTCGCTGAAGCGCGCGGCTGAGAAGAACGCACCGGCTCGGCTTGCCTTCGGCCCGCGGCTCATCGGCTACAATCTGCGCTTCAACTTCTCCGCCAATGGCTGGGGCAACCCGGACGAACGCGGCCAGGCGCTGCGCGAGCTGAACCGCAACGAGGACTTCCGCAAGGCCGTCACCATGGCGCTCGACCGCAAGGCGCTGGGCGACTCGCTGGTCAAGGGACCGTTCACCGCCATCTATCCCGGCGGCTTCTCCTCGGGCACCAGCTTCTATGACCGCAAGTCGACCGTCTACTATCCCTTCGATCTCACGGGCGCCAAGGCCGAGCTCGCCAAAGCCGGCCTCAAGGATACGGACGGCGACGGCTTCGTGAACTTCCCGGCCGGCACCGCGGGCGGCAAGAATGTCGAGATCGTGATGCTGGTCAACAACGACTACACGACCGATAAAAGCCTTGCCGAAGGCGTGGTCGCCCAGATGGAGAAGCTCGGGTTGAGGATCGTCATCAACGGGGTCAACGGCACGCAGCGCGACGCCGCCGAATATTCCGGCCGCTTCGACTGGCTGATCCGGCGTAACGACACCGAGCTGACATCCGTGGTGCAGAACACCGAGCAGCTCGCGCCCGTCGGTCCGAAGACCAGCTGGAACCACCGCGCGCCGGAAAGCGGCGAGGTCGACCTGATGCCGTTCGAGAAGGACCTTGTCGACATCGTCAACAAGTTCGTCTCGACGCAGGACAATGACGAGCGCGCCAGCCTGATGAAGAAGTTCCAGGAGATCTCGACGGCAAACGTCTACAATGTCGGCCTGACGGAATATCCGGGCGCGCTGATCGTCAACAAGCGCTTCTCGAACATTCCGCAAGGAACGCCGATCTTCATGTTCAACTGGGCCGAGGATTCGATCGTCCGCGAGCGCGTCTTCGTCAAGGCGGACAAACAGGCCAAGTATGAACTCTTTCCCCAGGAACTTCCCGGCAAGCCTGGGGACAAGGGTCCGATGGACTAGGGGCCCGATGGATTAAGCTTTACCTCCCTGACGAAGAGCTGTCCGGCCGCGTTGCGGCGCGGCCGGACAAAGCAGATCCTCCAAACGCGGCGAACGCGTAACCGGCGAGAAAGGAAACGGACCGTCCATGTTGCGATTCCTGCTCATGCGCATAGCGTCGGCGCTTCCCGTGCTCGCCATTTTGAGCCTCGTCACCTTCGCCATCATCCAGGCGCCGCCTGGCGACTACGCCGACTACATCAAATCGCAGCTCATCAACCAGGGCGGCGCTTCCTACGCCGAGGCGGACGCGCAGGCACAGGCCTACCGGAAAGAACATGGGCTGGATAAGCCGCTGCCTGTCCAGTATCTCAACTGGATCGGCGGCATCGTCACGCGCGGCGATTTCGGCTACAGCCTCTATTACAACAAGCCGGTGGCAGATGTAGTGGCCGAGCGCCTGCCGCGCACGCTACTGTTGGCGCTGGTCTGCCATCTGCTCGCCTCGGTGCTCGGCATCACCTTCGGCATATGGGCGGCGACGCGGCAATATTCCTGGATCGACTCCACACTTTCGGCCATCTCCTTCCTCGGCATGACGGTGCCGCGCTTCCTGATGGCGCTGATCATCGTCTATTTGCTCGTCTTCCAGTTCAACGTGTCGGAGATCGGCTCGTTCTTCTCGCCGCAATATGGCGGCGCGCCGTGGTCGTGGGCGAAGTTCGTCGACCTCATCAAGCATGTCTGGCCGGTGGTAGCGATCGCGACCTTCGGCGGGCTCGCCTACAATATGCGCGTCATGCGCGGCAACCTGCTCGACACGCTGAATGCCCAATATGTCGAGACGGCCAAGGCCAAGGGCCTGACCGGCGGCGCGGTCGTCATGCGCCACGCCGTGCCCAATGCGCTGCATCCGCTGGTCATGTATCAGGGCGTGGTGCTGCCCTACATGCTGACCGGCGAGATCGAGACGGCGATCATCTTCGCGCTGCCGACCGTCGGGCCGGCGATCGTCGGCTCGATGGCGGTGGGCGATGTCTATGTGACGGCCACCTTCATGATGGTGCTGTCGGCGACGCTGATCGTCGGCAACATCATCGCCGACATGCTGCTCGCCCTGCTCGATCCGCGCGTGCGCCAGTTCGGGGAGCACTAGATGCTGGCGCGCGATCCCTCCCCCCCGCCGATGCCGGCCGAAGGCGCCGTTAGCCAACCGGCGCACGGCAACGAGAGCTACATCGCGCTCGTCTGGCGCCGGCTGAGGCGCTCCTGGACCGGCATGGCCGGACTATGCTTGGTTGTGCTCTTGCTGGCGATGGCCCTGTTCGCGGAATTTCTGGCACCTCTCGACCCGAAGGCAACCGATATCGCCTTCGCGCCGCCGCAGGTGGCTGTTTTCCACGACAAGGACGGCAATTTCGTCGCGCGGCCGAGAATCTATGCGCTCGCTGAATCGGCCGATCTCGACCCGGTCACCTTCCAGCCGATCGTCGGCCCCGACTACGACCATCCGCGGCTGCTCGGTTTCTTCGTCGAGGGCGCGCCCTACAAGCTCTTCGGCCTCATCCCGGCGAACCGGCATTTCTTCGGCTCGATGGACGGCCAGCCGGTACACTTCCTCGGCACCGACAAGTTCGGCCGCGACGTGCTGTCGCGCGCCATCCACGGCTCGCGCGTCTCGCTGATGATCGCGCTCACCGTCGTCTTCATCATCACCGTCATCGGCACAACCGTCGGCATGGTCTCCGGCTATTTCGGCGGCCGGTTCGATGTCTGGATGCAGCGCTTCGTCGAGCTTGTGCTCGCCTTCCCGCAGCTGCCGCTTTATCTGGCGCTGACGACACTGATCCCGGTCACGGCGCCGACCAATGTTTTCCTCGCCTTCGTCATCATCGTGATGTCGGCGCTGGGCTGGGCGCAGATGTCGCGCGAGGTGCGCGGCAAGACGCTGGCACTGGCGCGAATCGACTATGTGCGCGCCGCCATGGCGGTCGGCGCCACCGACCGCCGCATCATCATGCAGCACATCTTCCCCAATGTGATGAGCCACGTGATCGTCGCCGTGACGCTGGCGATCCCGACGGTGGTGCTTCTGGAATCCTTCCTCGGCTTCCTCGGCTTTGCGGTGAAGCCGCCGCTGATCTCCTGGGGCCTGATGCTGCAGGACACCGCGACCTATTCGGTCATCGGTACCTATCCGTGGATCCTCTCGCCGGTCGGCTTCGTGCTGGTCACCGTCTTTGCCTTCAACGCGCTGGGCGACGGCCTGCGCGATGCCGTCGATCCCTATTGAGGTGGCAGAGAGATGACGACGATCGCGCTTGCCGAATCCTTCGCACCAGCCGTCCGGCTTGACCATAACGGACGCCATGACCAGCCCGTCATCGACGCCCGCAACATCGAGGTCGCCTTCAAGGTCGAGCACGGCACCGTCGAGGCGGTGAAGGACGTCTCGTTCCAGCTCTATCGCGGCGAGACGATCGCGATCGTCGGCGAATCCGGTTCCGGAAAGTCGGTGACGGCCCGTACGGTCATGGGACTGCTGTCGCGGCGGGCGACGGTGTCGCCGAGGTCGAGTGTCGAATATCTCGGGCAAAACATCCTGAAATTCCCGGAACGCGCCCGGCGCAAGCTGCGCGGCAACCGCATCTCGATGATCTTCCAGGAGCCGATGAGCTCGCTCAACCCGATCTACACGGTCGGCAGCCAGATCGTCGAAGCGATCAGGGTGCATCGCAAGGTAAGCCGCAGGCAAGCCTGGGCGCGGGCGCTCGAGCTTTTGCGGCATGTTCAGATTCCCGAGCCGGAAGCACGGCTCAAGCAGTATCCGCATCAGCTCTCCGGCGGCCAGCGACAGCGCGTCATGATCGCTATGGCGCTGGCCAACGATCCTGACGTGCTGATCGCCGACGAGCCGACAACCGCGCTCGACGTCACGGTGCAAGCGCAGATCCTGAACCTGATCCGCAACCTGCAGAAAGAATTGCGGATGGCGGTGATCCTGATCACCCACGACCTCACCGTGGTGCGCAAGTTCTCCGACTATGTCTATGTCATGCAGCATGGCGAGATGCGTGAGCACAACGTCACCGAACGGCTGTTCGCCGATCCGCAGCATCCCTACACAAGGCGGCTACTCGCATCCGAGCCGCATGGGCGGCCGAAGCCGCTGCCCGATAAGTCCGGCACAATCCTCGAGGCGAACGGCGTGCGCGTCTGCTTCACGCTGCGCCACGGCACGTTCTTGAAGCCGGACTGGCGCGAGCTGGTCGCGGTCGACGACCTCGACCTGAAACTTTGCCGTCACGAGACACTTGGGTTGGTCGGCGAATCCGGTTCCGGCAAGACTACCTTCGGCCAGGCCCTGCTCCGGCTGTTGGACGCCAAGCGCGGCGAGATCCGTTTCGACGGCCAGCCCATCCAGGACCTGTCGCGCGCCGAGATGCGGCCGCTGCGCTCGCGCATGCAGATCGTCTTCCAGGACCCGTTCTCCTCGCTCAATCCGCGCATGACGATCGGCCAGATCATTGAGGAAGGGCTGGTCGTCAACAGGATTGGTGCGACGCGGCGCGAGCGGATCGAGCGGGTGCGCGAGGCGCTGGTCAGTGCCGGCATGCCGGGCGATATCCTGTCGCGCTTTCCGCACGAATTCTCCGGCGGCCAGCGGCAGCGCATCGCGATCGCCCGCGCCATCGCGCTGGAACCGGAGTTCATCCTGCTCGACGAGCCGACTTCGGCGCTGGACCTGTCCGTACAGGCGCAGATCATCGACCTTCTGCGCAAGCTGCAGGACGAGCGCGGCCTGAGCTACCTCTTCATCTCGCACGACCTCAAGGTGGTGCGGGCGCTCTGCCACCGCGTCATCGTCATGCAGCAGGGCAAGATCGTCGAACAAGGGTCCGTCGACGAAGTCCTTTCCAATCCCAAGACCGTCTACACCGAACGGCTCGTCAGGGCCGCCTTCGATGTGGCGTGACCATTTTCCGGAGGCTTACAGTGGCAAGAAATCCCAAGATCACCTTCATCGGCGCCGGCTCGACGGTATTCATGAAGAATATCATCGGCGACGTGCTGCAGAGGCCGGCACTTTCGGGCGCCACGGTCGCGCTGATGGACATCAATCCGCAGCGGCTGGAAGAAAGCGCGCTCGTCGTCAACAAGCTGATCGCCACGCTCGGCGTGAAGGCGAAGGCCGAGACCTATTCCGACCAGCGCAAGGCGCTCTCCGGCGCCGACTTCGTCGTCGTCGCCTTCCAGATCGGCGGCTATGAGCCCTGCACCGTCACCGACTTCGAGGTGCCGAAGAAATACGGCCTGCGCCAGACGATCGCCGACACGCTCGGCGTCGGCGGCATCATGCGGGGCTTAAGGACCGTGCCGCATCTGTGGAAGATCTGCGAGGATATGCTCGCCGTCTGCCCCGAGGCGATCATGCTGCAATATGTCAACCCGATGGCGATCAACACCTGGGCGATCGCCGAGAGATACCCCCAAATCAAGCAGGTCGGCCTCTGCCATTCGGTGCAGGGCACGGCGATGGAATTGGCGCACGACCTCGACCTCCCTTACGAGGAGATCCGCTACCGCTCGGCCGGCATCAACCACATGGCCTATTATCTCAAGTTCGAGCATCGCCAGCCGGACGGCTCCTATCGTGACCTCTACCCCGACCTCATCCGCGCCTATCGCGAGGGTCGGGCGCCGAAGCCCGGCTGGAACCCGCGCTGCCCGAACAAGGTGCGCTACGAGATGCTGACCAGGCTCGGCTATTTCGTCACCGAAAGCTCGGAGCATTTCGCCGAGTACACGCCCTATTTCATCAAGGACGGCCGCGCCGACCTGATCGAGAAATACGGCATTCCGCTGGATGAATATCCCAAGCGCTGCATCGAGCAGATCGAGGGCTGGAAGAGACAGGCCGAGGCCTACCGCTCGGCCGACCGGATCGAGGTGGCGCAGTCGAGGGAATATGCCTCAGAGATCATGAACTCGGTCTGGACCGCCGAGCCGTCGGTGATCTACGGCAATGTCCGCAACAATGGCTGCATCACCTCGCTGCCGTTCGACTGCGCGGCGGAAGTGCCATGCCTGGTCGATGCCTCCGGCATCCAGCCGACCTATATCGGCGACCTGCCGCCGCAGCTCACGGCGCTGATCCGCACCAATATCAATGTGCAGGAACTGACGGTGCGGGCGCTGATGAGCGAGAACCGCGAGCACATCTACCACGCGGCGATGATGGATCCGCACACCGCGGCCGAGCTCGATCTCGACCAGATCTGGTCGCTTGTCGACGATCTCATCGCCGCTCACGGCGACTGGCTGCCGGCCTGGGCGCGCAAGGACGGCAGGAGCAAGGCCGCCTGATCACGTTTGTTTTGCGCAATTCCGGACGGAAAACCGCTACGCACTTTTCCTGGAATTGCTCAGACGCCGGCCTTTTCGCGCTCGACGGCGCGCCAGCCGATATCGCGGCGGCAGAAGCCCTGCGGCCAGTCGATGCGGTCGAGCGCGGCGTAGGCTCGTTTCTGCGCCTCCCCGACAGTGGCGCCGAGCGCGGTGACATTGAGCACGCGACCGCCATTGGCGACCAGCGCGCCGCCATTGATGGTGGTGCCGGCGTGGAAGATCTCCACGCCCTCGCCTTCCGCCTGCTCCAAACCGCGGATGACCGAGCCCTTTTCCGGCGTGCCGGGATAGCCCCTCGCCGCCATCACCACGGTGAGCGCGGCCTCGTCGCTCCAGCGCGCCGACATATGCGCGAGCTGGCCATCGACGGCGGCGTTGAGCAGGACGAGCAGATCATCCTTCAGCCGCATCATCAGCACCTGGCATTCGGGATCGCCGAAGCGGGTGTTGTATTCGATGAGCTTCGGCCCCTGGTCGGTGATCATCAGCCCGGCGAAGAGGATGCCGGCGAAAGGCGCGCCGATATTGGCCATGCCGCGCATGGTCGGCTCGATGATCTCGCGCATGGTGCGCTCGGTCATCTGAGGCGTCATCACCGGCGCCGGAGAATAGGCGCCCATGCCGCCGGTGTTCGGGCCGGTATCGCCGTCGCCGACGCGCTTGTGGTCCTGCGCTGTGCCGAAGGGCAAGGCGGTGGCGCCGTCGCAGAGGCAGAAGAAGCTCGCCTCCTCGCCGGTCAGAAATTCCTCGACGACCACCTCGGCGCCGGCAGCGCCGAACGAGCCGTCAAAGCATGCGTCGAGCGCAGCAAGCGCCTCGTCCACCGTCATGGCGACCGTGACGCCCTTGCCGGCGGCGAGCCCGTCGGCCTTGATGACGATCGGCGCTCCCATCTTCTCGACATAGGCCTTGGCCGAAGCGAGGTCGCTGAAGCGGCCATAAGCGGCGGTCGGAATATTGAATTTCGCGCAAAGGTCCTTGGTGAAGCCCTTCGAGCCTTCGAGCCGGGCAGCTGCCTTGGATGGGCCGAAGACGCGTATGCCCCAGGCGCGCAGATCGTCGGCAATGCCGGCCACCAGCGGGGCCTCCGGACCGACCACGACGAGATCGATCTTGTTCTGCTGGCAGAAGGCGGCAATGGTGGAATGGTCGGAAATGTCCAGCTTGACCAGCTCGGCAACGCGGCCGATGCCGGGATTGCCCGGCGAGGCATAGAGCCTGGTGAGCAGCGGCGAGGCGGAGAGCTTCCAGGCCAGCGCGTGTTCGCGGCCGCCCGAACCGAGAAGAAGAACGTTCATGGCCACCTCTTGCTGCCGATCGTCTCTGCCCTGAACCCGCTATTGGTCCGCGGGCGGCGGGTCAAGGCGTGTCGGCAATTTGGTGACGGTTGCACACCAGAACAATAGCGCGCCGGCTATCCTCCAGGCTGCGATGGCCTCGCTGGCTCACGATGTTTTCACCGGCTGACCGCTCGAGTGGTTCACCGTTTCACGGAAACGGCGAACCACTCTATCTCTTTGTTTTCACGCAATTCCGAACGGAAAACCGCTTCACACGTTTCTCGGAATTGCTCTGCCTGCCGCTTGACGGCGCCCGCCGCTGCTGCCACTCCAAAGCAATGGAACCCATCCAGTCGAAAGCAAATCAGGGCCGCGTCGCCGATGCGCCGAGCGGCCATTGGGTCTACCGCGCGCTGCCGCGCTGGCTGTGGCCCTATGCGCAGCTTGCGCGCTGGGATCGACCGATCGGCTGGCAACTGCTTCTGTGGCCTTGCTGGTGGTCTGCAGCCCTTGCCGCAAGCGCCTATCCGCGACCGACCGATCCGCTGCTGACGCTGTTGCCGGCGCCTTGGTACCTGCTGCTGTTTTTCATCGGCGCCGTCGCGATGCGCGGTGCCGGCTGCACCTACAACGACATTGTCGACGAGGACATCGACAACCAGGTCGAGCGGACGCGCTCGCGACCGCTGCCGGCCGGCAAGGTGACGCGCCGCCAGGCCTGGGCGTTTCTGGTCATCCAGGCGCTGATTGGCCTCGCGGTGCTTTTGCAGTTCAACAGTTTCGCCATTCTGCTCGGCATCGCCTCGCTCGCCATCGTCGCCGTCTATCCGTTCATGAAGCGCATTACCAACTGGCCGCAATTGGTGCTTGGGCTGGCCTTCTCATGGGGCGCGCTGATGGGCTGGGCGGCCGAGTTCGGCGATCTCGATGGGCCGGCCATCATGCTCTATGTCGGCTCGATCCTGTGGGTGATCGGCTACGACACGATCTACGCGCATCAGGACAAGGAAGACGACGCCATTGTCGGCGTGCGCTCGACGGCGCGGCTCTTCGGCGACAACACTAAGACCTGGCTCACCGGGCTCTATGGCGGCACGCTCGTCTGCTTCGCAATCGCCTTCGCCTCGGCGCAAGTGCCGATGCCGGCGCTGGCCGGACTGATCGCCGCCGGCGCGCATATGGCGCGCCAGATCATCCGGCTCGACATCAACGATCCGGATCAGTGCCTGAGACTGTTCAAGTCGAACAACCAGGTGGGCTGGCTGATCTTTCTGGGGCTTATCGGCGGCGCGCTGTGGGTGGCGCTGAAGCCGCTGGTGTAGTCTCCCTTCTCCCAGTCACTATACGGGAAGGTGGCGGCAGCCGGATGTAGCGCCAACCTTGGAGGCAAGGCGAATGCACAGCGGCGATACCGCGGTGCGTCGGATTAGATTTTGAGATGGCCAAACATCAAGGTCAGCGCCGCCCCTCATCGCCCTGCCGGGCACCTCTCCCCGTATAGTGACGGGGGAAGAAGGCTGTCATCGACGGTTTCGCCAATCGCCAGCGCGACAAGCAGCCTACTCCCGCGCGATGATCTCCTCGCCGCCGATGACGAGACGCAGGCCAAGATTGCCGGCCTTGCGGCGTGCTAGGAAGCGCGGGCGGCGCATGTTGGACACGCGGCCCTTGCGGCGCTCCTGCGGCGGCAGCGCCTTGATGGCGGCGCCGAGCGATTCTTCCAGCGTGCGGGCAATGCCGTCGGCCTCGATCAGGAGCATCGGCAGGCGATAGGCTTCGGCCCAGGCGCGCCAGTCGGCGGCAACGTCGTCGAGATCGTCGGCGACCAGAAGCGGCACCGACAGCATCGGATCATTGTGCAGAAGCTCCAGCGTCACGGTGACATTGCCGTCCGGGTCTTCCATGGCGCGGGCGGCGACGCCGCGAAACGCCTTGGCGGGCAGCGCGATGATCGCCGGCACGCCGCTCATCTCCAGCATGCGCCGGATGATCGCGCCACGCTGGTCGATGGTGAAGGTAACATCGCCATAGTCGTCGCGCGTGGCATAGCTCACCATTTGCGGCAGGCGAAACGGGTCGAGACGCATGTTGCGCCCGGCCCAGACTGGCTTCAGTCCAGTGTTCATCGAGTGCCTTCCTGTTTCTCCTGAGGGCCGTTTTCCGGTTCTCTCCGGGCCGGTTTTCCGGCCTCGTTATGGGAGAAACATTAGTGCTCGCTTCTTACCGCCGCGCTTAAGAAAGTCGGTTAAATTTTGCTGATCTGAGCCATGGTTATCGGAATGCGACCAGCCACAAGATGTAGGAAGAGTTAGATAACCTTACCGGGATTCATGATGCCTGCCGGATCGAAGGCCACCTTTACCCGGCGCATCAGTTCGATCGCCATCGGCGGCGCCGTTGCGATCAGTTCGTCGCGCTTCAGCTGGCCGATGCCGTGCTCGGCCGAGATGGAGCCGTGGAAGGAGCGCACGACATCGTGCACGGCTTTGTTCATCGGGCGGTAGAGAGCGAGGAAGGCTTCGTCGTCGCCGCCTTCGGGACGCGAAATGTTGTAGTGCAGGTTGCCGTCGCCCATGTGGCCGAAGCAGACGACGCGCGCGCCGGGGCTGACGGAGGCGACCGCGCTTGCGGCCTTCTCGATGAAATCCGGGATCGAGGCGATCGGCACCGAGATGTCGTGCTTGATCGAGGCGCCTTCGGGCTTCTGGCACTCGGGCAGCACCTCGCGGAAATTCCAGAAGGCATAGCCCTGGGCAAGGCTTGCCGCGACCACCGCGTCGCCGACGATGCCGCGCTCCAGGCCGGCCGCCAGCACCTCCTCCATCAGCGCCCTGCCGTCCGCCTCCGAGCGGCCGGAAGAGATCTGCATCAGCGCATACCACGGCCAGTCGCCGGCCAGCAGCCGCGTCACGCCCTGCGCATGCAGAAGCGTGAAGTCATAGGGCCTCTTGCCGATCAGCTCGAAGGCGGTGAGCGCAGCGCCGGCCTGGTCCATCGCCAGGGTGAACAGTGAGAGCGCATCTCTCGCCGAAGACAGGCCGACGAAGGCGACCTCCCTGCCCTTCGGCTTGGGAAAGAGTTTCAGCACCGCGGCGGTGATGACGCCCAGCGTGCCCTCGGCGCCGACGAAGAGGTTCTTCAAATCGTAGCCGGTGTTGTCCTTCTTCAGCTTGCGCAGATCGTCGAACACTTCGCCGGTCGGCAGCACCACCTCGACGCCCAGGCACAGCTCGCGCGCATTGCCATAGGCGAGCACGCCGGTGCCGCCGGCATTGGAGGAGAGATTGCCGCCGATCTGGCAGGAGCCCTGCGCTGCGAGCGACAGCGGAAACAGGCGGTCGGCGGCGTCGGCTGCTTCCTGCAGCGTCTGCAGGATGACGCCGGCCTCGGCGGTGATCGTGTTCGACAGCACATCGATTTCGCGGATGCGGTTCAGCCGCGACAACGACAGCACGATGTCGCGCCCGGACTTGTCCGGCACCTGGGCGCCGACCAGACCGGTGTTGCCGCTCTGCGGCACAACCGGCGTTCCGGTTTCGCTCGCCAGCCGCATGATGCGGCTCACTTCCTCGACGCTGCCCGGCCTGAGCACCAGCGATGTCCTGCCGTGCCAGAGGCCGCGCCGCTCGGTGATGTAGGGCGCGATGTCGGCCTGGTCGCGCAGCGCGTATTTGTCGCCGACGATGGCCGCGAAACGGTCGATGAGGGCGGGATCGAGGTCGAAGGGCTGGTCGTCGGCTTGATCGTTCATGGAGCCCAAACTATGGCGCTCATTCGATCTTGTCACGCGGCGCGGCGGCGCGCGCCAACCGGTCGTTGATCGCCTCGCCGAGGCCGTCGAACGGGATCGGCTCGACGGCTATGGTGGCGGCGCCGCTGCGGTCGAGCGCCTGCATATAGGCGAATAGATTGGTCGCCGCCTCGCGCAGATCGCCTGTCTCGGAAAGATTGCGCACCGCCACCGCATTCTGCCAGCCTTCCGCACGATCGCGGCCGAAGGCGAGCAGCGCCTCGCCGCTGGCGATCCTGCCGACATTGAGCCGCATCGAAGCGCCCGGCGCATAATGCGAGGCGAGCATGCCGGGCGCCTCAATACCGGCAGCGCCGCGCACCAGTTCCACGCCGGCGACAGCTTCGATCTCTTCGGCAGCGATGCCGCCCGGCCTCAGCAGTTTCAGCTTGCCATCCTCGATCTTGACGATGGTCGATTCCAGGCCGACCGGCGTGGCGCCGCCATCGACGACCAGCTTGATCTTCCCGCCGAGATCGGCCGCAACCGCTTGCGCCGTCGTGGCGCTGATCCTGCCCGAGGAATTGGCGCTGGGGGCGGCGAGCGGCCGGCCGAGCCGCGCAATCAGCCCGCCGCCGAAGCCCCGCGGCATGCGCAGCGCGATGGTGTCCAGCCCCGCGGTGACAAGCGGATGGATGCCGTTTTCAGGGCGCTGCGGCAGCACCAGTGTCAGCGGGCCGGGCCAGAAGGCCTTGGCCAGCTTGGTCGACAGCGGATCGAACACCGCAATGCGTTCGGCCATGGCGAGATCGGCGACATGGGCGATCAGCGGATTGAAGCGCGGGCGGCCCTTGGCTTCGAAGATGCGCGCCACGGCAGCGCCGCTGGTGGCGTCGCCCGCCAGCCCGTAAACGGTCTCGGTCGGGATGGCGACAACCTCGCCGCCTTCCAGCAGCGCCAGCGCCCGTTTCATCGCCTCGCCGACGGCAAGTATCTCAGCCAAATTCGTCACCATCATCGATACGCCGGTCCCGTAATACGGCGGCGAATTCGGGGCAAGGCGGGCATTGGCGATTTATCAATCCCTAAAATGTTAAGTTTCCGGGCAAGCCGGCATCAATTCGCCGGCACTAGGGTGCGGATTTCCGGTTGTTGGGCTCGGGGAGTTCTCGTGATGCGCATGCTTTATTTTGGCGCAATTCCGGACGGAAAAGCGTTACCCGCTTTTCCCGGAATTGCTCTGGGAGCTATCGGCATCGGCCTTTTGGCGACGACCGGTTTGGCGCAAGCTTCATCCATCGTCGTGCTTGGCGCTGCGACCTCGACGCCATCGGTGGTCAGGCTGGCCGCGGTCGGGCAGATCTCCGCTGCCTCGACGCCGTCGATCGTGGCGCTCGGCGATCCGGTGCCGGCCGTCACGGATGAGAAGGTCGCGGCGATCCCGGAGAAATCGCGGCACGCGCAGACGCCGATGATCATTCGCGGCGGTGTGGTCGGCGGCGCCTTCGCGACGCCTGCGGCGACCGCCTCAGCCAAGACCACCGCGCCGGCGACACCGGCGACCGGTACCGCGCCGGCTACGGCGATACCGGCAAACGGCACCACTGCGGCGGCGCCCAACGGCGAGACGAAAGCTGCAGACAACAAGGCGGCAGCAAACGCGTCGGGCGGCCACGCGCAGCCGCAAGCCAAACCAAAAACCCCCGCGACACTGCCGCCGGTCGGCAAGGCAATGTAGGCCAGCCGCGCGGCCGCCGATCTCGGGAACCGATGAAAAAAGGGCGACGCTTGCCGCGCCGCCCTTCGTTTTTCACGCAACGAGAAACGGCTCAGGCCGCTTCTTCCTTGTCGTCGTCTTCGGACTCGTCTTCGTCGTCCTCGCCGTCTTCATCCTCGTCGTCCGACTCATCGTCGCCCGAGGCTTTGGCTTCCTCATCAGCGTCTTCGTCGTCATCGTCGTCGCTGACTTCGTCGCTGTCTTCATCGTCGCCCTCGTCGCCTTCTTCCTCGTCCTCGTCGGACAGATCGGCGGCTTCGACCGCCGCAGCGGCGGCATGGTCGAGGATGTCGTTGGAAGCGGATTCGATGGCCTCGGCGGCGGCCGGGGTCTGTTCGGTCAATTCGATGTCGTGAACGGAATTCATGGCATGCCTCCGTGGTAGGGAACGTCTTTTGTTTGATGCATGTCGTTGTCCCAGAACCGCTGCACACTTCTGGGCGACATGCATTGGTTCTCCCATGCGGAGGTCATCGCCATATGACTGTAAGCCGGCTCCGGCGCATTAAATTTCGGACGCCAGATTGCTGAAGCATGCCCGCACCTTGTGGGTGCAGGCAGCCTTGGATCATCCGATTTTTGAGCCGTCAGCCGACGATTTTTGAAAAATCGGCGACCTGGTCGGTGGCGGCGCGGATGCGGGCAAGCAGGGCCAACCGGTTGGCGCGCACGGCCCGGTCCTCATCATTCACGAGAACGCCTTCAAAAAATGAATCAACCGGTTCACGCAACACGCTAAGCGTCAGCATAGCTGCGGAAAAATCTTCATTTTGAATCGCTTGGCCGGCTTCCTTCTCGGCCTGATTCACCGCAACAAACAGCTTCTTTTCCGCGTGTTCGCGGAACAGCGCCGGCTCAACAGTCTCGGCGATCAGCGTTTTCTTCTTCTCTTCGGCCGCCAGGATGTTGGCGGCGCGCTTGGTGCCGGCAAGCAGGTTCTTGCCATCCTCGGTGTCGAGGAAGGAGCCTAGTGCCTCGACGCGGCGGACGATCTGCAGAAGGTCGTCAGACTGTGGCGTGATGACAGCGTCGATCAGGTCGTACCGTGCGCCCTGATCGCGGAGATAGACTTTTAGACGGTCGTGGAAGAAGGCAAGCAGGTCCGACGTCTGGCCGGCGCCGCCGGCGACGTTCGCAAAGGCCTTGCCGAAGATCGAAGTCAGCCCCAGCCGAATGCGGTTCTCGATCAGGATCCTTACCACGCCAAGTGCTGCGCGACGCAACGCGAAGGGGTCCTTCGAGCCCGTCGGCTTTTCATCAATCGCCCAGAAGCCGGTGAGCGTGTCGAGCTTGTCGGCAAGGGCGACGGCAACCGAGACCGGATCGGTCGGCACGCGGTCGGACGGGCCCTGCGGCTTGTAATGCTCCTCGGCGGCCGCGGCCACCGACGGATGCTCGCCCTGCAGCAGCGCATATTTGTGGCCCATGGCGCCCTGTAGCTCCGGAAACTCGCCGACCACCTCGGTCTGCAGGTCGGCCTTGGCGAGCACCGCAGCTCGGGCGGTGAGCGCGGGATCGGCGCGGACCACCGGTGCCAGCTCCTCGGCCAACCGCCTGATGCGCTCCACGCGAGCCCCTTGCGTGCCAAGCTTGGCATGGAAGGTGACGTTGAGATGATCGAGCCGCGCCATGCGCTGGTCAAGCGGCTTCTTCAAGTTCAGGTCGAACTTTGCCGCCGACTCCTGCAGCTGGTCGAGGTCCGGCAGGTCGCCCTGGTCGGTTTTCCAGAAATAGAGCGCGTCGGACAGGCGTGCCCGCACCACCTTGCCGTTGCCGTATGCGATTTCCTTGCCGCCATCGGACGCCTCGATGTTGGCGACCAGGATGAAGCGGTTGGAGAGGTCCTCGGCCGCGCCGTGCGGCCGGGTGACGAAGCACTTCTGGTTGGCGCGGATGGTGAGGCGGATGACCTCGGCCGGAATGGTGAGGAAATCCTGTTCGAACTCGCCCATCAGCACGACCGGCCATTCGACCAAGCCGGAGACTTCCTCCAGCAGGCCTTCGTCCTCGACGAGGTCGAGGCCGTTGGCGAAGGCGATGTTGCGGGCGTCGTGAAGGATGATCTCCTTGCGCCGGTCGGCATCGAGCACGACCTTGGCCGCCTCGAGCTTGGCCACGTAGTCGTCGAAGCGGCGCACGGTGATCGCGCCCGGCACGTGGAAGCGGTGGCCGTAGGTGACGTTGCCGGAGCGGATACCGTCGATCTCGAAATCGACCACCACCGGCTCCTCGGTCTCGGGGCCGAAAGTGCAGACGATCGATTGCAGCGGCCGCACCCAGCGCAGCGAACCTGGCTTGGCCGATGCCGGCCCCCAGCGCATCGATTTCGGCCATGGGAAGTCTTTGATGATGCCCGGCACCAGCTCGGCGATGATTGCTTCCGCCGCCCTGCCGGGCTTCGAGATCCGGGCGACATAGAAGTCACCCTTCTTCGGATCGGATTGGATATGCGCCTCGGCGATCGAGGCAAGGCCGGCCTTGCGCAGGAAACCCTGAACAGCCTGCTCCGGCGCCGTGGTCGAGGGACCCTTGATCTCCTCGCGAATGTCCTTCGAGCGCGCGGTCAGCCCCCGTATGTCGAGCGCCAGGCGCCGCGGCGTCCAGTATTCGCGCGCCGCCTCGTAGGTCAGACCCGCCTCGACCAGGCCGTCGGTCAGCATCTTCTTCAGATCCCCGGCAGCCTTGCGCTGCATGCGCGCGGGGATTTCCTCGGAGCGAAGT
The DNA here is from genome assembly GCF_033977205.1 of Mesorhizobium album. Taxonomy (NCBI): domain Bacteria; kingdom Pseudomonadati; phylum Pseudomonadota; class Alphaproteobacteria; order Hyphomicrobiales; family Phyllobacteriaceae; genus Mesorhizobium; species Mesorhizobium album. The sequence goes on along the minus strand of NZ_JAVIIW010000017.1, from coordinate 88,570 downwards.
TCCAAAAGCAGGTCGGGCATAAATTGAGCTCCTCACCCTCCCCTCGATGGGGAGGGCCGGCGCATAGCGCCGGTGGGTGTCATGAATGCGCGGGAAATAGCAACTCGGCTGGCCGCTGTCACCCCGCAAGCGAGGCCTTGGCTACTGCCGATTTCGCGAAATTTTCGGCCGACTGTCGGGATGGCGCGGACCTGCCCGTCCTAGGAGCAGAAATTCCCGTGAACCGAACGCAGCGCTGAAGCGACCAACGCTCAGGCAGAGAACTATTGGCTGAACGACCATGAAGGCGGTATCGAGAACCCTGCAGATCCTGGCACTGAGCGCCTGCTTCGCCGCCCAGATGCATGGCACGTTCTCGATGCCGGGCGTCCGCCAGGCGATGCGCACGATCGACGGCGCAAGCAGCCAGAATACGTGGCCGGTCACCGCCGCCGCGGAAATCACGAAGCCGTATTGAGCTGGGCAATGAATCGGGAATGACCGAGATTGGTGGTTCTCGGTCAGGCCCTTTCGAGCGACGCAGGCAGGAACGCCGCCGTTCCGCGTCAAGCATCAAAGCCAGTCAAACCCCGGAGGCTGATTGCGTAAAATCCTTCGGCTTGCCGAACCACCGCGTCGCGATCTGCGCTAACTCTCCGAGATCGGCCTTCGCGTCGCACGCCCAGGCAGTCACGCCGTCCGGCCGAACCAGCGCGGCTTTCATCCCAAGCCGCTCGGTCGCGCCCTCCGCGACATAGCTGATCCTATCGCCCCAGCGGGCCGCAAGCGCCCGCAGCAATGCATTCGCGCCGAAGTCCAGCAGCAGGCCGCGTCCGTTCCGCAGATGGTGGTTCACCCTGCTGCCGTCGAGCAGTTCGAAATCCGGCACGCTGCGACCAACCAGCGGATGGCTCTCGCCCAGATCATAACGGATCCCGACGCCCCATACGCGCTCGGCGAAATAGGTCGCGCCGTCGCGCGTGTCGATGAGATCGCGGATGATGGCTTCAAGCGCGCGCGAGCTGGCGCCCGGCCGCATCAGCGCGACCTGCGCGCGGGACCAATCGAGGATCTGTGCGCCCACCGGATGCCGTTCGTTCGCATAGCTGTCGAGCAGGTCGTCCGGCGCGTCGCCCCGGATCGTGGCGGCGAGCTTCCAGCCAAGGTTCATCGCGTCGCCGAGGCCGAGGTTCAGGCCCTGGCCGCCCAGCGGCGAATGGATATGCGCGGCATCGCCGGCCAGCAACACGCGGCCCTCGCGATAGTTCGTCGCCTGATAGGCGCGGTCGGTCCAGGTGGTGGCAAGACGAAGGGCTGTCACCGTCACATCGATGCCTGAGACCTTACGCAGCACCGTCTCGACATGGTCGCGCCCAGGCTCGGTGCGGTGGAAGGCGCCGTCGTCGAAATCGACCATCGCGATCGTGCCGGGCGCCGCATAGGTGTACATGCCCGAGGCTGTGTAATGGCGACCGGGCCTGAGCGCGGCCGGATCGGCCAGCTCGACCTGCACCGAATAGCCGGTGAACTCCGGATCGGTGCCGGTGAACCCGATACCAGCCGCCTTTCGCACGGTGCTGCGCCCGCCGTCGCAGCCGACGAGCCAACGGCCTCGGGTCGTTTCCCCGCCCGCCTCGACGGTGACGTGATCGCCCGATGGCTCGAGAGTCTCGACGCCGCAGCCGCGCCGTATCTCTATGCCCAGCATCTCGGCGCGAATCGCCAGCACGGCCTCGATGCTCGCCATATCGGCCGCGATGCTGCCGGTCGGGCCGGACAGGCGATATGGCCATTGCGCGCTGTCGATCTGATCGTGGAAGAACTGGATACCAGCAAAGTGACCGCCCGGGCGACGCTGCTGCTGCATCCAGTGCGCGGACGCCGGCGTGTTGCGACCGGCCGCGCGGACCTTTAGATCGTTCAGCAGGTCACGGCGATCGAAGCACTCGATGGTAGGCACCGAAAGGCCACGCAGCCCAAACGGCTGGTCCTTCAGCGGCGAATGCGGGTCTTGCGCCTTTTCCAGCACCGTTACCGAACAGCCCGCAAGCCGCAGCTCGGAAGCCAGGAACAGGCCGACGGGACCGGCGCCGGCGATGATGACGTCATAGAGGGCAGTGTCGGGGCGGTGCATAAACTTCTCCGTTGTCGACGTTCGACCGGAGCGTTTCTCGAACCTGAGAACCTCACCGACGAACGATTGGGCGCTTGAAGAGCGTCCGTTGTTCGTCGTGGGGATCTCGTGCGCGAGGCCAAAGACCAGAGCTTTCGTTACCGAAAGGACTTGGGCTTACCAAACCAAGTCTGCCTTTTCCGACGCGGCTCGCATAGCATCATGGAGAGCTAACCGCAACGGCCGGCCGCCCAACGCTATGCGCGGATAAGCGACACAGGATGAACGGCCGGTTGCAAGATCCACGTCGTCGTCGATGCGCAAGGATTCCCGATCCGATTTGGCGACGCCAGGCCAACGCACGACGGTCAGATCGCAGGCACGTTGCTTGATCATCCCAGGCCGCGCATCAGGCCGCCAGACCACCCGCCTGCGTCTTCAGGAACGCCTCCCCGCAAGCCTTGGCCAGATTGCGCACGCGCAGGATATAGCTCTGGCGCTCGGTGACGGAAATCACGCCGCGCGCGTCCAGCAGGTTGAAGAGGTGGCTCGCCTTGATGCACTGGTCGTAGGCGGGAAAGACCATCCGGTGCATTGCCAGATTGTCGTTCGACGCTGGCGCGCCGGCAGCAAGCAGCGCCTTGCATTCGGCCTCGGCATCCTCGAAATGCCGAAGCAGCATCGCCGTGTTGGCGAATTCGAAATTGTGGCGCGAATATTCCTGCTCGGCCTGCAGGAAGACATCGCCGTAAGTGACTTTCTCGGCGCCCTCGCGACCGTTGAAGTTCAAATCGTAGACATTGTCGACGCCCTGCACATACATGGCGAGCCGCTCGAGTCCATAGGTGAGCTCGCCCGCCACCGGCGCGCATTCGATGCCGCAGACCTGCTGGAAATAGGTGAATTGCGAGACTTCCATACCGTCGCACCAGCATTCCCAGCCAAGCCCCCAGGCGCCCAGCGTCGGGCTTTCCCAGTCGTCCTCGACGAAGCGGATGTCGTGCAGCAGCGGATCGACGCCGATCGCCTCAAGCGAGCCGAGATAGAGTTCCTGCAGATTGGGCGGGTTCGGCTTCAGGATCACCTGGTACTGATAGTAGTGCTGCAGCCGGTTCGGGTTCTCGCCGTAACGGCCATCCTTCGGCCGGCGCGACGGCTGCACGTAAGCGGCGTTCCAGCGGCGGGGGCCTAGCGCACGCAAGGTGGTTGCCGGATGGAAGGTGCCGGCGCCGACTTCCATGTCGTAGGGCTGCAGGATGACGCAGCCATAGTCGGCCCAGTAATTGTGCAAGGTCAGGATCAGCCCCTGGAAGGAGCGGCTGGGATGCATGGGGGCAGGAATGTCGACGGTCACGGCGGCCTCGGAAAGCGCGGGATTGGGCATTCCCTAGTTGCCGGGCCGGCAAGCGTCAAGGCAGCGCCTTGCGCCGAGCATGGAGAGGTTGAACGCTTTGCGGCCGGCTGGCCCATTGCCGGGCGCTCACGCTCGCCGTTTTCTCAGCCTCAGCCGCAACGACAAAGGTTCAGCCATGCCCGGTCAACTCCTCGTCCGTCCCGTCACCCGGCAGGACTACGAGCAGTGGCTGCTGCTCTGGGACGGCTACAATGCTTTCTACGGCCGCTCGGGCGAGACGGCGCTTGCCGGCGAGATCACCCAGATGACCTGGTCGCGCTTTTTCGACGCCTATGAGCCGATGCATGCGCTGGTGGCCGAGCGCGACGGCAAGCTTCTCGGCCTCGTCCACTATCTCTACCACCGCTCGACGACGGCGATCGCGCCCAACTGCTATCTGCAGGACCTTTTCACCTCACAGGCCGCGCGCGGCCAGGGCGTCGGCCGCGCGCTGATCGAAGGCGTCTGCGAGCGCGCCAGGTCGGCGGGCGCGGGTCGCGTCTACTGGCAGACGCATGAGACCAACCACACCGCCATGCAGCTCTATGACAGGATCGGCGAGCGCTCCGGCTTCGTCGTCTACCGGAAGCTGTTCTGACAGAGCTGCTGATAGAACTCCGGGGCCCGAGGGCCCCGTAAGAAATGCTCGATCTGAGGCCTCAGCCCTTCGGTGGGGGCGGCGTGACCGGCTTCATCTTCTGGGTTTCCTGCGCCGTGTTGGATTCGATCGGCGGCAGGCCCTTGAGCAGCTTCTGCTGCAGGGCGGCGAGCACGTCCGGTTCCGGCTTCAGGTCGCGCGCCTGGGTCCACTGGAACGTTGCTTCCAGCTTGCGGCCGACGCGCCAATAGGCGTCACCCAGATGATCGTTCAAGACCGGGTCTTCCGGCTTCAGCGACACGGCGCGCTCCATTTCGCGCACGGCATCGTCGTACCGGCCGAGGCGATAATAGGCCCAGCCCAGCGAATCGACGATGTAGCCGTCGCTTGGCCTGAGATCCACGGCCTTCTGGATCATCGCCAGGCCTTCCTTGAGGTTCATGTTCATGTCGACCCAGGAATAGCCGAGATAGTTCAGAACCTGAGGCTGGTCGGGCTGCAGTTCCAGCGCCTTGCGGAAATTGGGCTCGGCCTTCGGCCATTCCTTCAGCCGCTCATAGGCGATGCCGCGCTGGTAAAAGATGTTCCAGTTGGCGGCAGTCGGCGTCTTCAGCACCTCTGCCGCCTTGTCGTAGAGATTGGCGGCCGAACGGTAATCCTCCTTGGAGGAGTAGACGCCGCCGAGCGCGAGATAGCCGCGCATGTCGGTCGGGTGCGCGTCGACATACCCCTTGAGGTGCGCGATCGCCTCGTCGTTGCGGTCGATGTCGGCAAGGTTGAGACCAAGCTGCAGCTCGGAAAGTTCCTTCAGCGGCGAGGAGGCCGGAATGCGGCGGTAGAGCGCGATCGCACCCTCGCCGTCCTTCAGCTGCTCGTCGACGGCGGCGAGCTGCACGAGGGCGGCGTCGCTGTCCGGCTTCAGCGCCAGCGCATATTGCAGATAAAGGCGAACGAAAGGCTCGCCGCCGCCGCGGTTGAGCGCGGTGGCGAGGTCGAGCAGGATTTCCGAGGCGCCGTCCGACGGGCTGGCGACGAGAGGCCCGATCTTGTCACCCTTATTGATCCTGTCGCGCAGCGTGGTGATTTCGAGCTTACCCGGCGCGAAGGCTTCGGCCTGGTTGAGCACCGAAAGCGCCTTCGCCTTGTCGCCCCTGCGGGCGAGGAAGGAGGCATAGGCCTGGGCGTTGCGCATCCAGGTCTCGGGCGCGGAGCCGCCGGCGGCGGTGTCGGCCAGCGTGGCGGCGTAGATCTCATCGGCCTTGTCGGAAAGACCGGCTGCGTCGGCGATCAGCGCGCGATGGAAGGACTTGAACAGGCCGAACCAGTCCGGCCCCTTGAGCTTGTCAATGGACTCCATCGCCTCGGATGCATTTCCAGCACCCTCCTTGGCCCAGCCGTCCATGACGCCGGAAAGCAGCCGGTCGAGGTCGGATTCGAGCGACAGCTTCAGCCAGTACTGAGCCTTGGCGTAGTCCTTCTTGTGGAAGGAATCGACGGCAAGCGCCAGGCGCGAGAAGCGCTCGACATCGGGCACCTCCTTGAGCTTGTCGGCATAGACCAGCGATTCCTCGAAGTGGCCTTGCGCGACCAGCGCCAGCATCAGGCTCTGCTGCAGGTCGGTGTCGTTGGGAGCAAAGGCCAGCGCCTGCTTGTAATAGGCGATGGCATTGTCGAGATCGTTGTCGCTTTCGGCGATATGCGCGGCAAGATAGGCGCCCGAGAAGGACGTGATCTGGATCGGTTGGGCGTTTTCCTTGGCATGGGCAGGCAGCACCGAAAGCGCCACACCCGTCAAAAATGCCAGCCTCGTCAGCCAGCGCGCGCGTCTTTGCTGCATCTTATCCCTTTCAGCCAGACGGGATCCCGCCTTCGGCGGACCGCCCACAGACTCGAACATTTCCTGACAAAGCATGGCCTTTTTGCGGTCGGGCTTCAATCCCGGCGCGATTTCACAATCGGGTCAGCGCCTTAGCAGGGGCTCAGTTGACGCGGCTGATGCAGAAATCGATGACGTCGATCAGCGCCGATTTCTGCGGCGTCGCCTCCAGCGGCGCCAGCGCGTCGCGGGCGATCTCGCCGAAGTGGCGCGCGCGGCCGATCGTGTCGGCGATGGCTCCATGGCGGGTCATCAGGCCGATCGCCTTTTCCAGCCCGGCGTCGTCGGCGACGTTGTCCTCGATGGCGCGCTTCCAGAAGGTGCGCTCGGCCTTGGTGCCGCGCCGGTAGGCGAGGATCACCGGCAGCGTCACCTTGCCCTCGCGGAAATCGTCGCCGACATTTTTGCCGAGATCCTTGCTGGAACCACCATAGTCCAGCGCGTCGTCGATCAGCTGGAAGGCGAGGCCGAGATTCATGCCGTAGGAGCGCAGCGCCGCGCGGTCGTTGCGGGAGGCTAGCGCGATCACCGGGCCGACTTCGGCGGCGGCAGAGAACAGGGCGGCGGTCTTGGCCTTGATGACGGCGAAATGCTCGTCCTCGGTGGTCTCGAGATTCTTGGCGGCCGCAAGCTGCATCACCTCGCCCTCAGCGATGATGGAGGCGGCGCTCGACAGGATATCCAAGGCCTCAAGCGAGCCCACCTCGACCATCATGCGGAAAGCCTGGCCAAGCAGGAAATCGCCGACCAGCACGCTTGCCTGGTTGCCCCAGATCATGCGCGCGGTCTTCTTGCCGCGGCGAAGCGCGCTCTCGTCGACGACATCGTCGTGCAGCAGCGTCGCGGTATGCATGAACTCGACCGCGGTGGCGAGCTTGACGTGGCCTTCGCCCGCATAGCCGAACATCTGGGCGGCGGCGAGCGTCAGCATCGGCCTGAGCCGCTTGCCGCCGGACGAGATCAGGTGGTTGGCGATCTCGGGGATCATCTCGACGTCGGAGCCGGCCTTGGACAGGATCAGCTCATTGACGCGCCCCATATCGGCTGCCGTCAGATCGATGAGATCCTTGATCGAAGCGGGTTCCCGCTTGCCTTCGATATTGAGAACCACTCCCACCACGATCACTCCCGTCTCGTTGACGCGCACGACAACACCCTGATCCCGGGCGGACTCTAGGTCGGTACAACCGGGCACCGCAAGAGGCGAATTGGCGCGGCTTGGCTGGCACGGGATTGTCTCGACGTTTACATGAACGCCGCAACCTGCGATTTTCATTCCATGATTGAACTCGTCCGCACCAACGACGCCGTCCTCATCTCCTTCGTCGAATCGCTGATGCGTGACGCCGGCATCGCCTGTTTCGTGGCCGATCAGAATATGAGCGTGCTCGACGGATCGATCGGCATCCTGCCCAGGCGCATCATGGTCGATGCCGACAAAGCCGATGCGGCGCGGCGCATCCTGAAGGATGCGGGTATCGAGAACGAGATTCGCCGGAAATAATGGCAGCGTCGACCGCCCTCGCCCCGGACATGCCGGCCCACACGGTCGATGCCTTCCATCGCGGGCGCTTCTGGCTGGTGCAGCCGAGGCAAGGCCATCGCGCTGGCATGGACGCCATGATGCTGGCCGCTGCCGTCCCGTCCGCCTTTTCCGGACGGCTCGCCGATTTCGGCGCCGGCGCCGGCGCCGCCGCGCTCGCGGTGCTTTCGCGCTGCCCTGAGGCGCGCGCCATGCTGGTCGAACGCTCCGCCGAGATGGCCGCCTTTGCCGCCGCCACGCTTGCGCATCCCGGCAATGCGCATCTCGGCGACCGCGCCTCGGCGCTGACGGCCGACGTCACGCTCGCCGGCCGGGCGCGTGCCCAAGCCGGGCTTGCCGACAATTCGTTCGACTTCGTCATCATGAACCCGCCCTTCAACGCCGTCGAGGATCGATCGACGCCGGATGCGCTGCGCAGAGAGGCGCATGTCACGGAGGACGGGCTGTTCGAGCGCTGGATCAGAAGCGCTGCCGCCGTCGTCAAGCCGCGCGGCGGACTGGCGGTGATTGCCCGGCCGCAGCAGCTCGTCGCCATCCTCGATGCGATCGAAGGCCGCTTCGGCGATGCCGAGATGCTGTGCGTCCACCCGCGCCCGGACGCGGCGGCGATCCGCATCGTCGTCAGGGCGGTGCTCGGCGCGCGCGGCAAGCTGTCGATCCGGCCGCCGCTCACCTTGCACGGACCGTCGGGCAACGAGCCGGCGGAGCGGACCGAGATGATCAACAACGGGCTGGCGTCGCTGTTCGGCGATTGATCAGAGGCCGGCAATGCGGCATTGCCGTTGGCCGGCGAATTCCTACATGCCGGGAGCAGGGACGAGGTCTCGCCTTGCTCTTTGCACCTCTTCCGGAGACAAGCTTTCGTGAAACGCTTCTTCAACCGCCTGCTGCCGAAATCCTGGCGCTCGACAGTCGTCACCATTCCCGTCATCCGGCTGCATGGCACCATCCTGCCGGGCGGCGGCCAGTTCCGGCCGAGCCTGTCGCTCGCCTCGACGGCCGGCGTCATCGAAAAGGCATTCGCCTTCGACGCGCCCGCGATTGCCATCTCGATCAACTCGCCGGGCGGCTCGCCGGTGCAGTCGAGGCTGATCTTCAAGCGCATCCGCGACCTGGCGTCAGAGAAGAACAAGAAGGTGCTGGTCTTCGTCGAGGACGTGGCGGCTTCCGGCGGCTACATGATCGCGATCGCCGGCGACGAGATCTTCGCCGACCCCTCCTCGATCGTCGGCTCGATCGGCGTCGTCTCGGCCTCCTTCGGTTTCCCGGACCTGTTGAAGAAGATCGGCGTCGAGCGGCGCGTCCATACCGCCGGCCAGAACAAGGCCGTGCTCGACCCATTCAAGCCGGAGAAGAAGGAAGACGTCGAGCGGCTGAAGGCGCTGCAGCTCGAGGTGCACGAGACCTTCATCGATCTCGTGAAAGAGCGGCGCGGCACCAAACTCAAGGACGATCCGGACCTGTTCACCGGCCTGTTCTGGACCGCCAAGAAGGGCCTGGAGCTCGGTCTGGTCGATGCCCTGGGCGACATGCGCAGCGTGCTCAAGACCCGTTTCGGCGAAAAGACGCAGCTCAAGCTGATCACCGCGCCGCGCGGGCTTTTCGGCCGTTTCGGCCTGTTCGGCTCGCGCTTTTCGGCGCCGGATATCGCCGCAGCCGCCGCGAACGGTATCATCGATGCGGCGGAAGAGCGCGCACTGTGGGCGCGCTTCGGGCTTTGAAAAAGCCATGAAAGCGTCTAGCATAATGGCTTGACCGACCTGTCCGGCCGGCCTTGCCGCGCAATCGCGGGAGGAGTTTTGGGATGCCGCAGATCATTTTCTTCGCTGCCGTCGGCGCCGCCGCTTATTTCGGCTACCGCGCTTTCGTGCGTGAGGCCGAGCGTGTGACGGCCAAGATCCGGCGCACCGAGAAGCAGGCGGCCAACGGCACGATGGGCACGCTGGTCAAGGATCCGAAGACCGGCGAATACCGTCTCGCCAAGGACTGAAGCCATCTCGTCAGCAGCCGACATTCTGGAGCCCGAGGCCAAGTCCCGGACATGGCTTGCGCCTGCCAAGATCAATCTGGCGCTGCATGTCACCGGCCGGCGCGCGGACGGCTATCATTTGCTCGACAGCCTTGCCGTCTTCGCCCGCTTTGGCGACCGGCTGCAGATCGGGCCGGCGGAGCGCGATGCGTTCTCGGTGTCAGGCCCGTTCGCCGGGGGCGTGCCGGTCAGCGGCGACAATCTGGTGGTAAAGGCGCGCGAAGCCTTGCGGCGGGAAGCCGGCGCGCGGCAGACACCGCCCGTCGCCATCCGGCTGGAGAAGAACCTGCCGATCGCTTCCGGCGTCGGCGGCGGCTCGAGCGACGCGGCGGCCGCGCTTAACGGTCTCGCGCGCCTCTGGGAGCTCGATATCGACGAAGCTGGACTGGCGCGGATTGGGCTTTCGCTCGGCGCCGACCTGCCGATGTGCCTCAAGGCCAAGCCGCTGATCGCGCGCGGCATCGGCGATGAATTGTCGCCGCTAACGGAATTTCCGGCGCTGGCGCTGGTTCTGGTCAACCCGGGCGTCGCAGTCTCGACGCCGGAAGTCTTCAAGGCGCTTTCCCGGCGCGAAAATGAGGCGCTGCCGGGCCTGCCGCGAAGCCTCGATTTCCACGGTGTCCGTAATTGGCTGGAGATGACGCGCAACGATCTGGAAGACGCTGCCCGTTCGATCCAGCCCGGCATCGGCGAAGCGCTCAAGGCGCTCAAAAAAGCAGGCGCCGCTTTTGCCCGCATGTCCGGCTCCGGCGCCACCTGCTTCGGCCTATTCGAAACCGGCAATTTCGCCAAGCGCGCGGCAATCGAGATCCGCGCTCGCCATCCCGGCTGGTTCGTCGCCGCGACGCGTAGCATGGAGGCTGACTGATGGCCAGGATCGACGAGAGCCGGCCTTTCATTCCAGTGCGCATCGCGGTGCTGACGGTTTCCGACACGCGCAGCCTCGCCGATGACAAGTCGGGTCAGACGCTGGCCGAACGCATCGCGGAGGCAGGCCACATATTGGCCGCCCGCGACATCGTCACCGATGATCGGGAAATGATCCGCGAAAGAGTGCTCGGTTGGTCGAAGGACGAAGCGGTGGATGTCGTCATCACCACCGGCGGCACCGGCTTCACCGGCCGTGACGTGACGCCGGAAGCGCTAGAGCCGATCTTCGAAAAGCGCATGGATGGGTTTTCGGAAGTCTTCCACCGCATTTCCTACGACAAGATCGGCACCTCGACGATCCAGAGCCGGGCGACAGGCGGCGTCGTCAACGCCACCTTCGTCTTCGTGCTGCCGGGCTCGCCCGGCGCCTGCAAGGACGCCTGGGACGGCATCCTCAAGCCGCAGCTCGACTACCGGCACATGCCCTGCAACTTCGTGGAAATCATGCCGCGCCTCGACGAGCATCTGCGGCGCGGCGGCAAGCCTGCCTCGTAAACCGCAGGCAAAGCACCGATCGGCATCCGGTTTGCAGGTGGAATGGCGCTCCCGCCTTCGAGGCACCATTCCGAAGCCGATGCGAGCGAAGTACCTTGTGCGAGGAACAAGGGACAGTGCCATGACCGTTCACAGCGGCGGATGCCATTGCGGCAACATCCGCCTGAGTTTCTCCAGCGCGCTCGATCCTGCCGGACTGGAAATCCGCGCCTGCCAGTGCTCGTTCTGTACCCGGCATGGATCGCGGGCGGCTGCCGATCCGAACGGCAGGCTGAGCATATCGGTCGAAAACCGGGCAAAGCTGCAAATCTACCGTTTCGGCCTGCGCACGGCCGACTATCTTCTGTGCCGCGAATGCGGCGTCTATGTCGCGGCGATTGCCGGAGGCGGCGATGACGCCAGGGCGATCGTCATCGTCAGCGCGCTCGACGACCGCGAGCAATTCTGCCGCGAGCCGATCCCGGTCCGCTACGACGCCGAAAGCCGCGAGCAGCGCCTGGCGAGGCGCCGCGCCGCATGGATGCCGGTCGAGATTGAGGGGATTTGACCGGCCAGGTCCGGCTCAGCGGATGACAGGTTCGCCGTGGAAGCGACGACGTGACGGGCGCGAGACGCCGAAGCCGATCTCCATCATCAGCCGCGGCGTGTGCGCCGGCACTGTGCCCATATGGAAGCCGAACGGATCCTCGACGAAGCCGAGGCCCGCCTCGCCGGTCAGCGTCACAGGGCTTTCCGGGCCGTAGACGTCCAGCACGTCTTCGGCAGGGTGGCCGACCAGAAGCGTCAGCTGGTGCTTGAGCGCGCGCCGCCTGTGGCTGCCGCGGATATAGACATGCGGGCCGGTGCCGGCATCGCAGGGCTTCGGATAGAAGAAGAACTTCAGCATGCGCCAGTCGTCGAGGTCGAAATGATATTTGCCGAGCGAGGCGAGGTTCTTGTCGGCATCTGATGCCTTGCCGGTCGGGAAGCTCCACCAGACGCGCGTCGTGATCAGTTTGGCCTGGCCGCCGAGATAGTGCCGGGCGACGTCGAGAAGCAGCGGGTCCTTCTGGATGGCAAGGGCCGCCTTGCAGTCCAGGATGCGCTCGAAATAGTGGCCACTGAGCAGCGAGCGGCCGAACCGCTTTTCCGCCTCGTCATGCTCGCCCGGCATGAATTCGAGACGGCGGTCGAAATTGCCGAAACAGGGCGTGCGCTGCGCGAAAGCGGCGATCTCCTCTTGGATCTCCCGCGGCAGCATGAAGCCCGAAAACAACCCGTCGGAGCGCAAGGCCTCGACCACCGCTTCGCGCTCGATGCCGGTGAACATCGTGTTTCCCGCATCATCGCGCGGACGGGCTCGCTTGGCGCCCAGCCAGTGCATGCGGCGCCCCGGCATGGTGCGCGCCAGTACGAACATCGGCAGCCAGGCCGGGTTTTCGCGAAGGTCCGTCAGATAGGTCGGGATGCGCACGGCGATGCGCTTGAACAGGCTGCCGTCGCGGGCGATAGCCTCCAGGCTGGCCGCGCCGGAATTGTCTGGGGGAGCAAGATTCATCGGGTCCTCATATGCTTTGGAGTTCGACGAAGCGACAGCCGCCTACCGCTTCGGCATTACCCAATCCCGATCGTCCCGCGTGAGGAGGATGCTAGCCTCACCTTCGATTTTGTGCAACGCACAATAAAGTTAGTACTGAAACTCGCCGCCCTGCTTTTCCTCCCTTGCTAGGCGTCACTTCGGCGGCGCCACCCAGATTTCGGCATTCAGCCTTCTGCTGGCCAGGCCGCGCGCCAAGGCTTCGGCGCTGCGCGCGTTTTTCGCGAGGGCCGAGGCCTGCCGCTTGCTGATGACCAGGCCTTCGGCCAGCGCCCGGTTGCCTGAAAAGACCCGGGCCAGGAAGGGCGTGCGATTGGCGCGGGCGCGTGAAAAACGCGCCGGCATGGTTTGCCTTGCCGTATGCGCCACCACCTCTTCGATCCAGCCTTCGGCCAGCCGAGCGCCGGGCTCGAGCAGCAGCAGCCAATCGCCCTTGGCCTGGCCGATGCCGGCTGCGATGCCGCCGGCCAGATAATGGCAGCCGGCGTGCTCGGCGACACGATGCGTCTGGTCGGTCGAACCGGCATCGCAGACGATGACGTCGCGCACGACGCCTTCGACCGCGCCGCCGATCAGCGAGGCGAGCGTGCGGGCAAGGCCTTCTTCGTCGTTGCGGGTTTCGATGAGAACGCTGAGCATTTCAGCCGAATAGCGGAAAGCCGGGCGCTGCGCCAGTTGCGCATCGCGGCTCAAAAAGTTCTTGCTTTGTTCTCATCGGCAAAATAGGAATAGTTTCATGAGCAGAACGATTCGACAGCCTGCCGACAGTCCTTGGGAGAGGGCGAAAATGGAACAGATCGTGCGTGCCGACATTGCCGCCTTCGGAGCAGGCAGGGCCGAAATGGCAAACGCAATGATAGAACAGAGCGGCATGCGTGTGCGGCCGGACCGCAATCGCGGACGCTCGGCCGGCATCAATCCGTCCGGCCGGTTCGAGCCGGTCAGCCGGCATGTTTTCGACGACGGCTGGAACTCGCTGGAGGAGCTGCCGCCCTTCAAGACCGAGGTGCAGGTCGAAAAGCCGCGCACCATCATCACGCGCAACGAATCGCCGGACATCTCATTCGACCGTTCGATCAATCCCTATCGAGGCTGCGAGCATGGCTGCGTCTACTGCTTCGCCAGGCCGACGCATGCCTTCATGGGCCTGTCGGCGGGGCTCGATTTCGAATCGAAGCTCTTCGCCAAGCCTGATGCGGCGCGCATGCTCGACAGGGAATTGTCGAAGCCCGGCTACCAGCCGCGCACCATCGCCATCGGCACCAACACAGATCCCTACCAGCCGATCGAGAAGCAATACCGGATCATGCGCGAGATCCTGGAGGTGCTGGAGGCGCGCGGCCATCCGGTCGGCATCGTCACCAAGTCGGCGCTGGTGACGCGCGACATCGACATCCTGTCGCGCATGGCCGAACGCGGCCTGGCCAAAGTGGCGCTGTCGGTGACGACGCTGGACCGCATGCTGGCGCGCACCATGGAACCGCGCGCGTCGACGCCGACGAAGCGGCTGGAGGCGATAAGGCAGCTTTCGGATGCCGGCGTTCCCACCTCGGTGATGGTGGCGCCGATCGTTCCCGGCCTCAACGACCCGGAACTGGAGCGCATCCTCGATTCGGCGCGCGCGGCCGGCGCCCGCGAAGCCGGGTATGTCGTTCTGCGCCTGCCGCTCGAGGTGGCGCCGATCTTCAAGGACTGGCTCTTGCGGCATTATCCGGACCGCTACCGGCACGTGATGTCGCTGATCCGCTCGATGCGCGACGGCAAGGATTACGATTCAGAATGGGGCAAGCGCATGAAGGGCGCCGGGCCCTATGCCTGGCAGATCGGCCGGCGCTTCGAGATCGCGGCCAAGCGGCTCGGGCTCAACATGGAGCGGCGACAGCTTCGGACGGACCAATTCGTCGCAGGGTCCGGCGCCGGCGAGCAGCTGATGCTGCTGTGAAGACGGCGCCGGCCGCGAAAGGCCGGCGCCAGGCAATTCGGGAGACGCGAGTTTTCCGCCCGGATTGCAGCCCGCTAAGTATTTGTTTTTACGCAATTCCTAACGGAAAACCGCTGCGCATTTTTCCTGGAATTGCTCAAGAATCCCGTCCGGCCCTTGTCCCCCGGCCGTGAGACGGTGCCCTCCCGGTCCGGCGCCCCACCCGACCCGGAGGGACTTGCGGAGAATCGGAGCCGATGCGAACCTCGCCGCACCATGGCTCGCGCGCGTTCCGATTCTCCGTTTCTCTTTGAAATGGTCGAGAAGCCCGACTTCTCCATCGAAACGAAGGCGATCGCGGAAGGGCTTTGGCCTGTCGCGGGCATGGATGAGGCGGGCCGCGGTCCGCTCGCCGGTCCCGTGGTGGCCGCGGCCGTAGTGCTCGACCCGGCCAACATTCCGGAAGGTCTGGACGATTCCAAGCGCCTCACGCATCTGCAGCGCGAGGCGCTGTTCCTCAAGATCCTCGGTTCGGCGCTCAGCGTCTCGATGGCGTCCATCAGCGCCGAAGGCATCGACAACAGCAATATTTTGAAAGCCAGCCTAGAAGCGATGCGCCGCGCCGCGGCCGGCCTGTCGCTGCAGCCGAAGCTGGCTTTAGCCGACGGCCGCGACGTGCCGCCTGGGCTCACCTGCGAGGGCCGCGCGCTGATCAAGGGCGACCAGCGCTCGCAATCGATCGCCGCCGCCTCGATCGTCGCCAAGGTGATGCGCGACCGCATGATGTGCTGCTGCGGTGGCCATCATGAGCATTACGGCTTCGAGGTGCACATGGGCTATGCGACGGTCCGCCACCGGACCGCGATCGAGGCGCATGGCCCGGTGGCACGGCTGCACCGGGCGTCGTTCGCACCGTTCCGGCTGGGTGGGGTTGAGGTGGTCGAAGAAGAAGAGAGCTTCGCCGGGCTGGAGTGAGCGACGGCGACGCTGCTGATCTCCCCCCTTGTGGGGGAGATGTCCGGTCCACCCTCCGCAGCTGCTGCGGAAGACGGGCAGGACAGAGGGAGGCGCTGTCCCTCCAGCCTATCAGCCAATTCCGCGAACTCCTTGGACTATCTGCACCCGACCCAGCGCATAAGATGAGACGCCGACGATCCTTTGCGCCCCCTCTGCCCTGCCCGGCATCTCTCCCACAAGGGGGGAGATTGGCAGCTTCCGCGCCACAACAAAAAAGCCGCCGGGTTGCCCAGGCGGCTTTTCGATTCCCTGACCGCGAAACGCGTCAGTTCAGCTTGGCCTTCATGTCCTGCAGCGCAGACTTGAACAGATCGGCACCGGCCTTGGCATCGACCTTGGCGGCAAGCAGCGCGCGGGCAGCTTCGACGGCAATGTCGACGGCGCTGGCGCGCACCTCGCCGATCGCTTCGCGCTCGGCCTGGCTGATCTTCTGCTCGGCAAGCGCGGTGCGCCGGGCGACATAGTCCTCGGTCTTCTTGTGCGCCTCGGAAGCAAGCAGCTCGGCCTCGCGCTTGGCGGCGGCGACGATGTCGGCAGCCTCCTTCTCGGCTTCCTTGCGCTTCTGCTGATACTGGCCGAGCAGCTGCTG
The DNA here is from genome assembly GCF_033977205.1 of Mesorhizobium album. NCBI lineage: Bacteria > Pseudomonadati > Pseudomonadota > Alphaproteobacteria > Hyphomicrobiales > Phyllobacteriaceae > Mesorhizobium > Mesorhizobium album. The sequence goes on along the minus strand of NZ_JAVIIW010000017.1, from coordinate 72,511 downwards.
GGCCTCCTCGCGCAGGCGGCGCGCTTCCTCGAGCTCGCTGGCGATCTTGGCCGCGCGGGCGTCGAGCGACTTGGCGAGCATGCCCGGCACCTTCAGATAGATGACGGCGCCGAGGAAGATGATCAGGGCAATGGTTGCCCAGAGCGTTGCGAGTGATGTGGCGTCCATGATGCCCTCCTCACCGGGTCGCGGATCTGACCGCGGCCGCAATCTCGGCCTTGTCGGTCTTGCCGCCGACCAGCGCCTCGACGATGGCCGACGTGGTGTCCTCGGCGATCGTGCCGACTTCCTTCATCGCCTTGGCCTTGATCGAGGCGATGCTCGCCTCGGCCTCGCCGAGCTTCTTGTCGAGTTCCGCCTCGAGCTTCTTGCGCGTGCTTTCGGCTTCGCTCTTGGCGGCCTCGCTCGCCTGCTGGCCGATCGCGTTGGCGCGCGACTTGGCTTCCGCCAGCTCCTGCTCATAGGCGGCAACGGCGGCATCGGCCTCGCCCTTCAGCCTCGCGGCGTGGTCGAGATCCTGGGTGATGCGATCGTTGCGGACATCGATGATACCGCCGACGCGCGGCATCACAACCCGCTTCAGGAACAGATAGAAGAGCCCGAAGGTGATGACGAGCCACAGGATCTGCGACGGGAAGGTCGCGGCATTGAACGGCGGGAACGTGCCATGCTCTTCGGCAGGCACGGCGGTGCCCGCATGCGTCTCGCCTTCGGCCGCGGCCGGCGCGGATTCTTGCGCAAAGGCAGATGTCACGAACATCTCATTCCCCTGTCCATACGGCGGGGCCGCACCATGCGGCCCCTTTCGTCAGCGCACGCTTCTTACTTGAAGACCAGCAGCAGCGCGATGAGGAGCGAGAAGATGCCCAGAGCTTCGGTCACGGCGAAGCCGAAGATCAGGCGGCCGAACTGGCCATCAGCAGCCGACGGGTTGCGGAGCGCGCCCGAGAGGTAGTTGCCGAAGATGTTGCCGAGGCCGATGCCCGCGCCGCCCATGCCGATGCAGGCGATACCAGCGCCGATAGCAGCTGCTGCAGTTGCGTCCATTTCAAAACTCCTGTGGTTTTTCGTAATCGTTGCGGTTGGTACGTTGGGTATGCTGGCGCCGGGGCGCCGGTGAAAATCGATCAGTGGCTCGGGTGCAGAGCGTCGTTCAGATACATGCAGGTCAGCACCGCGAAGACATAGGCCTGCAGGAAGGCGACCAGCAGCTCCAGCGCCGTCAGCGCGACCGCCATGGCGAGCGGCAGAACCGAGCCGGCGATGCCGACGGCGCCCAGCGCGCTGAGGCTGACGACGAAGCCCGAAAACACCTTCAGCGTGATGTGGCCGGCCAGCATGTTGGCGAAAAGACGAACCGAGAGGCTGACGGGACGAGAAACGAAGGAAATGATTTCGATCGCCACCACCAGCGGCAGGAGGTAGCCGGGCACGCCATGCGGCACGAACAGCTTGAGGAAGCCGAGGCCGTGTTTGGCGAAGCCGTAGACGATGACGGTGCCGATGACCAGCGCGGCCAGCGTGAAGGTGACGATGATGTGGCTGGTGACGGTGAAGAAATAGGGGAACAGGCCGACGAGGTTGGCGACCAGCACGAACATGAACAGCGAAAACACCAGCGGGAAGAACTGCATGCCCTGCTTGCCCGCCGCGTCGCGCAGCATGTTGCCGACGAATTCATAGGCCATTTCCGACACCGACTGCAGGCGACCCGGGATGAGGGCGCGGCTGGCGGTGCTCATGTAAAGGAAAGCAGAAGCGACGATGACCGTCACGACCATGAACAGAGCGGAATTGGTGAAAGAGACGTCGTAGCCTCCGATGTGAATCGGGATGATCGGATGGATCTGGAACTGGTGGATCGGATCGACCTTGTCAGCAGCCACTTTTTATCCCCGTCAAAGCCGCAACCGGCTTCTTAAGTTCGCTCTCGCGCCTTTCGGCGCCTCACTTCACTCCTTCGGCTCGGGCGGCTTGCCGCCCCGGCCGAATTCCGGTGCAAGTCCCGCCGAACGCAGGACATTGAGTATGCCGGCGCCAAAGCCCAGCAACAGGCCGACGATCAGACCCCAAGGCGCGGTTCCGGCCAAGCGGTCGATGATCCAGCCCAAGCCGACACCAACCACCACTCCGGCGATGAACTCGCTGGACAGCTTGAGTGCCTGACCGTAACCGGTCGCAGCTTTCGCTTCGTCTTTCCCCTCGAGCCGGTCCGTGCGTCTTGATGCAAGCGATGCTTCAAGCTCGCGCCGGCGGCGCTCAAGTTCGTCGTCGCGGATGGAGGCGTCTGGCTGCCTGCCGCGGCCGGTTTCTCCGGTTCCGTCTGGCCTGTCTTTGTTGGCCATCGCAACCCCCCTGCCCGGGCAGACGATCACCGTCCGTCCGCTTCTAAAGTCGCCGGCAACATAGTTAGAGGGTCCGCGCCCGTCAAGCCACGGGTCGAACTTCGAAGCGATGTATTTTTCTATTTTAAATCAATGACTTATTCAGGTGCGACATCGTGCCCGCCACACCCGCGCGAGGACTCGGTGCGAATCCGCGCAGCAAGCCGCGTCGATCGGTGTGCGCGCAGGGGCGCGAAGAACACGGCGGGAGGCCTCGCTTAAACGGCTCAGCTCCAGCCGCCGCCATAGGTGCGATAGAAGATGTGCAGGCCGATCCTGGTCATGCGCTGCATGGCGCGCGCCCAGCCGGGATGGACGTAGTTGGCGTAGTAGTGCGTCGAGGATCCGACCTCGGGGATGAAGATCTTGCCGGCGGTCACCGCCATGGCGACATCCTGGGCGGTCTTGTAGGCGACCGGGTCGTCGATGCGCTTCTTCCTGCCGTCGCAGGCGAAAGAGAACTGGCAGCGGTTGAACCAGTTGTCGTTCTGATAGACGACGCCGCAGATCGACTTCGGATAGGCCGGGTTGCGGACGCGGTTGAGGATCACCTGCGCGACCGCGGCCTGGCCACGCACCGGCTCGCTGCGCGCCTCGAAATAGATGCCCTTGGCGAGGCATTCCTGCTCGGGTTTGGAGAAGACGGCCGCGGGCAGCGGATTCTGTATCCACGAGTGGTCGCCCTTGCCCATTGGCGGGATGAAGCGGCCATCGTTCGGATCGTCCTGCAGCAGCGCCTCGAAGGGCGAGGCCTTGGCGTAATCGGGCGCCGACTGGGCGTAGGCGGTGGCGAGGATATCCGGCCTGTCGTTGTTGACGAGGGCGGCGAGCGCGGCCGGCACGCCGGGGTCCGGCGTCTTGTCCTCGCGGATATGGAAGGCTTGGGCGATCTGCACTTCCTTGCCCTTGATGCCGGGCTTGGCGAAGGTGAGCTTCAGGCCGCTGTCCATGGCGGGGCGAAGCAGCGAGGAGGTGCGCTGGAAGATCGAGCCGGCGCTGAAATTCTTCGGCGGCGCCACCGGCGAGACCTGGACCAGACGGCCCTTCTTGTCGGCGCGCACGACGCGATCCTCATCGGGCGTCGCGCCGGCGGCATTGCCCTTGCCGCGGAACGATACCTTGCCGACACCGGGCAGCTTCACGCCGGAGCCTGAGATCGAGCCGGTGGCGGCGGAATCGACGAACGGCATCTCGGCGGCGTGCACCGAGCCGGCGACGGATTTTTCGACATAGGCGTTCCAGCGAGCGCTGGGCGACTCAAGCCCGGAAACGAGGCTTGCCATGTCCTGGTAGGCGACGACGGAAGGGAACCCGACCCAGATGCCGAGCCCAACGACCAGAGGCGGAAGAAAGGAACGTTTTTTCGCAACGGCGGCGGCGACGAGCCGCGTTAAAACGCGTCGATGCACGGAACTCTCCAGAACGCTACTGACCCCGGAGAGCCACAATGAAGCATTAACCTTGATGGGCGGTTAACGACATCGATCGTGTTTTTTTCATGTTGAAGGCAAGCCGGCTTCTCACTCCTGTGGAAAGCCGGCCAAGAATCAGGCCGTTCGCAGGAAGATCGGCCATGCGATCGCCGCGCAGATCGCGGCCGCCAGCCAGACGCCCGGCCAAGCGAACAGGAGCAGCAGCCATGGAATGGCGATCGGGACCAGGCAGAAGCCGACGAAGACAAGGGTGTTGGCGAGGCTGAGCGCGGTGCCGACATGGCCGGCGCCGGCGAGCGTCGCAAGCTCGGTATAGGCAACACCGTGCCAGGCCGAGACGCAGATGCCGGCCACGACCACCATGACTGGCAGGAGCATCATCAGCGCCGGCTGCGCTGCTGCCGCGATGACCAGCAGCCACAGCATCAGGAAGGCCAAAGCGCTCAGCGCGCTGCAGAGCCTCAGGAACGCCCGGCGGTTGCCGTTGCGATCGGTGAAGCGCCCGCTCCAGACGCGCATCGCCATGGCGCCGGTCTGGACGGCGGCAAGGCTGGCACTGGTCACCCACGTGCCCATGCCGGCGAAGTCGTGCAGGAAGACGGAGGCGAACGTGAGCACCGCCACCTGCGGGAAGCAGAGCAGGCCGATCGCCGTCGAGATGCGCCAGACCTCGATGTTGCGCAGCGGCCCCGGGCCACTCGCCGCGGCGGCGCGTATGTCGTCTCTCGTCGGCGGCTCGTGCAGCCAGCGCCAGGCGAAGAAGGCCGAGAGCGCGGACAGCGCCGCAAGCAGGCCGAAAACGGCGACAAAGCCGAAGCCCAAGGCAAGCGAAGGCAGGACCATCGCGCCGAGCCCGCCGCCGAGCGGCACCGCCGTCTGCCTGATGCTCATGGCAAAGCCGCGCTCGCCTTCGCCGAACCAGCCCATGATGGCGCGACCGCTGGAGCCATTGACGCTGCCGCCGAGCAGGCCGGCAACGAGCAGGCTTGCCGAAAGCAGCGTGATGCCGGGAACGGCTGTTTTCGTTGGCACGACGAGCATCGCCATGATGAAGAGCCATGCCGCCGTCGCGCCGAGCCCAGTCAGGAGCACACGGCGGTCGCCCCAGCGGTCGGTGAGCACGCCCCAGGGCAGTTCGCTGAGCGCCACGCCGAGGCCGAGAAGGCCGAGCGCCAGACCGAGCTCGGCATTGCCGAGATGATAGCCCTGACGCATCACCACCGCGGTTGCCGGAACGCCGGAGAAGGTGGCGGAGAAGCCGGCATTGGCGGCGACCCCGATGCCCAGCACCTTCCAGCGATGGTTGGGTCCGAAGGTCCGGCCGGCCGAGGCGGTGGCGCTTCCGCTCGCAGGCGATTGGCAGTCGTTGCGGGTGACGATGGCTGACATGATTCCATTCCCGTTGCGCCGGTCGACCGGCCTTGACGGAACGGGTGTAGCGCCATAGCTTCGTTCAAAAAATCAGGAAGTTTTTGACCAATAATCCTGAAAACAAGGACGGTCACATGCGACGCGTCACCTTCGATCTCGACATCCTCAGGACTTTCGTCACCGGCATGGAGCTGGGCAGCTTCGCCAAGGCAGCCGAGCGGCTCGGCCGCTCGACCTCAGCCGTCAGCGCGCAGTTGAAGAAACTGGAGGAGCAGGCGGCGACGCCGATCTTCCGCAGGGCCGGGCGCGGCCTGGCGCTGACCGAAGCCGGCGAAACGATGCTCGGCTTTGCGCGGCGCCTGATCGAGCTCAATGACGAGGCGGCCTCCGCCATCCGCGATGTCGAGCTGGAAGGCTGGGTGCGGCTCGGCCTGCAGGAGGATTTCGGCGAGGCCGTGCTGCCGGAAGTGCTCGGCCGCTTTGCCCGCGCCCATCCAAAAGTCCGGATCGAAGCGCGGATCGGGCGCAGCCATGAGCTTGCCGAGCGCGTCCTTTCCGGCAACCTGGACATCGCGCTCGCCTGGCACGACGGCACGACGCTGCCCTATAGCCGGCATATCGCCGACGTGCAGGCGCGCTGGATCGGCCCGGCGAAGCCGATGGTGGCCGGCCACAATGGTGAAGCGCTGCCGCTGGTGGTGTTCGAGGCGCCCTGCCTGCTGCGCACAGTGGCGACCGAGACGCTCGACCGCGCCGGCCTTGCCTGGCGCATGGCTTTCTCGAGCCCGAGCCTCGGCGGCATCTGGGCAGCAGTCGCGGCCGGCCTTGGGCTGACGATCCGCACCGATATCGGCCTGCCCGCCAGTGTCAGGGCGCTCGCGCCCGGAGCGCTCGGACTGCCGGCGCTGCCGAAGATGGCGCTGCATCTGCATCAGAGGGATGCCGAGCTTGATCCGGTCGCGGCGCGGCTGGCCGACATCCTGCTGCAGTCGGCTTTCGAGGCGCTGCCTGAGAGTGCCGAGACGAAAGGGAATCTGAAAGCCGTCGCTTAGTCTCTTAGCCGCAGCCTATCGACTTCGTCATCCCAGGGCGAAGCAGGAGCTAAGCTCCGTCGCGGAGACCCTGGGTTCCTGCCGTAACGTTCGCCGAGGTGCGCGGCGGAGCAGAATTCTGCACCGTAGCGGCGGCTTCGACGTCACAGGATCCTTGGGTCTTCGCTCCGCTCCGCGTCGCTGCGCCCAAGGATGACGACCGAATGGGTTTGCTGCCGTTTTCTCGGCCTCAGCGCTTCTTAGCCCGGCCGGCGAAAGGATTGTCCGAGGTGCGCAGCGCCATGCGGATCGGCACGCCCGGCATGTCGAAAGCCTCGCGCAGGCTGTTCGAAAGGTAGCGGACATAGGACTGCGGCATCACGTCGGGCCGCGAGCAGGACACGACGAAGCCCGGCGGGCGGGTCTTGGCCTGCGTGACATATTTGATCTTCAGCCGACGGCCGGCGACGGCGGGCGGCGGATGATGCGCGAGGATGCCTTCCAGCCAGCGGTTGAGCTTGCCGGTGGAGACGCGGCTGTTCCAGACCTTGTGCGTCTTGATGACGGCGTCCATCAGCCGGTCGAGGCCGCGGCCGGTCTCGGCAGAGACCGTCACCGCCTGGATGCCGCGCACCTGGGGAAGAAGCCGCTCGGTCTTCTCGCGCAGCTCGGCCAGAAGCTCCTGCGGGTTGTCGATCAGGTCCCATTTGTTGAAGGCGATCACCGGCGCACGCCCCTCGCGGATGATGAGGTCGGCGATCTGCAGGTCCTGCTTCTCGAAGGGAATGGTGGCGTCGAGCACGATGATGACGATCTCGGCGAAGCGGATGGCACGCAACCCGTCCTGCACCGACAGCTTTTCCAGCTTTTCCTGCACCTTCGACTTGCGCCGCATGCCGGCCGTGTCGAACAGTTTTATCCGGCGGCCGCGCCAGTCCCAGTCGACCGAAATGGAGTCGCGGGTGATGCCGGCTTCCGGACCAGTCAGCAGCCGCTCCTCGCCGATAAGCGCGTTGATCAGCGTCGACTTGCCGGCATTGGGGCGGCCGACGACGGCAATGCGCAGCGGCTTGGTATCGTCATAGGCGGGCTCGGCGTCGGGGTCGGCGATGTCCTCGCCGATCAGCACTTCGCTGACGGCGATCTCATCGCTCGCTTCCTCGTCCTCGCCAAAGGCGCGCTCCTCGCCGAGCGCGGCGATCACTGCGTCGCGCAGGTCGGGCATGCCCTGGCCGTGTTCGGCCGAGACAGGGATCGGCTCGCCGAGTCCGAGTTCCCAGGCCTCCAACATGCCGCCTTGCGCGCCTCGGGCCTCCGCCTTGTTGGCGACCAGCACGACCGGCTTGCCGGATTTGCGCACCACCTCGGCGAAGGTCCGGTCGTCTGGCATCAGGCCCGACTTGGCGTCGACAATAAAGAAGATCAGGTCGGCCTCGCGGATCGCGATCTCGGTCTGCTGGCGCATGCGGCCGGGCAGCGTCGAAGCTGCCGCATCCTCGAAACCGGCGGTGTCGATGACGTCGAAGTGAAGATCGTAGAGCTTGGCGGCGTGGACGCGGCGGTCACGCGTCACGCCCGGCGTGTCGTCGACAAGCGCCAGCTTCTTTCCCACCAGCCGATTGAAAAGAGTCGATTTGCCGACGTTAGGCCGGCCGATGATGGCGACTTTGAAGCCCATCCGAGGTCACGAAGCGTTGCCCGACCCGCGGATCAGTTCGGACATCAGCTGCGCCCGCTGGCGCGAATTGCGCGGGGCGCCCTCATCCGAAGCGATCTGGTCGAACAGTTTCAGCGCATCCGCCGACTTGCCTTCCTTCCAGGCGGCAAGGCCGAGCGCCTCGCGCGCGGAATGGCGCAGCGGGTTGGTGTCGGCGGTCAGCGCCTCGACACGGCTGGAGACATCGGCGAAGGAGCCGTGGTCGACAAGCAGCAGCGCCGCCCTCAGCCGCGCCATGTCGCGGATGCCGGCGGGGATGGCGCTGTCGGCGGCGACCTCGTCGAAATCCTTGACGGCGGCGTCGACGTCGCCCTTGTCGGCCTTGACGGTCGCGGCGCGCATGCGGGCGAGCAGCGGATAAGCGCCGTAGCCGTCCTTTTCCAGCTGATCGAGGGCGGCAATCGCCTCGTCGTTCTTGCCGTCATTGGCGAGCTTGAGCGCCTGCGAGAAGGCATCACCCGAACGGTTGGCGCGGGTCTCGTCCCAATAGCGGTAGCCGACCATGCCGGCTGTCGCCACCACGATCAGGATCGCGGCGGCAAGCAGGGCCGGACCAAAACGATCCCACAGCGCCTGCGCCTGCGCGCGACGCATCTCTTCGTTGACTTCGCGGATAAAACTGTCGTCCGACATCAATCAAAAACCATTGCGGCCCCGGAACGGGGCGCTTCTTGAGCCCCGCGTTTTAGCGAAATTTTATCGGCATGGAAGGGGGATCGCCGGAAAATCGGCGGGACAGGCTTAGGCGGTTCGACAAGCGCCGTAACGCACCGATGCCACAATTGGGCAATAGCCGGCTTTCCAATCCTCAGAAGATTGCTCCCTAAGGTTGCCAGTGCCACATCCGTTCCGCGTCGTCGTGTTCAGTCTCGCCTCGCTTGCCACATCCGTAGCCTTCGCCGATCCGCCCAAATCGCCGGAGCCGATACCGGCAAAGCCAAAGCAGATCGTCCTCATCTCCTTCGACAGCGCGCGCGAGATCTCGCAATGGGAACGCAGCCGCGCGCTGGCAAAGCGCACCGGCGCGCATTTCACCTATTTTCTGTCCTGCGTCTTCCTGCTCTCGCCGGAAACGCGCGCTGAGTACATCGCGCCCGGCAAGGGCGCCGGCAAATCGAATATCGGCTTTGCGGCCTCCAAGCAGGAAGTGGCGGACCGGCTGGACCAGATCCGCCTCGCGGTCGCCGAAGGCCATGACCTTGGCAGCCATGCCTGCGGCCATTTCGACGGCAAGGATTGGAGCAAGGCCGACTGGCTGGCCGAGTTCTCAGCCTTCCGGCGCATCCTCGAGAATGCCTATACGATCAACGGCATTTCGCCGGCGCCCGCCGGCTGGCGCGATTTCGCGCGGCACACCGTAGTCGGCTTTCGCGCGCCGTATCTGTCGACCGACAAGGCGCTCTATGAGGCGCTACCCGAGGCCGGCTTCCAATACGACGCGAGCGGTGTCTCGAACGGCCCTGCCCTGCCGCCGACGAAGAACGGCGTCACGCATTTTGCATTGCCGCTGATCCCGGAAGGGCCGAAATCGAAACCGGTGGTCGCCATGGACTACAATCTCTATGTCCGCCATTCGAGCGGATTCGAGGAGCCGGCCAGGGCGGCCGAATTCGCCGACCGCGCCTATCACGCGTTCCGCGCCGCCTTCGAGGTGCAATACAACGGCAAGCGCCTTCCGCTGGAGCTCGGCTTCCACTTCACGCAGATGAACGGCGGCACCTACTGGAACGCGCTCGAGCGCTTCGCCGACGAGGTCTGCGTGAAAGCCGATGTGGAATGCATCAGCTTCCGCGACTATATCGCGCGGCAGCGTTCCGATCAAAAGCAGGCAGTCGTGGGCGGCTAGCCGCCCATCGTCTGGTCTGGTTCAGGCCGCATCCTCCGCGCCGTGCTTGGCGAGATAACGCTGGTCGATGTCCGGCAGCGGCGCGCCTTTGATTGTAGCTTCGAACGCACGCAGGCGCTTGTGGACCGACAGAAGCTCGACAATCGTCGACCAGGAATTGACGAGATATTGGAAGGAACTCGTCACTTGCGAGAAGGCGGAACTGATCTGGTTGATGAGGCCCAGCGTCAACGTTCCGGCTATCAGCGAAGGAACCATCAGGAAGTAAGGAAAGACGGTATTGAGCTGCAGGTAAAGGTAGCGGACTACATTGAAATAGACGTAGTGGAAATAGAGCCGGAAATAGTTGTGGCGGACATTGGCGAACAGCTCGGCGGTGGTCACCGGCTGGGCTCGGTCGGCATGGTCCTCGCCATACACAAGCTCCTTGCGATAGGCGGCTTCGACCCGCTGATTACGGAACTGCAGACCGGGAAGCTTCACACCTGCCGCGGCAATGCACACGGTGCCGAAGATTGCCCAGAAGATTGCAGCCAGGACAAGCGGCTGAGGAACCTGACCTACGAATGGTAACACCGTGATATGCTTGGAATAGCCGAGCAAAATCGGCATGAAGGCTATCAGCGTCATTATCGAATCGACGAAGCTCGTGCCGAGATCTTCCATGATCCGGGAGAACCGCATTGTGTCTTCCTGCACGCGCTGGGCGGCGCCCTCGATCTGGCGCAATCTAGGCCAATGCGACATGTAGTAGTCGTTCATCGCCGTGCGCCAACGAAACACCCAGTGGCTGACAAAGAAGTTCGTCAAAACAAGCACGGTAACGGCCACAAGAGCGATACCGAGGAACGTTATTATTTGTGCGTAAACATCACTTTCCGTGGCCTTCACGCTTTTGCTGACGATTCCCTGAATAAGGTCCCAGAACGGCCCGTACCAAGCGTTGATCGCAACACTGACCTGCACCTGAAAATAGGTTGTGAAGAGGATCAGCGAACTGCCGAGGATCGACCAACCCGCCCACTGGTGTGGGGCATAAAGTTGCCAGAAGGCATAAAAGGCCAGCACGCCAAGCGTAAAGTAGATGTAGAACCAGAGGAATGGAGGCGACAAGAACACTGATACGCCGATGATGGGCGCTGCGTCGGCAGCGGCGGGAGGTAAACCGATCAGAGCCCCAATCTGCTCACCGCCCAGAAACCACACGGCGACCATGACCGCGCTCCAAAGGATCGCCGAGGTGAAGAAAAGCTTCGGCTGCGGGAAGAAGGATACGAACACTGTGGCGGGTTTCCTCGGTCTGACCGCAAATCAGCGGCGTTGCTGTTCGGCGGGCATAAATTCACACATTAGTGGGAAAGAAAATGCCCTGCCCGATGCCCGGCACCGAGCAAGACCATAATCATGGCGATTTTGGCGCCGCCGTCCAGGCAATGACGCCGGAAACCAGCAGAGCGGCAGCTGCCATGGCCGAGGCAAGCACGTAATTGCCCGACGCCTGCGCGAGTAGGCCGGCGGCGACCGGGCCGACGATCTGGCCGAGGCCGAAGGCGGCGGTCATCACCGCGAAGATGCGGCGCGGCGCCTGTGGCGCAAGCTTCCTGCCCGCCTGCAGGCCGAGCGCTGTGATGGCGATGAAGGTGCCGCCGAGCAGGATGCCGGCGAGCAGCGGTCCGGCGGACCCTTTGATGACGACGCTGGCGGTGACGCCGACCACCTCGACCAGGCAGCTCACGGCGTAAGCCGCGTAGAGCCCAATCCTGCCGGCGGCCTTCTGCCAGAACCAGGTCGCCGGAAGACCGGCAAGTCCGGTGACCATCCAGACCGCGGCCTCGAAGACGCGCCCGCCGCCGCCCTGGCGCACGATGGCAACCAGGAAGGTCGCGGTCACCACATAGCCGAAGCCGAAGAGCCCGTAGGCAAGAATCATCTTCGTCAGCGATCTGTTCTTCGGCAAGGCCGGCTCAGGCCCGTCGTCGCCGTTGGCAGGCATGGCGGAGCCGGTGAGCCAGGCGACGGCGGCCAAGCCGACAGCGGAAATCGCTCCCGACCACAGCCAGCCCGCAGACCAACCGGCATGGGAGGTAACGAGAATGGCCAACAGTGCCGAGGATGCCGCGATCCCTAAGCCGACGCCGCCGAAATGCAGTGCCTGCAGGTCGTTGCGGCCGGCTTCGGCGAGGTGGCTGAAGACGATCGACGACATGAACACCATGACGAAAGCGCTGACGAGGCCGGCGAGGAAGCGGATGACGATGAATGCCCCCATCGTCTCATTGAGGCCCATCAGGCCCGCAAGTACGGCGCTGGCGGCGAGGCTGGAAAACATCAGCAGGCGCTCGCGGCCGTGCGCCCAGCCGCCTGCCGCGGCAAGCGCGCCGATGAGGTAGCCGAGATAGTTGGCGGAGGCGATCCAGCCGGCATCGGCCGGCGTCAGATGCAGCTCCTCCATCATGCCGGGCAGGATCGGCGTGTAGACGAAGCGGCCGATGCCCATGGCGACGGCAAGCGCGACCATGCCGGCGAAAACAAGACGCAAAGGGGATGGCGAGGCGGCGTTCATTGCAGCGCAACATAGGTGTGTGCGCAGGCGAAACAATGCGGTTGCCTTGGGCCAGTTCGGTCGGGCCGCCTTCAGCGGCAAGCTGTCTCGTACACCGTGCGGCCGGCCGTCAGTCGGAACGGCATGTCGCCGAGCTCGCGCTCCGACATGGTGTCGAGCACCGGATGCGACAGCGGGTCGACGATCCAGCGGGCAATCTCGTCGTCGTCCTGCCGAGCTTGTCTTGGCTCGGCACCGGAAAGCCCCTTCAGGAAGGATAAAATCTTCATCGGATTGCCTCCACGGTCTGGCCTTCTCTCGCTAAAATCTGCCCTTCCTTGCCGGGTTTCAATTGAGATTTCGGCCCCACCTGTTTAGAAAAACTGAATGGCTATGCTGAATCGCGTCCACCTCAACGGCCTGCGCGCCGTCGAAACCGTTGCCCGCCTTGGATCGCTCGCCGCTGCGGCGGCCGAGCTCAACGTCTCGGTCAGCGCCGTCAGCCAGCAGATCAAGCGCGCGGAAAAACAACTGGGGCAGGCGCTGTTCGAGCGGACGCCTGCAGGACTGGTGCTGACGGAATTCGGCACTGTGTTCACGGCGCGGCTCAGCGCCGGCTTCCGCGAGCTCGTGCAAGCGGTGGCGCTGGCCGATGAGGCAACCGAATGCACGCTGGTGGTATCGGTGGCGCCGGCCTTCGCCTCGAAATGGCTGCTGCCAAGGCTGTCGCGGCATTTCGCCCGCCACCCGAACGTGCTGCTGCGCATCGACGCTTCCGCTCGGATCGCCGACCTCGACCATTCCGACATCGACATCGCCATCCGGCTGGGCGACGGCAAATGGCCGGGCGGCCGGGCTGAGCTGCTGCTCGCGCAAGAGGTATTTCCGGTCTGCGCGCCCTCGATCGCGGCCAAGCTGAAGTCGATCGAGGACCTGGCGCAGACCTGCGCCATCACCGACGAGCGGGCGATGATCAGCTGGGACAGCTGGTTCGAGGCGGCAGGCGTCGAGCCGGTCACTTTCCAAAAAGGCGCACGCTTCACCGACCCGATGCTGTGCCTGGAATCGGCAATCGCCGGCCACGGCGTGATGCTCGCCTGGCAATTGCTGACCGCCGATGCGCTGGCCGACGGCCGGCTGGTGGCGCCCTTCGGCGTGCGGGCCGAGAGCGGGCTGGGCTACTGGCTGGTCACGTCGGCAACAAAAAGCGAGAGCCGCAAGGTGCGCGATTTCAAGGCCTGGATTCGCGAGGAGATCGAGGCGACGATGGCGCAGTTCCGGGCGCTCGACAGCGCCGCCTGAAACACAGGCCCAGTCGATCGCGGTGGAAAGGCCAACCTTGCCGGTCTATGTATGGGCCAGACCCCAACATACGGCAGGCAGGATCATGACCACACATTCGCGCGGCGTCTCAGCAACGATCGACCCGGTGAAGCTCGACAGGCTGGCGGAGGTCGCGGTCAAGGTCGGGCTGCAGCTGCAGGCCGGACAGGATCTGGTGCTGACCTCGTCGATCGCGGCGCTGCCGCTCACCCGGCGCATCGTCGAGCATGCCTACAAGGCCGGCGCCGGGCTGGTGACGCCGATCTTCAACGACGACGAGATCACGCTGGCACGCTTCCGCTACGGCGCCGACGCCGGCTTCGATCGCGCCGCCGGCTGGCTTTACGAAGGCATGGCGAAAGCCTTCTCCAACAATGCGGCGCGGCTTGCGGTGCGCGGCGAGGACCCGTCGCTCTTGTCCTCGCAGGACCCGGCCAAGGTGGCGCGCGCCAACAAGGCGAACTCGATGGCCTACCAGCTGGCGCTGGAGAAGATCACCGGCTTCGACATCAACTGGAACATCGTCGCCTATCCCGACTTGGCTTGGGCGAAGCAGGTGTTTCCGGGCGAGCTCGACGACGTCGCGGTGGCGAAGCTCGCCGACGCGATCTTCTCGGCCTCGCGGGTGGATGTCGAGGATCCGATCGGCAACTGGAAAGCGCATAACGCGGCATTGGCGGAGCGCACCAAATGGCTGAACGAGCACAATTTCCATGCGCTGCATTTCACCGGTCCCGGCACCGACCTGACGGTCGGCTTGGCGGAGGGGCATGAGTGGATGGGCGGCGCCTCGACCGCCAAGAACGGCATTACGTGCAACCCCAACATCCCGACAGAGGAAGTCTTCACCACCCCGCATGCCTGGCGCGTCGAGGGCCATGTCACCTCGACCAAGCCGCTCTCCTACCAAGGCACGCTGATCGACGAGATCTCGGTGCGCTTCGAGGGTGGGCGGATCGTCGAGGCCAAGGCCTCGAAGGGCGAAGACGTGTTGAAAAAGGTGCTCGACACCGACGAGGGCGCGCGCCGCCTCGGCGAAGTGGCGCTGGTGCCGCATTCCTCGCCGATCTCGCGGAGCGGGCTGTTGTTCTTCAACACGCTGTTCGACGAGAATGCCGCCTGCCATATCGCGCTCGGACAGTGCTATTCGAAGTGCTTCGTCAACGGCGCTTCGCTCAGCCAGGACGAGATCGCGCAGCGCGGCGGCAACAAGAGCTTCATCCACATCGACTGGATGATCGGCTCGGACAAGATCGACATCGACGGTGTGGCCAAGGACGGCAGCCGCGTGCCGGTGATGCGCAAGGGCGAGTGGGCCTGAGAGGTTCGGGCAAAAGGAGGCGTAATGGCCTTCGACATAGCGGTGAAGCGCGTCTACGAGGCGCCCGAGAAGACCGACGGCCAGCGGGTGCTGATCGACCGCATCTGGCCGCGCGGTGTCGCCAAGAAGGATGCCGAACTGACGCTGTGGCTGAAGGAGATAGCCCCGAGCGACGAGCTGCGCAAGTGGTTCGGACATGATCCCGAGCGCTGGGCCGAGTTCCAGAAGCGGTATCGTGCCGAGCTTGACCGGAACGAGGCGGCGGTCACGCAACTGCGCGGGCTGTTGCATGAGGGGAAGGTGACGTTGCTCTACGGCGCGCATGACGAGGCGCACAACAATGCGGTGGCGCTGGCGGGGTATTTGCGAACTCATGCATAAGCACTGAGACGCCGGCGGGACAGCCCCCCCCTCTGTCCTGCCGGACATCTCCCCACTTGGGGGGAGATCGGTAGTCGCGCCGGCCTTCGCCAATCGCCAACGTTGCAGGAATAAGCGAGGGTACCCGAGCTGCTAATCTCCCCCCTCGTGGGGGAGATGTCCGGCAGGACAGAGGGGGCGCGAAGGAACGCGACGTGCGAGGCTGACGCTACCTTCCGCCAACCGCCTCCCCGTAAGCCTCCGCCTTGAACCCAACCAGGATGCGGTCGCCAACCTCCAGCACCGGGCGCTTGATCATGGTCGGTTTGGCGAGCATCAGCTTCTTGGCCTTCTTCTCGTCAAGCGATTGCCTGTCTGCCTCCGGCAGCTCGCGAAACGTCGTGCTTGCCTTGTTGAGCAGTTTCTCCCAGCCGACCTTGCCGACCCAGCCGTTCAGCTTCTCCGCCTCGATCCCCTCTGCCCGATAGTCATGGAAGCGATAGGGAACGTCGCGGCTCTCCAGCCAGACGCGCGCCTTCTTGATCGTGTCGCAGGTGGTGATGCCGTACATGGTGATCGTCAAGACAGACCTCGGGCGGATGGAGTTGCGAATCTGGCCGAACCCTAGGCCTGCCCTGTCCGCTTTGCCAGCGTGACTATGCGAAGACGATTTGACGCGCACCATGGCGGCCGAGGCGTCATCCTAGCCGCCATGCACGATTTCTCACCGCGCAGCGATAGGCGCTGACTGCCGGAGGTCGGCGGTTATTTCGGCCTCAATAATAGAAGCGCTCTTCGCTGATCTTGCCGTCCTTGACCGTATAGAGGCCGACCTCGTCCATGGTGGCGCGCTTGCCCGTAGACTTCGGCGTCACGTCAAACGTGAAGCGCAACGCGAACTGGTCGCCGTTGACATAGGGGCCTTCGACCGAGCCACCATGGACCTCGTTGTTCTCCTGCCACCACTGGCCCTTCTGCTTGACAGCGTCCTTGCCGCGGCAGATGGCCATCGGCCCTTCCATTGCTTCGTAACTGACGATGTCGTCGGCATTGTATTTCGCGGCGGCGCTTTCGCTGTCGCCCTGCTTGAGCAGTTGCGTGAAATCCTTGGCAATATCCGCAATGGTCATGACTTCCTCCCTGTTCAGACGGATTCCAAGTAGGGCACCGCCTTTCCGCCGCCCACCGCCAGGGTGCTGGTAGCTGACAATCCGTGTCAGGAGGGAACGGATCGACTTGCGCCATAGGATGCGCGCATGGCGGCTATCGCGTCGTCCTGGCCGCTCAATTGCCAACTACCGGGAAATCGTAGAATAACACCCGCGTTCGATCGCCAGGCGCCGCACCAGCGCCAGCACGCTGTCGATGGTTGGCGTTGGCTTGCCGGTTAGACGGCCGAGTTCCTGCACTGCGCTCACCAGCGCGTCGATCTCCATCGGGCGGCCGCGTTCGAGATCCTGCAGCATCGAGGTCTTGTGCTCGCCGACATCGCCGGCGCCCTTGATGCGCCGGTCGACGGGGATGAGGAAGCGCACGCCGAGGCTTTCTCCGATCGCCTGCGCTTCCAGCATCATGGCGCGCGCAACGGCGCGTGTGCCTTCGTCGGCGACGATGGCTGCAAGGGTGCTGCCGGTCAGCGCGGAGATCGGGTTGAAAGAGAGATTGCCCCAGAGCTTCACCCAGATTTCCGAGCGTATGTCCTCGCGCACCGGCGCCTGCAGCCCGGCCTTGACCATTTCGCGCGCCAGCGCTGCGACACGCTCGCTCTTTTCACCCGAAGGCTCGCCGAGCGAGAAGCGCGTGCCCTCGATATGACGGATCAGGCCGGGCGCATCGACCTCGACGGCCGGATAAACGACAGAGCCGATGACGCGCTCCGGCCCGATCGTCTCCCAGACCGTTCCGCCGGGATCGACCGCGTTGAGCCGCGTGCCCTCGAGCGCGCCGCCTGCCTTGTAGAAATACCACCAGGGCACGCCGTTCTGCATGGTGACGACGGCCGTCCCCTCGCCCAGCAGCGGCACAATCTGACCGAGTGCCGGCGCCAACGAATGCGCCTTCAGCGCCAGCACGACATAGTCCTGCTCGCCGAGCTCCTCGGCCCGCGCTGCGGCCCTGACCGAAGCTACCGTTTCCTTGCCGTCCTCGATCAGGCGAAGGCCACCTGCCTTGATCGCCTCCAGATGCGCACCACGCGCGACGATCGAGAGGTCAACCGAGCCTGAGATCGCCAGCTTGGCGGCGAGATAGCCGCCGATCGCGCCGGCGCCGAAGACGGTGATGCGCATCAGCCAAGACCGAGCTTGGCGGCGAGGCCGATGCGCTGCAACTTGCCGGTCGCGCCCTTGGGGATCTCGTCCAGGATCACCACCTTGCGCGGCACCTTGAAATCGGCGAGCCGCATCGCGGCAAAGCCGCGAATGTCGGCCTCGCTGGCGCTCTGGCCTTCGCGCAGCACGATCGCGGCCGCGACTTCCTCGCCGAGCTTGTCATGCGGCATGGCGAAGGTGACGACCTGCGCCACCGCCGGATGGTCCATCAGCACGCCGTCCACCTCGAGCGGCGAGATTTTTTCGCCGCCGCGATTGATGATCTCCTTCAGCCGTCCGGTGACGCGAAGGTAGTTGTCCTCGTCGAGCACGCCCTGGTCGCCGGTGTGGAACCAACCATGGGCGAAGGCGCTGGCATTGGCGTCCGGATTCTTCTCGTAGCCGACGGTGACGTTCGGGCCGCGGATGACGATCTCGCCGATCTCGCCGGGCTCGAGCAGCCGCCCGTCCGGCGCCATGACGGCTACCTCCGGCCCGGCGGCCGCGCCGACGCTGCCCGGCTTGCGCAGACCGGGCGGCAGCCGGTTGGAGGCCATCTGGTGAGCGGCCTCGGTCATGCCGTAGGACTCGATCACCGGGCAGCCGAATGTCGCCTCGAGCTCGGCCATGACCTGCGCCGGCAGGGACGCCGACGAGGAGCGGATGAAGCGCAGCTTCGCGTCGGCCAGTTGCTCGGGATTGCGCGCGGCGCGCGGCAGGATCGCCTGGTGCATGGTCGGCACTGCCGTGTACCAGCTCGGCTTCGCTTCAGAGAGCCACTGGAAGAAGCGCAGCGCGTTGAAGCCCGGCGTGCAGAAGACGCTGCCGCCGGCGGCGAGCGATGACAGCACCGCCGCGATCAGCCCATGGATGTGGAACAGCGGCATGATGTTGAGGCAGCGGTCAGCCGGTGTCAGGCCGAGCGTCGCGCCGATATGCGCGGCCGAAGCGGCGAGGTTTGCGTGGCTGAGCGGCACCAGTTTTGGACGCGAGGTGGTGCCGGAGGTGTGCAGAAGAAGTGCGGTGTCGCTGTCCTCGGCCAATCCGGATGCGACCGGCGGACCGACCGGATCTCCCTCGATGATGAAGACACCAGCCGGCGCACCGACCGGTACGACAAGGCGCAGCACGGGGATACCGAGGCGTTCGGCAACTTCCACCGATGGTCCCTGCTCGTCCTTGCCGACGAGGATCGCCTTCACGCCGATGTCGCTGAGATAAAAGTCGAGCTCGTCGGCGCGGTAGGCCGGATTGAGCGGAGCGGTGGAAGCGCCCGCGGCGACCGTGATGAAGGCCGTCGCCATCTCCGGTCCGTTCGGCAGCACAATGGCGACGCGGTCGCCGCGGCCGATGCCGAGCGCGTTGAGCCGGGCCACGGTCTCGCCAATCAGCCGGCGCAACCCGCCATGCGAAAGTGCTGTCCGGTCGGGTGCGGCAATGGCCGGCGAATCTTCGGCGCCGGTGGCAAGGCGATGGGCGAGGTCGATGGAATTTGCGCTGTTTGTCATGGTTCCAGACTATGTTTCGAACGATCGGCTGATGTCCAGCAAAGGGCTGCTCAATATCCGAGCGCCAGCCCGTCCTTGCGCGGATCGGAGGCGCCGGTCAGCGTGCCTTTTTCCCAATCAATGAATACGGCCTGCCCGCCGCCAAGAGGATGGTCTGGTTCGACAACGCGATGGCCCCGGTGGCGCAGGCCATCGATGGCATCTGGACGCACGCTTCGTTCGGCCTCGACGACATCGTGGTTGTAGAAGACGCGCGGCGCGTCGAGCGCCTGCTGCGGGTCCATGCCGAAGTCGATCATGTTGGTCAAAAGATGCACATGGCCGAAAGGCTGATAGCCGCCGCCCATGACGCCGAACGGCATGATGGCGCGGCCGTTGCTCGTCATCATGCCCGGCATGATCGTATGCATAGGCCGCTTGCCCGGCGCTATACAGTTCGGATGTTTCGGATCGAGCCGGAAGCTGGTGCCTCGATTCTGCAGCACGACGCCGGTCTTGGGGCCGACGACGCCGCTGCCGAAGGAATAGTAGGTCGAGTTGATGAAGCTCACCGCATTGCGGTCGCGGTCGACGACCGTGATGTAGACCGTGTCGCTGCCCGGCAAATCGACGCGCGGCAAATGCGTCATGGCGCGCTCGCGATCAATCCCGGCGCGCAGCCGGTCGGCATAGGCGCTGGACAAAAGTTCCTTCACCGGCACCGCGACACGATCCTGGTCGGCAATCAGATTGTCGCGGTCGCGATAGGCCAGCCGGCCGGCTTCGATCTCCAAATGCAGCCGCTCGGCGCCATTCGGATCGAGCGCGCCGAGGTCGAAGCCGGAGAGCACGTTCAGCATCAAGAGCGCGGTCAGGCCCTGATTGTTGGGCGGCATCTGGTGGATGTCGTGGCCGCGATAGGAGGTGCTGACCGGGGTCCTGTAGTCGCCCTTCGTCGCGGCGAAGTCGTCCAGCGTATGCAGGCCGCCCAGCGCGCGAAGCCGTCCGACGAGATCCTCCGCGACTTCGCCCTCGTAGAAGCCGGCGCGGCCCTTTTTGGCAATGATGCGCAGTGTTTCGGCGAGTTCCGGCTGGCGATGGATATCGCCGGCCTTGGGCGGCTTGCCGCCCGGCAGGAAGATGCGCGCCGCCACCTCGTCGGCCGACAGATCGGTTTCCGGATCAGCCCAGTCGAAAGCGACGCGGTCGTGCACGACATAGCCTTCTTCGGCATAGCGGATGGCGGGCGCCAGAGCATCGGCGATACCCTTGCGACCGTGATCCTCCAGCAGCCGGCACCAGGCGTCGACGGCACCGGGAACGGTGACCGCGTGCGCGCCCTGCTTCGGCAGCTCGCTGAAGCCGTGCTCCAGATACCAATCGACCGTGGCAGCCTGGGGGGCGCGGCCCGAGCCGTTGAAGGCGATCACCTCACCCTGCCCTTTCGGGCAATAGAGGACAAAGCAGTCGCCGCCGATGCCGGTCGATTGCGGCTCGACCACGGCCTGCACTGCCGCCGCGCAGACCGCCGCGTCCATGGCGTTGCCGCCGGAGCGCAGCATGTCGACGGCGGCAAGCGTCGACAAAGGATGCGAGGTCGCGGCCATGGCTTCGGTGGCGCGGACCGGCGAGCGGCCTGGGAACTGGAAATCACGCATGCTGGTATTGGTATCCCTGTATTCAACGTCCGCGGCCGAAAAGCTGGGCGGCGGACAACAAGACGATCGATAGCACGATCAGGCAAGTCGAAATGGCGGCAATCGTCGGGTCGATCTGGTCGCGCAGCGCATTGAACATGCGGCGCGTCAGCGTCGTGGTCTCGCCGCCCGAGATGAAGAGCGAGACAACCACCTCGTCGAAGGAGGTGATGAAGGCAAATAGCGCGCCCGAGACGATCGAGAAGCGCAGCTGCGGCATGGTCACCTGGAAGAAGGCGGCGAAGCGCCCAGCGCCGAGGCTGCGCGCCACCATCTCCTGGTTCATGTCGTAGGAGCGCAAGCCGGAAAGCACGGTGAGCACGACCAGCGGCAGCGCCTGCACGGTGTGGGCGATGACGAGGCCGGTCAGCGTGTTGTTGAGGCCGATGCGGGCATAGAGGAAGAAGGTGCCGATGCCGATCAGGATGACCGGGATGATCAGCGATGCCGTGAGCAGCGCGTTGATCGCGCCGGTCAGCCGCAGCGTGCCGGCGTTGATCGCATAGGCCGCGGCAGTGCCGAGCGGCGTCGCCACGATAGCCGTCATCACCGCCACCTTGACCGAGACGATGGTGGCGTCGCGCCATTCGACCGATCCGAAATAGCTTTCGTACCAGCGCAGCGACCATTGCTCGGGCGGGAACTGCAGCAGCGTCGAGCCCGAGAAGGACATGATGACGATGATCACCGAAGGGGCGATCAGGAACAGCATGACAAGGCCGCCCAGCAAGTAGAGCCAAAGGCGTTGCCAATGCGAGATGGGCAGGGCATTTTCCGCGCTCATCGCCGGCTCCACACACCGGTGGCGCGGGCGCCGAGCAGCCATTGGAACAGGCCGAGCAACGCCAGCGTCACGGCGAGCAGCACGACCCCGAGCGCAGCACCCGCGCCCCAGTTGGAATAAAGGCTGGTCGCCTGCTCCATGCGCATTGCCCACATGATGACCTTGCCGCCGCCCATCAGCGCCGGCGTGACGAAGAAGCCGAGGCAAAGCACGAAGACGATGACCACGCCGGAGGCAAGGCCGGGCAGCGACAACGGGAAGAAGACCTGCCGGAAGGTGGCGGCGGGGCTGGCGCCGAGATTCATGCCGGCGCGCAGGCAGTCTTGATCGATCGTCTTCATCGAGGCGTAGAGCGGCAGCACGAGGAACGGCAGCATGATATGGGTCATGCCGATGACGACGCCGGCGAAATTGTTGGCGAGCGGCAGCGGCTGGCCGATCAGGCCGAGGTCGATCAGCCAGTTGTTGATCAGGCCCTTGCGCTGCAGGATGACCAGCCAGGCATAGGTGCGCACCAGCACCGAGGTCCAGAATGGCAGGATGACGAAGATCAAGCAGATCGAAGCCGCGCGGCGCGGCAGTTGCGACAGCATGTAGGCTAGCGGATAGCCGAACAGCACGCAGGCGCCGGTGACGACGAATGCCACCTTGAACGTGGTGGCGAAGGTCTTGATGTAGGACGCCTGCTCGAAGAAGCGCGCATAGTTGGCGAGGCTGAGTTGACCGGTCTCGTCGAAGAGCGAGAGCCAGAACAGCCAGCCGATCGGCACAATGATGACGGCAAAGACCAGGAACAACCCGGGCGAGAGCAGCGCCAGGAGCCCAAGCGCCTGCCGCCGGGCATCGGCGCTCAACGCATCGGCGTTCAGCACACCGTCCGGCTTGCCGGCATCGTCGAGACTGGCGGACCCTGTGCTCATTGATCCGTCACCAGCGCGACATCCTGCGCATCGATGCCGAGCGTGATCGGCTCGCCGGGCGCCGGCAGCTTCGCGAGCACGTCGGAGCGGCAATAGTCGCGCAGCGTCACCTGCCGGCCGTCGCGAAGCGTCGCGTAGCAGATGAAGCTGTCGCCTTGATAGATGACATCGCCGACGGTCGCCGGCAGCGCGTTGAGGGCGCCTGCCTGTCGGGCGTCGGCGACCAGCTGCAATTTCTCCGGCCGCACCACCATCAGATGTCGGCCGACAGACGGGGCGGGATCGATCATGCGCAGCTTCCTGTCCTCGTACCAGACGCTGCCATTGCGGCATTCGACCGGAATGAAGTTGGATTCGCCGATGAAGCCGGCGACGAACTTCGTCTTCGGCCTTGCATAGAGGGCCTCGGGCTGGTCGATCTGCTCGATGCGCCCGGCATTCATGACGGCGATGCGGTCCGACATGGTGATCGCCTCGCGCTGGTCATGCGTGACGTAGACGGTCGTCATGCCGAGCCGGCGATGCAGGTTGCGCAACTCGATCTGCATATGCTCACGCAGCCCCTTGTCGAGCGCCGACAAAGGCTCGTCCATCAGCACGATGCGCGGCTCGAAGACGATGGCGCGGGCAAGCGCCACACGCTGGCGCTGGCCGCCGGAAAGCTGGTCGACGCGGCGCTCGCCGAGACCTTTCAATTGCACAAGGTCCAAGGCTCTTTCGACACGCTCTGCCGTTTCCGCCGCCGACACACGCCGCTGCTTCAACGGAAAGGCGATGTTGTGGAAGACGTTCATGTGCGGGAACAGCGCATAGTTCTGGAACACCATGCCGATGTTGCGCTTGTGCGGCGCCATGGTGATGATCTCTTCGCCGCCGACCTTGATTGAGCCGGCATTGGCCCGCACGAAGCCTGCAAGGATCATCAGCAGCGTCGTCTTTCCCGAACCGGACGGACCGAGCAGCGTCAGAAACTCTCCGGCGGTGACATCGAGGCTGAGGTTGCTGAGGATGGAGACGGCGCCGAAACGCTTGTCGATGCCGTTAATGCCGATGGGAAGCGCGGACGGCGCAAGAGACAAGAGCATCTCCTTCAACTCCGGATCATGGTCAGCGGAATGGAACGGAGCGACGCTTCAGAGCGCCGCTCCGACACAGCCTTTACTGCTGGATCAGGTTGTTGAACTTCTCGGTCGCTTCGACGAGGTTGTCGCGCCAGAACGCGGGATCCTGCAGCACCTGCTTTTTGACGTTCTCCGGCGAGGAGTTGATGTCCTTGATGCGCTCCTGCGGGATCTTGCCGGTCTCGAAGGCCTTCTCGTTAGCCGGGCCATTGTCGACATAGAGCGGCAGGTTGGCCTGGAGGTCCGGGCTGACGAACTTGGCCAGCGCCTTCATGGCGATATCCTTGTTCTTCGAGCCCTTCGGGATGACCATGCAATCGGCAGTGAGCACGCCCTGGTCGAAGGAGAAGGCGACCGGCGCGCCTTGCTTCTTCAAGGTGCCGGCACGGCCGTTCCAGATACTGGCCATATCGACCTCGCCGTCCTTGACGAGCTGCATGGCCTGCGCGCCGGAAGTCCACCAGGCATCGATGTGGCCCTTGACCTTGTCGACGGATTGCAATGCGCCGTCGATGTCGACGGGATAGACCTTGTCGATCGGAGTGCCCTTGGCGAGTGCGGCAACGCTCAGCGTTTCCGTCGCCTGGCTGCCGGAAAGCGCGCGGCGGCCGGGGAATTTCTCTACGTTCCAGAAATCGGCCCAGGTCTTTGGGCCCTTGTCGCCGAAAACATCTGTACGGTAGATCAGCACGACGGACGTGTAGGAGATGCCCACCCAGTCGTCATGGACGAGCTTCGGGTTGATGCCGCTCTTATCGATGACATTGTAGTCGAGCTTCTCGAACAGGCCTTCCTTGGAACCGCGCGCGCATTCGTCGGCGCCAAGCTCGGTGATGTCCCATTTGACGGCGTTGCCGGTGACCTGCAGGCGTACGTCGTCCAGGCCGTTGGTGGTGTCCTGCTTGATGGTGATGCCGAGATCCTTGGCCGTCGGATCGAAGAAGGCCTTGGTCTCAGCCTCCTGATAGGTGCCGCCCCATGAGGCGACGGTGATGGTGTCGGCGGCCGATGCCGGAACGGCGACCGAGGCCAGCAGGCCGGCGAAGGCCAAGCCTTGAATGCAATGTCTCTTCGTCATTTCGCTTCTCCAACCGGTGTTCCCGTTATCGTTGATTTGGTATGCGAATTTGTATACAATTTTGAGTGTAATTCGGCGAGAGCCGATGTCAACTCGGATGATGGTGTTTTTTGGCCGCGAGAGAGACAGAGATATTTCGAGGCAACTGCTTCTCTCGAAACGGTCCTGTTTCAAGCAGGCGCTAAAAGGCACTAGACTGCGAATCCGTCACAGAGACCGTTGGAGCGGGAAGTTTGGGCAAGGAACGGAAAAACACGCTGCGCGACTCGGTGTTCGAGAAGCTGAAGGCGATGATCATCACCGGCCAGATCCCGCCCGGCGGCCGCGTGACGGAAAACGAAATCGCAGAGCGCCTGAAGGTGAGCCGCACGCCGGTGCGCGAGGCCTTCAACCGGCTCGAGCGCGACGGGCTGGTGATCGGGCGTCCGCGCCAGGGCTATGTGGTCGCCGAATTCAACCTGACCATGTTCCGCGAGGCCTTCGATATCCGCGAATTGCTTGACGGGCGCGCGACCGAGCTGGCGGCCGCCAACGCATCCGCCGCCGACAAGGCCAGGCTGCGTGGCATGCTTGCCGAATGCGAGCGGCTGGCGGCGATCCCCGACCGCAGCACCAGGGAGAAATTCGAGGAATTGCAGGTCGGTATCGACCTCCACCGGGTAATCGCCGAAATGAGCGGCAACGAGATGCTCTGCGGCATGCTCTGCGGCATCCTCGACAAATGCCAGCAATATGTGTGGACGGAGCTTCTGTGGCTGGATGAGTGGAAGCTCACCCGCGAGGAGCATGCCGGGATCGTCGACGCGATCTGTGCCGGCGACGTCACGCTTGCCGGCGAGCGCGCCCGCGCCCATGTGCGCGGCTCGCGCGAGAACATCCTGCGCCTGCTGCAGGCCAAATCCGACTATCAGGGATTTTTCGCCAAGGCGTCGTGAGCGAAGCGCTCTATCGCATCAGCTCGCAAGCATCGGGCAGTTGGCGCCGCGGCGCAGGCTGATATGCGCCACGTCGCCGACGCTGAATTGAAAGCCGTCGCCGCGGCGCGGCGCATCGATGACGATCGAGGTCCCCTGCCCGAGCTCGGCATGGAGGCGCAGCGTGCGGCCATGAAAGACGATGCCGCTCACCCGCGCCGGCGCGGTACCGTCGGCGGCCTCGGTGGCTGCGAGCAGATCCTCCGGCCGCACGCCGATGATGCGTATGTCGCCCGCGGCCGGCATCTCGCCACCATCCGAGACAGCCTCCAACGACAGCTCGCCGGCAGCGAAGCGCAGGCGTTCGCCGTCGCGGCCCAAGAAACGCGACTGCAGGAGATTCATCGTGCCAATAAACGAGGCGACGAACCGCGTCGCGGGCCGGTCGTAGAGGATCGCCGGCGGCGCGATCTGCTCGATGCGGCCCTTGTTCATGACGACGATGCGGTCGGAGATCGACAGCGCCTCGGTCTGGTCGTGGGTGACCATGACGAAAGTGGTGCCCAGCCGCGATTGCAGCCGCTTCAATTCCACCTGCATCTGCTCGCGCAGATGTGCGTCGAGCGCCGACAGCGGCTCGTCGAGCAGCAGCACGCGCGGTTCGCAGACGATTGCGCGGGCGAGCGCGACGCGCTGGCGTTGGCCGCCGGAGAGCTCGGAGATGCGGGCGCCGATCTTGTCGGCGAGCCCGACCATGTCGAGCGCTTCGCCGACGCGCTTGGCCTGCTCGGTGCCGGTGAGCTTGCGCAGCGACAGGCCGAAGCCGACATTGGCCGCCACATCCATGTGCGGGAACAGCGCATAGTCCTGAAAGACGGTGTTGACCGGCCGGTCGAAGGGCCTCAGCCCGGTGATGTCGCGGCCTTCGAGCACAACATTGCCGCTGGTCGGGCTCTCGAATCCGGCGATGACGCGCAGGCTCGTCGTCTTACCGCAGCCGGAGGGACCGAGGAGTGTCAGGAACTCGCCCGCGGCGATATCGAGGTCGACGGTGTCGAGGCCAACCACGCCGCCCGGAAAAACTTTTGAGACTTTCTGCAGTCGAACAAGCGCATCAGGCGCCATCGCGTACCTCGGACGGCTTGGTGGTGTTGACCCAAAGGATCTGGCAGCGTTCGGCGCCGGGATTGCGGAAGGCATGCAGCAGCGTGCTCTTGAAGGCAAAGCTGTCGCCGGCCTTGAGCAGGTAGGTCGTGGCATCGACCACCAGCTCGACTTCGCCCGAAAGCACGAAGCCGAATTCATGGCCGGCATGGGCATAGGATTCCGCCGTGCCGCCGCCGGCCTCGACCGTCACCAGCATGCCGGTAAGGGTCGCGGCGGGCGGCGACAGCAGCGCCTTGGCGATGCCCTCGGACTTCACCGGGATCGAGCGCCGCTTGTCGGCGCGCACGCAAAAGAGGTCGTTCACCGCTTCGTCGCCGTCGGCAATCAGGGCAGAGGGCTCGATGTCGAGGGCGGCGGCGAGCGGCCAGATCACCTTGACGCGCAGCGAGGACATGCCGCGCTCGATCTGGCTGAGCGCGCCGATGGAAATGCCTGCCTTGGCGGCGAGCTCGGCCAGCGACAGCTTGCGCTCGAGCCTCAGCGCCCGCACGCGCCGGCCGACGCGCACATCGGCATCGTCCTTCGGTCTTTCGGCTTCGTCCATAATGTCCATCATTGGCCCTCGTTCAGTCTCTTCACCGGTGCGGCGCAGCGCCGCCAGGCTCCCCTTCTCCCCTTGTGGGAGAAGGTGTCGCCGAAGGCGACGGATGAGGGGTGTTCCAGGGAATGCTAACGTCTCATTCCTTCCAACACCCCTCATCCGTCTCGGCGCTGCGCGCCGATCCACCTTCTCCCCCTGGGGGAGAAGGTGGGGCGCCAGCTCAGCCGCCAGCTTTCACCTTTTCGAACATCTTCGCCACATCGTCATTCTGCTTCATCGGCCCGGTGAAGATGGTGCTCTTCAGCATAACTTCCGGATCCGAGGGCAGTTGCAGCTTGTCCAACTCGTCCTTGGAAACGCCGGCAAAGGCGGTCGAGAGCGAGCTGCCATAGCCGTAGGACTGGATCAGGAACTTGCCGGAGTCGGCATCGAGCCGGCTGTTGATGAAGTCATAGGCGAGATCGACATTCTTAGCGTCCTTCAGCATGACGAAGCCGCAGGCCCAGGTGAGCATGCCTTCCTTCGGCTTCATGAACTCGACCGGAACGCCCTGCTTCTTGAGCGACGTGGCCGACGCATTCCAGGTCATGGCAGCAACCAGCTGGCCGCTTGCCAGCGCCTGCTCGACCGAGGTCATGTCGGTGGTATAGCTCGACAGCAGCGGCCGCTGCTCGCGCAGTTTTGCCGCCACCTTGTCCATCTGGTCCGGCGTCATGTCGAAGGGGTTCACGCCCGCCAGCAGCGCGGCGACGATCGGTGTGTCATGGACCGCGTCGATCGTCGCCATGCGGCCGGCATATTGCTTGTCCCACAGAAGGTTCCAGCTCGCCTCGGGGTTCTTCACCAGATCGGTGCGGTAGAGGATCGAGGTGTTGCCCCAGTCCCACGGCACCATCCAGACCTTGCCGTCGCCGGCCTGCAGATCGGGCAGGTTCTTGAACACCGGGAAGATCGAATCCCAGTTCTTGATGCGCTTGGTGTCGATCGGCTGCAGCAGGCCTTCCTTGTTCCAGCGCGCCACCTTGTCGTAGCAGGGATGCGCGATGTCGGGACGGAAGCCAGCCTTGACCTTGGTGAAAGCGTCGTCGTCATCGCCGAAGATCGTCGCCTCGACGCCGTCCGGATGCGCGGCAAGGAAGCTCTTGTTGAAGTCCGGCAGCTCATAGCCCGACCAGGTGAAGTATTGCAGCTTGTCGGCGGCCAGAGCGACCGTCGACGACAGGGCCAAGGCCAGCGCCGCAAGGCCCGCCCGGGCCTTGTGTCCGGTGATCGATTTCAGATGGAATGCCATTTTCGTTCTCCTCTTCTTTGTTGTGGTTCAGCCTGGATTGCGGCGGGCGGCACCGAGACCGCGGTGGCGCAGGATTTCGGCGAGCGCGGCGATGACGAAGGACAGGGTGAGGATCACCGTCCCCAGCGCCATCACGGTCGGCAGCGAGCGCGGGAAGCGCAGCTGGCTCCAGATGTAGAGCGGCAGTGTCGGCTGGGTGCCGGCGAGGAAGAAGACGACGATGAACTCGTCGAAGGAGGTCAGGAAGGCGAGCATGAAGGCCGACAGCACGGCCGGCAGGCTGAGCGGCAGCATGACGCGCCGGAAGGTCGTCCAGTCCGACGCCCCGAGGTCAAGCGCCGCCTCGCGGATGGTTTTCGGAATGGCGGCGAACCGGCTGCGCATCACCACAACCGTCGTCGGCAGCGCCACCAAGATATGGCCGAGGACGATCGCGACGCGCGACGGGCCGAGGCCGATGAGGTTGACCAGGATCAGGAGCGAGATGCCGACGATGACGCCGGGGATCAGGATCGGCAGGCGAGCGACGGCGCTGATGGTGGCGGCGAGCGGCGAGCGGCCGCAAAGATCCATGTAGGAAACGGTGATGCCGCAGAGCGTCGCGCCGGAAGCGGCGACGACGCCGATGACGAGGCTGTTGGCCAAAGCGCCGGAGAGCGCCGGATTGCCGTAGAGCGTCTCGTACCAGCCGAGCGTGAAGCCCTGAAGCGGAAACGCGGCCTGGATGGAATCGTTGAAGGAAAACAGAGGGATCAAAAGGATCGGCAGATAGAGGAACACCAGGTAAGCGAGCACGTAGAGGCCGAGCCAGCGGCCGCCTGCAGTTGCCTCTGTGCGCGCCGCGCTCATGTGCGGCTGCCAAATCTGCGGTCGGCGCCGCGCGCGAGAAGAACCACGCACAGGATGACCAGCATGACGCAGACCGAGAGCGCTGCGCCGAACGGCCAGTCATTGGCCTTGCCGAATTGCGACTGGATCAGGGTGCCGATCATGGTGCTGGCCGGGCCGCCGACCATGGCCGGCGTGAC
Organism: Mesorhizobium album; assembly: GCF_033977205.1. NCBI lineage: Bacteria > Pseudomonadati > Pseudomonadota > Alphaproteobacteria > Hyphomicrobiales > Phyllobacteriaceae > Mesorhizobium > Mesorhizobium album. The sequence continues at coordinate 42,846 of NZ_JAVIIW010000017.1, read as the reverse complement.
ATAGTCGCCGACCGTCGGCACGAAGACGACGAGCGCTGCCGCCAGCACACCCGGCATCGAGTTGGGCAGCACGACGCGGCAGAAGCTCGTTAAGGGACGAGCGCCGAGGTCGGAAGCGGCTTCGAGCAGCGATTTGGGGATCGTGTCCAGAGCCACATAGATCGGCAGGATGGCGAAGGGCGCGTAGGCGTGGGCCAGCGTGACCACCACCGCAGCCGGCGTGTTCAAGAAGGCGAGCGTCGGCTGCGACCAGAGGCCACTTTCGATGAAGGCCGAGTTGAGCACGCCATTATAGGCAAGCACGATCTTCCAGGCGAAGACACGCAAAAGGTAGCTGGTCCAGAACGGCAGCGTGACCAGGAAGAGCAGCAGGTTGCGCCGGCGCCCGGCATGGAAGGCGAGGTAGTAGGCGACCGGATAGGCGGTGACCACGGTTGCCAGCGTCACCAAGCCGGCGATGACCAGCGAGCGCAGCGTCACCGTCCAGTAGAGCGGATCGGTGGCGACCGTGACGAAATTCGCCGCTGTCAGACCGGCACCGAGCAGCGAGCCGTCATTGCCCCTGAAAGCGAGGAAGAGCACCAGGCCGAGCGCGAACAGGATGAGGAAGAAGGTGACCACTCCGCCCGGCAGCAGCATGGCAAAACGGAAGACCGGCGAGATGCGGGTTTCCGGCGATGGCCGCGCTGCAACTATGGTCGACATCTGACTGCCTATCGGGACTGCCCATCGGATTTTTGAAATTGGCTAATGCTTTTTCATATTCATGAAACTGTCAAGCTGAATCGGTTGTGCACTGCACACATTCGGCGTCAGCGTTCGAACGCGTCGAGCGTCCTGTACCAGGCGATCGTGGCGGCGACGCCAACCTGGCGAAAGGCGTGGAATGGGATCGGCCGGATCGGCGAAAGCGGGAACGGCAATTGCCGGGTGTCGCCGCTCGCGAGGTAACCCGCTATGCGCTTGCCCAGCGCGCTCATCAGCCCGACACCCCTGCCCTGGCAGCCAACCACGGCAAGCAGGCCCCTTTCCGGCTCATGCAGATGCGGCAGGTGATCCGGCGTCATCGCCACGCGGCCGAACCAGCGCTTTTCGATGGCGATACCGGCAAGCGCGGGATAGAGCCGAACAAGCGCGCGTTCGAGATGCGCCCAGTCTGAAGCGCTCGAAGGCAGCGCCATGCGGCCGCGGCCGCCGAGCACCAGCCGGCCGTCGGCGCTCTTGCGGTAGTAGACGAGGATGCGGCGGGAGTCCGACACCGCCTGCCCGCCCGGCAGGATGCTGGCGCCGAGATCAGCCGGCAGCGGCGCGGTAGCGATCTGGAAGGAATGCAGCGGCACGATCGTCCGGGCGAGGCCAGGCAGCAGGCCGTCCGTATAGGCGTTGGTGGCGAGCACGACTGACTTGGCGCGCAACTCGGCCCCGTCCTGCGTCGAAACCCGCCAGAGGCCGACTTCCCTGCCGAGTTTCACAACCTTCTGCTGTTCGGCGATCTTCGCGCCGGACCCTGCCGCGACGCGCGCCAGCTCCATCGTGTAGGACAGCGGATCGATGACACCGGCGCGGCGGTCGAGCCAGCCGCCGAAATAGCCCTTGGCGCCAGTCATCGCCGCGATCTCGGCCTGGTCGAGCAGCTTGACGTCGGCGCCGCGCGAGCGCCATTGCCGGTCACGATTGGCCGCCGCCTTCAAGGCGGTTTCGGTATGCGCCGCCTGGATCCAGCCGTTGCGCGTGAAGGGCACGGCGAGCTTCTCGTCACGGATCACATCGAATACCGCGTCGGCCGTCGAAGCGGCGAAGTCGACCAGGGCCTCGCCGCGCTCCCTGCCGAAATGCTCGATCAGCCATTCTGGATCATATTTGAGCCCCGGAATGACCTGGCCGCCATTGAGGCCGGAGGCGCCCTGCCCGATCGCGCCGGCTTCCAGCACCTGGACAGAAAGACCCGCACGTGCCGCATGCAAGGCGGTCGATAGGCCCATGATGCCGCCGCCGACGATGACCGCGTCGAGCGTGCCGCCGAGCGAAAGGTCGGACTGGAAAGCCGGGACCGTCTGAGGCCTCCGCCAAATCGGATCGGAAAAGGCTGCGGGCAAGGGTCACCTGAGGCGCTGGAGCTTCGTGAAAATCCTATTGTCGATTTCATGTATTTGAAAGAGCGTTTCGACTTTGTCGTTTGGGACACAGGGAAGCCGAGAGGGGAGCCAGAGCCGTTGTCGGCGATCTGCCTCGACAAGGGGACAAGGCCATCAATCGGGGTGGACCTTTGGGAGGAATTTGTTGAGATTGCCGCCCCAATGACGGATGCCTCACGATCAATCGACCGGAGGCGGCAAGTCAATCCGCCAATCGAGAGGAAACAAGACCATGACCGACCCAACCCCCCTGCCCGCCGAGGGGCTTTTCATCGGCCGCGCCAGGACCAGCGAAGCGTCTCATCCGCTGGTGGTGACGGTGCGGGACGGCAAGGTAATCGACATCACGTCGAGCACGGCGCCCACGGTGCGCGACCTTTGCGAGATGAAGGACCCGGCCGGCTACGTGCGCTCGGCCGAGGGCAAGGCGATAGGCGCGCTCGAAGACATCGCAGCCAACAGCTTCGAGGCCAGGCGCGATGCGAAGAAGCCGATCCTGCTTTCCCCCGTCGACCTACAGGCAGTGAAGGCTTCGGGCGTCACCTTCGTCGTCAGCCTGCTCGAGCGAGTCATCGAGGAGCAGGCGCGCGGCTCGGCCGAGAAAGCAGATGCCATCCGTGCCGACATCGCCGGACTGATCGGCCATGACCTCTCGAAGCTGAAGCCCGGCTCGCCGGAAGCGATGGAGATCAAGGCCAAGCTGATTTCGCGCGGCGCCTGGTCGCAATATCTGGAGGTGGGCATCGGCCCAGATGCCGAGATCTTCACCAAGTGTCAGCCGATGGCCTCCGTCGGCTTCGGCGCCGATGTCGGGCTGCACCCCGTCTCGACCTGGAACAATCCGGAGCCGGAGATCGCCATGATCGCCGACAGCTCGGGCCGCATCGTTGGCGCCACCCTGGGCAACGATGTCAATCTGCGCGATGTCGAAGGGCGCTCGGCGCTGCTGCTCGGCAAGGCCAAGGACAACAATGCCTCGGCGTCACTCGGGCCGTTCATCCGGCTGTTCGACGAGACTTTCTCCATCGACGACGTCAAACGCGCCACGGTGCGCCTCAGCGTCGAGGGCGAGGACGGGTTCTCGCTGGAGGGGGCGAGCTCGATGGCCGAGATCAGCCGCTCGCCGGAAGAACTGGTCAGGGCCGCGATGGGGCCGCATCACCAGTATCCGGACGGGCTGGCGCTCTATCTCGGCACCATGTTCGTGCCGTCGAAGGATCGCGGCGAGAAAGGCAAGGGATTCACCCACAAGGTCGGCGACATCGTCACCATCTCGTCGGAGAAGCTCGGCGCGCTGGTTAACCGCGTGCGGCTGTCGCCGGACTGCCCGCATTGGACCTACGGCGCCAGCCACCTCATGCGCGACCTCGCCAGGGCCGGTCTCATCTAGCGCCGCGCCAAGGCGACGCTGTCCTGAGCCCATCCAGAGAGGCTGATGGGCTGACGGCGCCGCTTGCCCCGAGAAATAGCACCTGAACTGATGCAATCTGATGGGATTGTTGATGGCGTGCGCGCCTGTGCCAACATCCATTGGCGATGGAGGCTTGCCAGCGACCGAAAAAGGGAATGCTCTAAAGCATCCGGTCGGCGCTGGCAGGAGATGCGGTTTTTGGACCGCATCGCGCTGATGTGGAGGTGATTTTCAACATGGGAGGAAATCGAATGCTATCGAGGCTGAGACTGCTCGTGCTTGGCTTGATCGCGGCGATCGCCATTCCGGCGATGGCCGAGGCCAAGACATTCTACTGGATTTCACATGGCGGACCGGCCGATCCGGTCTGGACCTATTTCCTCGCCGGCGCCAAACAATGGGCGAAGGACACCGGCAACACCGTCAACACCTCGTTCCACAATGGCGACGTCGCCTCGCAGCAGGAAGCCATCCGCACCGCCATCTCGGCCAAGGCCGACGGCATCGCCACCACCAGTCCCGATCCGGGCAGCCTCGTTGAACTCGTCAAGGAGGCCCGCGCGGCCAACATCCCGATCATCAACTTCAACACCCCCGACCCGAAGGCGAACTTCAACGCCTATGTCGGCGGCGACAACACGACTTTCGGCAAGCACTGGGCGCAGTATCTGGTCGACAAAGGCCTGGTGAAGAAGGGCGACTTCGTGTGGATGCCGGTCGAGGTGCCCGGCGCCACCTACGGCGTCCAGGAAGAGGAAGGCATCAAGAGCGTGTTCGCGCCGCTCGGCATCACCTATGAGGTGACCGAAGCGACGCTCGACCAGGCCGAAGTAATCAACCGCATGGTCGATTACCTCACTGCCCACAAGGGCAAGGTGAAGGCCATGATCGGCCTCGGCGACCTCGTCACCGGCTCGGTCAAGCGCGTCTTCGACCAGGTCGGCATCAAGCCTGGCGAAATCCCGGTCGTCGGCTGGGGCAACTCGCTCGACACCACCCAGGAAGTGCTGAACGGCTACGTCAATGCCGCGCAGTGGCAGGACCCGCAGGCGACCAGCTACATTGCCTTGTCGATGGCTGCGATGGCCTCGGCCGGCATTCCTCCGGGTTTCAACGTCATCACCGGCGCGCTCTATGAAAAGGACACCGCCGGCGTCTACGACAAGATCCTGTCCGGCAAGTAATCCGCGACCAATGGCCGTGGCCGCCTGCGCGGCCACGGCCATTGCTTTCGCCGAGCCTGCCGCCGCGCGGGCTTCCAGCCAGGTTCACTCAGGTCGCGGGCGCCATGGAAAACCGTTCCCTCATCCAAAGTTTCGTCGCGAGGCCGGAATTCGGCCCGCTGGTGCTGCTGATCGTTGAACTCGTCGTCTTCTGGTCCATCAACCCCGATTTCCTGTCGCCGCAGAATATCTCCAACATCCTCGCCTTCACCGTCGAGCTCGGCCTGATTGCGCTGGCGATGACGCTGCTGATGACATCGGGCGAATTCGATCTCTCGGTCGGCTCGCTGTTCGGCTTCTCGCCGGTGCTGATGTGGACGCTGTTCAATGGCGGCGTCACCTCGCTCGGGGTGGGTTTCGCCATTGCTCTGGTGGTCGCGGCCTTGATCGGACTGGTGAATGGCTGGTTCGTCACGCGGCTCAAGATCCCGTCCTTCCTGGTGACGCTCGGCATGCTGCTCGTCGTGCGCGGCACCGCGCTGTTCGTCACCGACGGCTTTCCGCAACGCACCTGGAGCGCGGAAGGCAGCTGGCTTGCCGAAATCCTGGTCGGCGATTTCTACATCGGTCCGTTCCGTATCTATGCCTCGCTGTTCTGGTTCATCGGCGCCGCACTCCTGCTTGGCTATGTGCTGACGCAGAGCCGCACCGGCAACTGGATCCAGGCGGCGGGAGGCAATCCCAATGCCGCCCGTGCACGCGGCGTCAACGTCAGCCGCGTCAAGGCCGGCCTGTTCGTGCTCTCGGCGGTGATGGCCTCGCTCGCAGGCGTCATCTCGTCGCTCCGCACTTCGGCGGCCAATCCCAACAGCGGTACCGGCTACGAGCTCGAAGTGATCGCGATGGTGGTGATCGGCGGCACGGCGCTGACCGGCGGGCGCGGCACCATCATCGGCACGGTGCTCGGCATCCTGATCCTGCGCGTGATGCGCAACGGCATCGTGCTGATCGGCGTGCCGGGGCTCGCCTACAACATCTTCATCGGCGCGATCATCCTTGGCATGATGGCGCTGCATTCATGGCTCGAACGCCGGCACCAGGCAGGGACGTGAACCATGGCCGAACCGCTCATCCGCATGGTAAACATCCGCAAGTCCTACGGGCGCGTGCAGGCGCTGGTGGACGCCAATTTCCACGTCAATGAAAGGGAAATCGTCGGGCTGCTCGGCGACAACGGCGCCGGCAAGTCGACGCTGATCAAGGTGCTGTCGGGCGCGGTGCCGCTGACCAGCGGCGACATCTTCGTGCGCGGCCAGAAGGTGAACTTCCGCAACACCAGCGACGCCATCGCGGAAGGCATCGAGACGATCTACCAGGACTCCGCGCTCGTCACGCAGCTGTCGATCGCCCGCAACCTGTTCCTCGGGCGCGAGCCGATCAAGCCGCCGCGCTTCCTGAACCGCATGGACCAGGAGGCGATGAATACGGTCGCGCGCGATCTGCTCAAGCAGGTCGGCATCTCGAAAAACATCCCGCCGACGACGCCGATCGGCTCGCTCTCTGGCGGCGAGCGGCAGGCGGTGGCGATCGCGCGCGCCATGCATTTCGACAGCGACCTCATCATCCTCGACGAGCCGACCAACAATCTCGGCGTCGCCGAGACGCAAGGCGTCTTGAGCTTCGTGCGCAGCGCCCGCGATTCCGGCCACTCCTGCATCTTCATCGCCCACAACATCCACCATGTCTTCCAGGTGGTCGACCGCATCGTGGTGATGCGCCGCGGCAAGGTGGTGGCCGACGACATCGACCCGAAGAAGACCACCGTCGCCGAGGTCGAGCGGATCATCACCGGCATGTCGGACAAGGAGATCCGCGACGCCATCGCCGAAGGCCCGCAGCCGCACGGCTGATGCGGCCTGGCGTTGATTTGGCCTGACAGGGGCTCGCATCCCATCCTATGACTGGACCCATGAAAGCCACCGTAGCCGACATCGCCAGAAGCTGCGGCCTGTCGACCGCGACGGTCGACAGGGTGCTCAACAACCGGCCGGGCGCGAGCGCCGCCAACCGGCAGCGGGTGATGGAGGCGGCCAAGCAGCTCGGCTATCTGCCGACCCTCGACCAGGTCGTGCTGCCGTCGAAGCCGGCGCATCTCGAATTCTTCCTGCCGATCGGCAGCAACGCCTTCATGGCGGATCTTGCCCATCATATCGAGGACTATGCCGGGCGCCTGCCGCTGGTCGCCTCCTGCCGCATCCACAATCTCGCCGGCATCTCGCCGGCGGCGCTGCAGGGCGCGGTCGAGAACCTCTCGCTCAAGGCCAATGGCGTCGGCGTCATCGCCGTCGACCATCCGCGCACGCGCAACATTCTGCGCGAGCTGGTCGAGGCCGGCATCAGGCTCGTGACGCTGGTCTCGGACGTGCCGGCAGCACCCCGCTCGGCCTATGTCGGCATCGACAACCGCGTGGCGGGGCGCACGGCGGCGCTGTTGATGGGCCGCTTCCTGGGTGGCCGGACCGGGCATCTGGCCATGGTGGTCGGCTCGCGCTCCTATCGCGGCCATGAGGAGCGCGAGATGGGTTTTCGGTCGGTACTCGCCGAAGAGTTTCCCAATCTCACCGTGTCCAGTGCCGTCGAGATCAACGACGAGCCGGACGCCAGCTACCGCGCGACCATGAAGGCGCTGCACAACGAGCCTGAACTGCTCGGCATCTATTGCGTCGGCGCCGGGCGCTCGGGCGTGGCGAAGGCATTGCTCGAAGCCAAGCCGCGCAAGAAGCCGGTGTTCATCTGTCACGACCTGACCAAGGAAACGCGCCGCTATCTTGTCGACGACCTCGCCGACGTCGTCATCGACCAGAATGCGCGGCTCATCGCCGAGCAATCGGTGATCCGCCTGCTCGGCTCGATCGCCTCATCGGCGCCGTACCTGACCAAGAAATTCATCGAGCCACGGCTGATCTTCAAGGAAAATGTGCCGGTGCAGTAGGTTCTGGCCGGCCTTGCGGGATTTGTCAGACGATTGATCCCGCGAATCTGCACACCAGCTATGCACGTTTCGCAGTTGCCGAATCGTTGGGCACACCCTAGTTATGGGCATGTCGGATGTCTACCTCCTCCCAGACACCGACGGTGAATGCGGTGCACCTCCTCCCGCGCCGTATTCGAAATCGAGCCCGCTGCCTCCTCCTCCCGGCAGCGGGCTTTTCTTTTGCCTGCAGGGACGCGGCGACCGCGGAATCCCCCTCACCCGCGAAGCGGCCGGATGAGGGGAGACTTCCGAGTTCGGAATCAGCGCGCCCTGAACGAAGCGATCAGGCTCTCGGCCATGCGCACGAACTGCGCGCTCGGACCTTCGGCGCCGACGCTCTGCATCGAGACGCGCGCGCCTTCGAGAAGCAGCGACAACGTGTCGGCGAGCAACTCGGCCTGGCCGATGCCGGCGTCACGGCAGAGCGCCACGAGCTTTTCTCGCTGAGCTTCCTTCAATTCCTTGATGACGCGCCTTGCCGGATGATCGCTCTCGCTGAGCTCGACGGCAGCATTGGCCATATCGCAGCCGCGGCTGTCGGCGCTGAGCATTTCTGACGCCTTGTGAACCCAGGCATGGAGCTGTGCGAGCTTGTCGCCGGGATGCCGGGCCTCGAAATCGTCCCAGATCCTGGAAGCCTTCGCTGCCGTGGCGCGCAGGCATTCGATGATCAGCTCGTCCTTGGACTCGAAGTGACGATAGAGCGTCATCTTGTTGGTGCCGGCCGCCTCGGTGATAGCGTCGACGCCAACGCCCTTGATGCCGTGCTTGTGGAACATGTCCTGCGCCGTCTCCAGGATTCGATCCCGGGGGCGAGAGCGCTCCACGACGCCATCTGCCATCATGCTCTCCTTTCGTTTCCCAAAAATCCCTCGGCACACCTCTTGACTAGGATGTTACCGATCTGTAACTTCCAGAATGTTACTTACTGGTAACACCTATGTCGCTTCCCGTCAACGACAAGGCCTACCGATAGGCCCGGCCAGAGCGAGATGGGACAAAACCTGCCTGTCATGCGGCTTCGGCCGGTGAAAACGAGAAAAAACGACCCGTGGTCATGCGATGCGGGCCGCAAGCAAGGAGCCACTCCTATGCAAAAGCGTAAAGACCTGACGATCGACGAAGCCATCCGGGATCCGATGATCCGGTTGGTGATGAAGGCGGACGGGATCGATCCCAAGGCCTTCGAGCGGATGCTGCGCTCGCGCGCGGCAGAACAGGCGCCGGACGATGAATTCCTGCCACCCTTCTTAGAGGACTCGGGCTCCGGCCGGGCCCGGCGCATGCGCCATTTCGCAAAACCGTTCGGCGAGGCATCCGCGTCATGGTGAAATTCTTCATCCACCGTCCGATCTTCGCATCGGCGATCGCCATCATCATGGTGCTCGCCGGCGCGATCGCCTATTTCCTGCTGCCGGTCTCGCAATTCCCCGACATCACGCCCCCGCAAGTCGTGGTCAGCGCCCACTATCCGGGGGCCAGCGCGCAGGTGGTGGCCGATACGGTCACCACGCCGCTCGAGCAGCAGATCAACGGCGTGCAGGGCATGACCTACATGTCGTCGACGAGCTCGAACGACGGCTCCTCGACCATCACGATTACCTTCGATGTCGGCTATCCGCTGAGCACCGCGGCAGTCGATGTGCAGAACCGCGTCTCGCAGGCCGCATCCTCCCTGCCGGCCATCGTCAACCAGGGCGGCGTGACGATCAAGAAGCAGAATCCCAATTTCGTTCTGATCGTCGACCTCACCTCGCCGGACGGCTCCGTCGATCCGGTGGCGCTGAGCAACCTCGCCTATCTGCAGGTCGTCGACCCGTTGAAGCGGTTGCCCGGCGTCGGCGACGTGCAGATATTCGGCGAGCGCCGCTATTCGATGCGCGTCTGGCTCGACCCGGACAAGCTTGCCAATCTCGGCATCACCGCCGTCGACGTCCAGAACGCCATTTCCGAACAGAACGTGCAGGTGGCGGCCGGCAAGATCGGCCAGTCGCCGGCGCCGGCCGGCACCGCCTTCGAGATGCAGGTCAACGCGGTCGGCCGCTTGAGCGACCCGAAGGAATTCGGCGACATCGTCGTGCGCGCCAATTCGCAGAACGGCTCGCTGGTGCGGCTGCGCGATGTCGCGCGCATCGAGCTCGGCGCGCTGCAATATTCCTCGTCCGCCTTCTTCGGCAAGGATCCGACGGTGGTGCTTGCCGTCTACCAGATGCCCGGCTCCAACGCGCTCGACCTGCAGCAGCGGGTCAAGGACAAGATGCAGGAACTGTCGGCGCGCTTCCCGAAGGGCGTCCACTACGCCATGCATTACGACACGACGCGCTTCGTCTCAGCCTCGATGCATGACGTGCTGATCACCCTCGGCGAAGCGCTGGTGCTGGTCGTGGCGGTGGTGTTCATCTTCCTGCAGAGCTGGCGCACGACCATCATCCCGACCATCGCCATCCCCGTGTCGCTGATCGCGACGCTGGCGGTGATGTACATGCTGGGCTTCTCGCTCAACATGCTCTCGCTGCTCGGCATGGTGCTGGCGATCGGCCTCGTCGTCGACGACGCAATCGTCGTGGTCGAGAATGTCGAGCGACAACTGGAAGCCGGCCTTGCGCCGCTTGCCGCGACACGCGCGGCGATGGCCGAAGTGACCGGGCCGATCATCGCAACCACTGCGGTGCTCGGGGCGGTGTTCATCCCGGTGGCCTTCATCCCCGGCGTCTCGGGACGGCTCTACAACCAGTTCGCGCTGACGGTGGCGATCTCGGTCGGCATCTCGGCCTTCAACTCGCTGACGCTGAGCCCTGCGCTAAGCGCCGCGTTCCTGCGCCATCGCGGCGAGACGCAGTTCGTGCTGTTCCGCTGGTTCAATGCCGGCTTCGACTGGCTGTCGCATGCCTATGCCCGTGGCGTGCGCATCCTGATCAAGCTGCGCTGGGCCATGCTCGGCTTGTTCGCGGCCGGCCTGGTTGCCACCTATTTCGTCTGGCAGAAGCTGCCCTCGACCTTCCTCCCCGTGGAGGACCAGGGCTATTTCTTCGTCGTCATCCAGCTGCCGGACGGCGCTTCGCTGGAACGCACCGATGCGGTGGCCAAGAAGGCGCGCGACGTCCTGCAGAACACGCCCGGCGTCGATATCGTCGGCTCGATCAGCGGCCTGAACTTCCTGACCAGCGCCGCGCAGTCGAATTCGGCTGTCGAGTTCGCCATCCTGAAGCCTTGGGACGAGCGCGGGCCCGACCAGAACGCCTCGAAGCTGGTCGCTGAGGTCCGCAACAAGTTGCTGCAGATACCGGAAGCCTTCGCGCTCTCCTTCGATCCGCCCTCGATCCCGGGCCTCGGCACCACCGGCGGCTTCGAGTTCCAGGTGGAGGACCTTTCGGGCCGCGGCAGCGCCGCGCTCAACGAGGTCACGCAGGCGCTGATCGCCGAGGCGCGCAAGCAGCCGGAGCTCAACCCGCAGCAGCTGTTCTCGTCCTTCTCGACCTCGACGCCGCAGTTCAACTACGACCTCGACCGCAGCAAGGCGAAGCTTCTCGGCCTCAACCTGCCGGACGTGTTCAACACGCTGCAGATCTATCTCGGCTCGCTCTACGTCAACGACTTCAACCTGTTCGGCCGCACCTTCCGGGTGACGATCCAGGCCGACAAGGACGCGCGCGGAAATGCGAACGACATCTCGCGGCTCTATGTGCGCAACGCCTCCGGCGGCATGGTGCCGCTGAGCACGCTGGGCAGGCTGGTGCCGATCGTCGGTCCGGAGACAGTGCCGCACTACAACAACAACGCATCGGCCCTCATCAATGGCGGCGCTGCCCCGGGCTTCTCGTCCGGACAGGCGGTGGCGGCCATGGAACGGGCGGCGGCGAATGTGCTGCCGCGCGACTTCGGCTATGAGTGGACCGGCATCACCTATCAGGAGCTCAAGGCCGGATCGATCGCCTCGATCGTTTTCGGGCTGGCGATCGTCTTCGTCTTCCTGATCCTGGCGGCGCAGTATGAAAGCTTCGCGATGCCTTTCATGGTGCTGCTCGCGGTGCCGCTCGCCCTGTTCGGCGCCTTCGTCGTGCTGCTCGCCCGCGGCATGCAGATCGACGTCTACTCGCAGATCGGCTTCGTCATGCTGATCGGCCTGGCTGCGAAGAATGCGATCCTGATCGTGGAGTTCGCCCGGCGGCGGCGCGATGAGGGCCTCACCATCGTCGAAGCGGCGATGGAAGCCGCAAGGCTGAGGCTCAGGCCGATCCTGATGACGGCCTTCGCCTTCATCCTCGGCGTGTTGCCGCTGATGTTCGCGAGGGGCGCGGGCGCGGCCAGCCGGCAGTCGATCGGCACAACCGTCTTCGGCGGCATGGTGGCGGCGACGGTGCTGTCGCTGGTCTTCGTGCCGGTCTTCTACGCGGTCATCGAAAAGCTGCGCGAGCGCGGCAGCGAGAACGAACCTGCCACGGGGCGTCAGTATGCCCCGCACCAACAAGAGATTGAACCGACCGCCGAGCCGGCGCTTCAGCCGCTCGCCGAGGCAGCCGAATAAGATTGGAGAGACTTCATGCGTAGATGGAAAATCGCTTTGGGAACGGCCGTCGCGCTGGGCGCGATCTCGGTGGCGAGCGTGCATTTGCTCGACATGGGCAATCTCAGCCTCAACGCCAGCACGGCGGGCGCGGCACCTGCGCCCAAGACCTTCGTCATGCCGGTGCCGGTGGTGAATGTCGTCAAGAAGACGCTGCCGATCTATCTCGACTACGCCGCGCGCGTCGAGCCGATCCGCAGCATCACGCTGCAAGCGCGCGTGCCGGGCTATCTGGAGGAGCAGACAGCTGCGGACGGCAGCGACGTCAAGCAGGGCGACCTGCTCTACAAGATCGCGCCCCAGGACTACCAGGCAGCACTCGACCAGGCCAAGGCACAGGTCGAGCGCGACACCGCGACGCTCGATTACGCACGCTCGAACCTCGGCCGGGGCAGCGAGCTCGCCAAGAACGGCTACCTTGCCAAGGACAGCTTCGACCAGCGCACCAGCACGTTGCGTGGGGCGGAGGCAGCGCTGGCGGTCGACCGCGCCGCGCTGCGGACGGCCGAGCTCAATCTCGGTTATGCCGAAATCAAGGCGCCGTTCCCGGGACGCATCGGCCGCAACCAGGCTTCCGTCGGCACGCTGGTGAGCGTTGCCGGCACGGTGCTCAACACGCTGGTGCAGCTCGACCCGATCTACGTCACCTTCAATCCGAGCGAGACCGATCTCGTGCAGATCGAGCAAGCGAAGGCCGCAGGGCCGATCGCGGTCGATGTGCTGCTGCCGGGCGAGACCGAGCCCAGCCAGAAAGGCCAGCTCACCTTCATCGACAACACGATCGATCATTCGACCGGCACGATCACGGCCCGCGCCACGATCGGCAACGCTAAGTTCACGCTGCTGCCCGGCCAGTATGTGCGTGTGCGGCTGCATGTGAAGGAGCAGCCCAACACGCTGATGGTGCCGCAGGTGGCGCTCGGCTCCAGCCAGCTCGGCAAGTACCTCTATGTGGTCGGCAAGGGCAACACGGTCGACCAGAAGCTGGTTTCGCTCGGCCCGACCGACGGCGACCTGATCTCGGTCACCTCCGGCATCTCCGAAGGCGACCAGGTGATCACGGGCAACCTGCAGAAGATCGGACCCGGAATGCCGGTTTCTCCCTTGCCGCAACCGAAACCGGCCAGCTGATAACCCCCATCAGTCCCGGTCCGACGGCGCCCTCGGCTCACACGCCGAGGGCGCCGTTTTGTTGAGCAGCGCGACCAAGCCGGCGATGTCGGCGCGTTCGGCCTTGGCTGGAAGCATGAAGGCGCAATAGGGCTGGCCAAGCCGAACCGAGACGGACGACAGCGCGAGCAGCCGCCCCGCTTCGAGGTCCGTGCTGGCCATCGCCCTCTGCCCCAGCGCTATTCCCAGCCCAAGCCTCGCGGCGCCGATCGCCAGGCTGGAGAGACCGACGCGGCGGCCATGCGAGGGGTCCGGCGCGCGATTGCCGCCCGCCGCCGCGAACCAGTCCGCCCAGGTCGGATGCGATGCATAGTTCGGCCCCCAGTTGGTATGGATGAACTGGCTCTCGTGTATCCTCGACAGGTCGAAGGCTTCGTTGCCGTAGTGCTGCCAGAACTCTGGCGACGCGACCGGCAACACATCGTCGTGGACGAGGCGGACCATCTTGAGCGCCGGATAGTGATAATCGCCATAGCTGATGCGCAGGTCGATGTTCTGGCGCACGACATCGACGGGATCGTCCTCGACGCGGACATCGATCGGCATCTGCGGAAAGCCGGAAAGCAACGCCGCCAGGCGCGGCGCCAGCCACAGCTCGGCCAGCGAGAACGGCACGCTGACGACAAGGCGCGTCCTCAAGCCGCCCTCCAGCATGCGCCGGCCGACCGCCGCGATCTCGCCCAGCGCCCGCGCCGTCTGCGGATAGATGGCATGGCCGGCGTCGGTGAGCGCGATGCGGTTGCCGTTGCGCACAAAGAGCTGCTTGCTGAACCAGTCTTCCAGATTGCGGATCTGCTGGCTGACCGCCGCCGACGAGACGCCGAGCTCGGTGGCGGCCAGCGTGAAACTGCCAGTGCGGGCGGCTACCTCGAAGGCCCGCACCGCATTCAACGGTGGAAGCTTTTCCACGGCCTACCCCTCCATAAGATTTTCTTGCGCAACCATAACAATTTTCGGCGTTGTAGCAAAGATTTCCTTGTTGTGTAGTGACCTCGGATTTGTGGAGGAACCCGATGATCAATGACATTCTCGACCTGGACCGCTACCCGCTCGACCGCGAAGGCAGCCCCGAATGGCAGCACCTTGTTGAGGATTCCATTGCCGCGCTTAAAGCAAACGGCATGTTCAACCTGGAAGGCTTCCTGCGCCCGGGCGTTGCCGAGAAGGCCGTCGCGGAAATCCGTCCGGTGATGGACATGCGCTCGCACCCCCACAAGCGTGTGCACAACATCTACTTCAAGCCGTCAATCCCGGAGCTCGCGCCCGACCACCCGGCCCTGCGCAAGGTCGAGACGATCAGCCATACCGTCTGCGCCGACCAGATTCCGGGCAGCATCGTTCTGTCGATCTATGACTACGAGCCGCTGGTGCGGTTCCTGGCGGCGACAATGGGCAAGCCGCAACTGCATGTCATGCAGGATCCGCTCGCACGCGCCAACGTCATGGGCTACCGCGCCGGCGAGGCGCTCAATTGGCATTTCGACCGTTCGGAATTCACCACGACGCTGCTTCTGCAGGCGCCGGAGCGCGGCGGCGACTTCGAATATCGCACCGACCTCCGCTCGGACGACAATCCGAACTATGACGGCGTGGCCAGGTTGCTCGAAGGACGAGACCCCGAAGCCAAGGTCCTGCGCATGAAGGCCGGCACGCTGAATGTCTTCCGCGGCAAGAACACCGCGCATCAAGTGACCACAGTCGAGGGTGAGCGCGAGCGTATGATAGCGGTGTTCTCCTATTACGAGCGCCCGGGGGTGATGTTCACCGAGGAAGAGCGGATCGGCTTCTATGGCCGCGCAGCCTGACGACGCTAATTCTAACCCGTCGCACCAAATTGAACCTTGTTAGATTGTCGACAACCTGCTTATCTTGCGCCCGGTTCATCCGGAGTGGGCGCATGAGCAAGCTGGATTTCAGTCCGATCGCGGACACCACGCGCAGGGCCGAGATCGTGGCGTTGCTCAGACGCGCCATCCTGACCGGCCAGTTGGAGCCCGGGCAGAAGCTCAACGAGCTACGCATCTCCGAGCAGATGCGAGTGAGCCGCGCGCCGCTGCGCGAGGCGATGCGCGAGCTGGTGCAGGAAGGCATTCTCGCCAGCATTCCCTATGCCGGAACCTTCGTCATCGACGTTGCCGCCAAGGACATCGTCGACGCCTATTCGCTCAACAAGGTGCTCGACGACTTCGCCATCGAGCTCACCTGGCCGCAGCGCGACCAGCGCTTCTTCGATGAGCTCGACCGCCGCCATGAAGCGGTCAAGCAGGCGACGCGGTCGCTCGACACCACGCGTCAGATCGAGGCGGCGCTGCGGCTGCACGGACTGATCTACGAGTGGGCCGACAATTCGGTGCTGCTGGAAACCTGGCAGCGGCTGACCAGCCGGCTGCAGATGTATTTCGCGCTGCATCAGCGGGCGCGCAACGAGCCGGTGCCGGCCGAGGATTTGCACGAGACCTATGTGGCGCTGCTCAAGGGCACGGACATGCGCGCCGCCCAGCGCCATGCGCGCGAGCATATCGACGACGATTTCGAAGAGCTTCTTGCCTTTGCGCGCGGCCTTGAAGAGCGCGCTTCGAAGGGCGCTGAACGTCGTCGCTGACAACGGGACAACAACGTGAAGATCAAAAGCATAAAAGCCTATCATGTCGTGCAGCCCTTCGTGGACGGGCCCTACCGCATGTCGAAGGGGCGCGTCGCCGACTGCTTCGACGCGGTGATCGTCGCCATCACCTCCGACACCGGCGTGACCGGCTGGGGCGAGATGGCGCCGCTCGGCAATTTCTACTCCGCCGCATTTCCGGCGGGAACGCGCGCGGGCGTGCCGGAAATCGCGCCGCATTTGATCGGCCGCGATCCGCGCGGCTTGGCCGGCATCAGCAGGCTGATGGACACGGTGTTCAAGGGCCATCCTTACATCAAGGCCGCGCTCGACATGGCCTGCTGGGATCTCGCCGCTCGCGCCGCCGACGTGCCGCTGGTGATGATGCTCGGCGGACGCGAGAGCGAGACGGCGGAGCTCTACCGGGTCGTCACCCACGGCACGGTCGACCAGATGGCGGCGCTTGCCAAGCGCATCGTCGCCGAGGGCTACCACCGACTGCAGGTCAAGGTCGGCGGCAATGTGCGCGACGACATCGAGCGCGTTACGGCAGTGGCCGGGGCCGTGCCGAAGGGAACGGTGATCTTCTGCGACGCCAATGCCGGCTGGACGCCCTACCAGGCGCGCCAGTTCGCCGACGCCACACGCGGCATCGACTACACGTTCGAACAGCCCTGCACGACGATCGAGGAGAACATGTCTGTGCGCCGGATGCTCGACAAGCCGATGGTGCTCGACGAATCCGTCACTACGCTCGGGGAGATGCTGGAAATCCATCGCCGGGGGGCGGCCGACGGGCTGACGCTGAAGATTTCGCGGCTGGGCGGCGTGACCCAGACCCGTCAGATCCGCGACGTCGCCGTCGATCTCGGCTTCATGATCACCGTCGAGGACACCGGCGGCGCCGAGATCGATACAGCCGCGATGGCGCATCTGTCGCTGTCGACACCGGAGGAACGGCGCCTGCACGCCATCGCGTTCCACGAATGGGTGACGGTGCGCACCGCCTCCAACAAGCCGCCGGTGACGGGCAGCCGAATGGGGATTCCCGACGGTCCCGGCCTAGGCATCGATGTCGTGCCGGACCTTCTCGGAAAGCCCTTCTTCGAGATCAGCTGAAAATGAAGATCAGGCGCATCACGGCAACGCCGATCAACTACAGGCTGGAAGCGCCTTACGTCTGGGTGTCCGGCGAAATCGACGGCTTCTCGCCGATCTGAACCAGGAGATCGTCAAAGGAAAGGAGACGGCAAAATACCGAATGGAAAAAGCGGCCGCGATTTCGATCGGGACCGTTAGACGGGTAAGCCATGCATCAAGAAAATCTGACCTTCCCGCCACAAGCGGCGGATGGATCGGAGCAAACTGCATGCTAGAGTTCGATCGATTGGAATTCTTGACGATGGCCGGGACCGGAGAACTCCACGGAAATCGTCAAACGGAATGCACTCGCCAACCACAAAACTGGGGAAGGGCTTAGACCCATGAGCAAGAACTGTCGCATTCTCGATCTCATCCGGCGCAACCGCACGCCGCTCGAAAACCACCTCATCGACGGCCTTATCGACGGCCGCGTCAGCCGCCGCGATTTCGTGCGCCACGGCAGCCTGCTCGGCCTGTCGCTGCCGCTGCTCGGCCGCATCGGCATGGCCGCGGGCTTCGGCGCCGCGCCCTCGCTCGCCCGCGCCGCAGGCGCGCCCGGTGCCACCATCCGCGTCGGCAGCAGCGTGCCGGCCGCCGCGATCGACCCGGTCACCATCGCCGATGCCGGCGGTCTGGTGGTGATGCAGCAGGTCGCTGAATTCCTCTGCGTCGACGGCCCTGACCTGGTGCTGAAGCCGGCGCTGGCCGAAAGCTGGAAACCGAATGCCGACGGCACGGTGTGGACCTTCAAACTGCGCAAGGGTGTCAAATTCCACAGCGGCGGCGAGATGAAGGCCGAGGACGTGGTGGCAAGCATCGACCGGCTGGCCGATCCAGCCAACTCGTCCAACGCGCTATCGGTGTTCAATGGCATCCTGAAGAAGGGCGCGACCAGGAAGGTCGACGACTATACGGTCGAGTTCCACCTCGACGCGGCGAACGGCAACTTTCCCTACATGGTGTCGTCCGATAACTACAACGCCGTCATCATCCCGGCGAGCTACAAGGGCGGCTACGAACAGAGTTTCGACGGCACCGGTCCTTTCAAGCTCGAAAAATACACCGCCAAAGTCGGCGCTTCGTTCGTGCGCAATGAGGATTACTGGGGCGAGAAGGCGCTACCGGAGCGCACCGAATTCACCTTCTTCACCGACATCCAGCCGCAGATCCTGGCGCTGCAGGGCGGCCAGATCGACATCATCAACCAGATGCCGGTGCTTGCCGGTGTCGGCCTGCTCAACGATCCGAATGTCGATATCATCAGCCTGAAGTCGGTGGCCCACCAGCAATTGCATATGCAGTGCGATTCCGATCCGTTCAAGGATCCGCGCGTGCGCCGGGCGATCGCGCTCAGCATCGACCGCAAGAAGCTCGTTGCCGGCCTGATGAAGGGCCGCGCCCAGGAAGGCAACGACAGCCCGTTCGCGGCTGTCTATCCGTCGACCGATCCCAGCGTGCCGCAGCGTGAGCAGGATATCGCGCAGGCCAAGCAACTGATGGAAGCGGCCGGCGCCGGCAAAGGCTTCAAGGTGACGCTGACCACCGAGCGCTATCTCGAAATCCCCGAATACGCCCAGCTCATCCAGAACTGGGTCAAGGAAATCGGCATCGAGCTCGAGCTCAACATCCTCGATCAGGGCGCCTATTACGGCGATGCGGTGTTCGGCAAGTCGAATTGGCTGGATTCGGTGATGGGCATCACCGATTACGGCCACCGAGGCGTGCCGAACGTCTATCTCGCGGCGCCGCTGAAGAGCGACGGCACGTGGAATGCCGCGCACTTCAAGAACAAGGACTATGATCAGCTGGCGACCAGCTACATCGCAGCCCTCGACCTCGAGGCGCAGAAGGCCACCGCCGGCAAGATCCAGAAGCTGCTGCTTGAGGAAACGCCGGTCATCTTCGGCTATTTCTACGACTACCTTACGGCGACGGCGAAAGGCGTGGCGGGCGTGCAGCCCACCGCCATGTCGCAGCTGTTCCTCGAGAAGGCCTCGAAGGCCTGACGGGAGCGGACAAGCTTATCCCTGACGGCCGGCTCTCCGCGGGGAGCCGGCTCCAATAGGAGTATTCGCCATCCTCGCCTTCCTTGTTCGGCGCCTCGGCCTGTCGCTCATCACGCTGTTCCTGCTCAGCGTCATGGTGTTCCTCGGCGGCCAGGTGCTGCCCGGCAATGTCGGGCGCGCCATCCTTGGGCCGTTTGCCGACCAACGCGCCGTCGACACGCTCAACCACTCGCTCGGCGTCGACCGGCCGCTGCTCGTCCAGTACGGAACCTGGATCTGGAACTTCCTCAATGGCGACATGGGCACGTCCTATATCTTCCGCGCGCCGGTCGCGCCCTTCGTCATCGAGGCGCTCGGCCATTCGATGAAGCTGGCGCTTGTCGCCTTCGTGCTGGTGGTGCCGATCGGCATCCTCGGCGGCATTATCGCCGCGCTCAACCTCAACCGGCCGCTCGACCGCATCATCAGCCTCGGCGGCCTGTCGGTGACAGTGCTGCCGGAATTCGTCACCGGCATCATCCTGATCCTGATCTTCGGGGTCTGGCTGCGCTGGCTGCCGATCGCCGCCGCCTGGCCGAAAGGCGCCGGCTTCTTCACCCAGCTCTACTATCTCATCCTGCCGTCGCTGCCGCTGTTCCTGGTGCTGTTCGGCTATATTGCCCGCATGGCGCGGTCCGGCATGATCGAGGCGCTCGATTCCGACTATACGCGCACTGCGGTGCTTAAAGGTCTGCCGTGGCGCACGGTGATCTGGCGGCATGTGCTGCGCAACGCGCTATTGCCGACCATCACCGTCATCGCCACACAGACCGGCTACCTGATCGGCGGCCTGGTCGTGATCGAGACGCTGTTCCGCTACCAGGGCATCGGCTCGCTGATTTTCACCGCCGCGCGCGGCAAGGATTTCCCGATGCTCGAAGCCGGCATCCTCACCATCGGCATCGTCTATGCGGTGGCCACATTGATTGCCGACTTCCTCTATTCCGTGCTCAATCCACGCATCCGGCTGGGGGCAGAGCAATGAGCGCGACAGACACTCCCGCCGGCGTGCCTGCGCAAGACACCACGCCGCGGCGTGGCCCGTGGGGCGAGGTGCTGGATTCGCTCTTGAGGTCCGGCACCTTCCTGACCGGGCTTGCCATCGTCCTGTTCTGGATCGTCTGCGCGCTGTTCGGCGAGCACTTTGTCCCCTATGATCCGCTGGCAAACGACATCATCAACGCGCTGGCGCCGCCATCGGCCGAGCACTGGTTCGGCACCGACCAGCTTGGCCGCGACGTGTTCTCGCGCGTCATCGTCGGCTCGCGCGACATCCTGACGGTGGCGCCGCTAGCGACATTGCTCGCGACCGTCGCCGGCACCGCGCTCGGTCTGCTGATCGGCTATTTCCGCGGCATCGTCGACGATATCGTCAGCCGCGTGCTGGAAGCCTTCATGGCGATCCCAGTGGTCATCATCGCGCTGCTCGCCATCGTCGCGCTCGGCACCTCGAAGATAACCGTCATCATCGTCATCGGCCTGAGCTTCGCGCCGATCATCGCCCGCACAGTGCGCTCGGCGGTGCTGGCCGAACGCGAGCTCGACTATGTCGCCGCGGCCAAGCTTCGCCACGAGGGCGCGCTGCACACCATGTTCGTCGAGATCCTGCCCAACGTCATCCCGCCGATCCTTGTCGAGACGACGGTGCGGCTCGGCTATGCCATCTTCGCCGTCGCAACGCTCTCCTTCATGGGCTTCGGCATCCAGCCGCCCTCCCCCGACTGGGGGCTTTCGATCTCCAGCAATTACGGCATGATCGGCGGCGGCTTCTGGTGGACGGTGCTGTTCGACGCGCTGGCCATCGCCTCGCTGGTGATCGGCGTCAACCTGGTGGCCGACGGCGTCCATGGAGCGTTCAATGACTGACAAGAACGCGCTCGAGCTCAACGATCTCTCGGTCGCCTATCGCGTCGGCGGCCGCAACCGGGCGGTGCTGCGCAATGTCAGCTTCACCATCGGCCGCGGCGAAGCCTACGGGCTGGTCGGCGAGTCCGGCTGCGGCAAGTCCACGGCGGCACTGTCGGTGGTGCGCTACCTGCCGCGCAACGGCTCGATCACCGGCGGCTCGATCGCGCTCGACGGCCAGGACGTGATGAAGCTCGACGGTGAAGCCTTGCGGCGCGCCCGCGCGGAAAGCGTGTCGATGGTCTATCAGGATCCGGGCAAGGCACTGAACCCGTCGCTGCGCATCGCCCGCCAGCTGACCGAGATCTTCGAACTAGCCGGCATCTCAGGTCAGGCCGCCGCCGACAAGGCGATCGCGATGCTGAACCTTGTGCGCATCTCCGATCCGGTGAGCGTCATGCAGCGCTATCCGCACCAGCTCTCCGGCGGCATGCAGCAGCGCGTGGCGATCGCCATGGCACTCGCCAACGATCCGTCGATGCTGATCCTCGACGAGCCGACGACCGGCCTCGACGCGACGGTCGAAGCCGAGGTGCTCGACCTGATCGCGCAGTTGCGGCGCGGGCTGTCGGCCTCGATCCTGTTCATCAGCCACAACCTCGCGGTGGTCTCCAACATGTGCGACCGGGTCGGCGTGCTCTATGCCGGCATGCTGGTCGAGGAAGGCTCGACGAAGGACGTCTTCAACGATCCGCGCCATCCCTACACGGTGGCGCTGCTGCGCTGCCTTCCGCGCGGCGGCCAGCGCAAGGACCAAGGACGCCTCGACACCATCCCCGGCTTCCTGCCCGGCATCGGCGCCAATATCGTCGGCTGCGCCTTCGTCGACCGCTGCGCGTTGGCGACGGAGCGCTGCCGCAGCGAACCGCCGCCGCTTTACGATCTGGGTGAAGGCCGGCTGTCGCGCTGCCACTACCATGATAAGGCGCAGTCGCTGCCGCGCGCCACGCCCGCCGATGTCACGGCGACCGCGCCCAAGCAGGCGCCGCCGGTGCTGCAGGTCGAGGGGCTGAACAAGACCTATGCCAGCTATGGCCGTCCGCTGAGGGCGGTGAAGGATGTCTCGGTCAGCCTGAGGCCCGGCGAGACGCTCGGCCTGGTCGGCGAATCCGGCAGCGGCAAGACCACCTTCGCCAGGCTTTTGCTCGGCCTCGTCCCGCCAGACGAGGGCGGCTCGATCGAGCTTGAGGGCAAGCCGTTGGCGCCGCGGCTTGCCAGCCGCTCGGAGGACCAGGTCAAGGCGGTGCAGATCGTCTTCCAGAACCCGGACTCGGCGCTCAACCGCTCGCATTCGATCCGGCACATCCTCAGCCGCGCCTTGAAGCGGCTGGGCGGCCTCACCGGCAAGACGCTGGATACACGCCTCGAAGAACTTGTGCGCTCGGTGCGCCTCACCGACCGGCATCTGGCGCTCAAGCCGCGCCAGCTGTCGGGCGGATTGAAGCAGCGCGTGGCGATCGCGCGCGCTTTTGCCGGCGAGCCGCGCATCGTCGTCTGCGACGAGCCGACCTCGGCGCTCGACGTGTCGGTGCAGGCGGCAATCCTCAACCTCTTGGCCGACCTGCAGTCGAGGCAGGATGTCAGCTACATCTTCATCTCGCACGACCTCGGCGTGGTGCGCTATCTGTCCGACAAGATCGCCGTGCTCTATCTCGGCCGCATCATGGAGTTCGGGCCGTCGGAAGCGGTGTTTTCCGGACCGCATCATCCCTACACCGAAGCGCTGCTGTCGGCCGTCCCAAAACTCGACCGGACGGAGAGCTCGCGCATCCGCCTCGACGGCGAAATACCGAGCGCGGCCAATCCGCCGACGGGCTGCGTCTTCCACACGCGCTGCCCGCGCAAGATCGGCGCCATCTGCGAGACGCAGGAGCCGGAGCTTTCAGAGGCCGAGCCCGGGCACACGATCCGCTGCCATATTCCTTTTGCGGAACTGGCAAGGCTGCAGAGGCCGAAGGCCGTGGAGCCGGCCTGACCGCCATCAGAATGCCGCCACGCCTGCCATGCTGAAGGCGCGGTCGCTCTCTGCGAAGGCTTGATCGTTCGACAGGTTGCCGGCCAGCGTACGCAGGCCCGTCAAGGCAATGTCGAGAGCATCGGAAGATGCCGGGTTCTCCGGATAGGCAAGGTAGATCGGGCGCTGGAACACCGGCGTATCCTCGACGCGCCTCAACTCGCCGCGCTCAATATGAGCGCTGACCGCGCTCAGCGGCAGATAGGCGGCCGCCCGTTGCGACAGCACATGCTGCAGGCCGATGAACACCAGGCCGGCCGAGATCGCCGGTTTCACCATGCCGGCAAAGGCGCGGTCGTGCTCGACGCGGAACTCCAGCCCCCAGTCCATCAGGATGTAGTTCTGCGTCCACGGCCCGGCCTGCGCCGTGTGCTGGACGAGAACCACCTGATCGACGGCCAATGTCTCATAGACGATGCCGGGGTGCGGCCTGGGCAGATAGAGGATGCAGATATCGAGCAGGCCTTCCGCTATCTGGTCGATCGCCAGATCGGGGAAGCTGCCTTCAAGCCTGAGGGCCACGTTAGGCCGCTTCGCTCGCATCCAGCCGATCCAGGGCGAGGTGATGCTGTCCCAGAGATAGGCGGGTGCGGTCAACCTCAGCAGCGTCTCGTAGCCATCGGGAACGGCGATGTCCTGGCGCGATTGCTCCCAGGTCCGGGTGATCGTGGAGGCATGCGGCAGGAACTGCCGGCCGGCCGGTGTGAGCGTGACGCCGTCGCTGTCGCGGACGAACAGCTTGCGCCCCAACTGTTCTTCCAGGCCGCGAATGCGCGCGCTGACGGTGGACTGCGCCAGGTTCAGCCGATGGGCGGCAACGGTGAAGCTGCCATGCTCCGCGACCTCGAGGAAACTGCGCAGATTCTCGGTGTCCATGGCCTTCGCTCTCGGCTTAACGCCATCGAAGATTCCGATGACCCTCATCAAAAAATATCGCTTTCCGGTCGTGGTCAACAGTGAACTAGATGGCGAAGCCCCCACGCCAGCCAAGGAATGCAGTGATGCCGAAGCATTTCAGGACGATCGACGCCGCTCGCAGAAATCTCAGCGCAATCGAAAATTCCGCTATCGACGAATTGCTCGCCGGCAGAATCGACCGGCGCGAATTCCTGCGCCACGGCAGCGTGCTCGGGCTGTCCCTGCCCTTCCTCGGCGGCATCGCTTCGGCAATCGGACTTGGCGCGCATGAAGCCCGCGCCGAAGGCAAGCCCGGCGGTACGGTGCGCGCCGGCATCGCCGTGCCCGGCGGCGCCATCGATCCGGTCACCTTCTACGACAGCGGCAGCTACCAGCTGGTCTTCCAGACCGCGGAATTCCTATGCGTGACGCTGCCCGACCTCACCCTGAAGCCGGTGCTGGCGGAGAGCTGGTCGCCCAATGCGGACGGCAGTGTCTGGACCTTCAAGCTGCGCAAGGACGTGAAATTCCACAATGGCGAGGATTTCAGGGCCGATGACGTGGTGGCGACTTTCGATCGCCTCGCCGATCCGAACGGCGCTTCCAACGCGCTGTCGGTGTTCAAGGGCCTGTTGTCGAAAGGCGGCACGCGCAAGGTCGACGACCACACCGTCGAGTTCCATCTCGACGCACCGAACGGCAGCTTCCCCTATTCGGTGTCGATCGACAACTACAACGCAGTGATCCTACCGGCGAGCTACAAGGGCGACTACGAGAAGACCTTCGAGGGCACCGGGCCGTTCCGGCTCGATAGCTACACGCCGAAGGTCGGCGCCAGCTTCGTGCGCAACCCCGACTACTGGGGCGAGAAGGCGCTGCCCGACCGGCTCGAATTCAAGTTCTACGCCGACGTGCAGCCGCGCATCCTGGCACTGCAGGCGGGCGAGGTCGACGTGCTCGACGCCATCCCGCTCGACGTCAGCCAGGTGGTGCTCGGCAATCCCGACATCACGGTGCTGCGTGTCGCCTCCACGGCGCATCGCCAGCTGCACATGCGCTGCGACATGGCGCCCTTCACCGACAAGCGCGTGCGCCAGGCGCTGGCGCTCTCCATCGACCGCTCCAAGCTGGTCGACGGTCTCTGCCGCGGCATGGCGGCGACCGGCAACGACAGCCCGTTGGCGCCGGCCTTCCCCGCCACCGACAAATCGGTGGCGCAGCGGATGCAGGACATCGCCAAGGCCAAGCAGTTGATGGAAGCCGCGGGCCTTGCCAGCGGCTTCGACATGACGCTGACGACGCTGCGCTATTCCGACATCCCGGGCTACGCGCAGCTCTTCCAGAACTTCGCCAAGGAGATCGGCGCCCGCATCTCGCTCAACATCGAGGACCAGGACAAATATTACGGCAAGGCGGTGTTCGGCCAGTCGGACTGGCTGGACAGCCCGCTCGGCATCACCGACTACGCGCATCGCAGCGTGCCGAACGTGTTCCTGAAGAGCCCGCTGGTCAGCGACGGTCCGTGGAACGCGGCGCATTTCAAGAACGCCACCTATGACGGGCTGGCGACCGGCTATCTCAAGGCGCTCGACCTCGACGCCCAGCGCAAAGCCGCTTCCGACATCCAGAAGCTGCTGCTCGACGAGACGCCGGTGATCTTCAGCTATTTCCCGGATCTGCTGGTGCCGGTGCGCAAGAATGTCAGCGGCCTGCCGCCGATCGCCGCCGGGCTGCTGCTCGACCGGGTATCGGTGGGTTGATCATGGTCGCGCGCAAGCCCCTGGCTGCCAATGACGAGAAAAGGACGACGACCATTCGCAAGCCTCATTTGCGCGGCCGCGGGCCGCATTTCCCGCTGCTCGACAACATCGTTCAGTATGAATTCGAGCCGGGCTATGTCGCCTTCACCATGCCCTCGCCCAAGCGGCTGCGCGTGCAGGTCGGGCCGATGATCGTCGCCGACACCACCAAGGCGCTGGTGTTCTACGAGAGCGACCATTTGCCGGTCTATTACTTCCCGATGAGCGACGTGCGCGAGGAGTTCTTGCTGCCGAGCAGGACGACGACGGAGGATCCGTTCAAGGGCACAGCCACGCATTATTCGCTCAACACCGGCATCACGCTGGTCGAGGATGGCGCCTGGCGCTATCTCGATCCGGTCAAGGGCTGTCCGCCGATTGCGGACTACATATCCTTCTACTGGCCGAAGATGACGCATTGGTGGGAGGAGGACGAGGAGATCTTCGTCCATGCCCGCGATCCGTTCCGGCGCGTCGACTGCCTGCCGTCGTCGCGGCGGGTGCAGGTGACCCTCGACGGCGAACAGGTGGCGGATTCACGGCGCGGCGTGTTCCTGTTCGAGACCGGCCATCCGGTGCGCCACTATCTGCCGATTTCGGACACGCGGCTCGATATGTTTACGCCCAGCCGCTACATCTCGCGCTGCCCCTACAAGGGCATCTCCAATTACTACCATGTGACGACACCCAAGAAGCGGCACGAGAACCTGGTCTGGTATTATCCCGAGCCGGTGCATGAGGCCGAGCGCATCAAGGGATTGGTGTGTTTTCATCACGAGCTGGTCGACAAGATCCTGGTCGACGGCGTGGAGATTCCAAAGGAAGCGACTGCGGCGTCCGACGGGTATTTTTGAGCGGCTCTCTCATAGTCCAAGCAGTGTGAAATACAGCCGTATCGTTCCTTCGCGCCCCCCTCTGTCCTGCCGGACATCTCCCGCACTTGGGCCCACTTGGGGGAGATTGGCGGTTTGCGCGCTCCGCTCCTCCTGCGACGTTGAAAAATAGCAAAGACCGCGATGACGGCTGATCTCACCCCTTGCGGGGGAGATGTCCGGCAGGACAGAGGGGGCGCTGTCCCGCCAGCATCAAGTTCATGCACGTCTGTCCAAATGCCGGTTGAAATATTTTTCAAACGGAAATAGAAATGTTCAACCGATGATCGCGGCGCGGCGGCGCGCCAATGAGTGGAGGAAAGCGACATGTCCCATCCGCAATTCGCAGCGGAACTCCTGCAGCGCGCTGAGAAGCAGGGGCCGATCACCATCGGTCTCGCCGGCGCCGGGCAGATGGGAACGGACATCGTCGTCCAGGTCGCGCTCATGCCGGGCATGCGCATCGGCGCCATTTCCGAGGTCAGGCCGCAGGCGGCGATCGACGCGGCACTTCTTGCAGGCCATGACCGCTCCGACATCGTACAGGCGCCCAACGCGGCCGCCATCGACCGCGCCATCGAGGCCGGCAAAATTGCGGTCACCGAGGACCTGCATGCGCTTGCCGCGGCCGGCCGCATCGACGTGATCATCGACGCCACCGGGAATCCCAACATAGGCACTTTGTTCGCGCTCGAAGTGATGAAGAACGGCAAGCACATCGTCATGCTCAATGTCGAGGCCGACATCACAATCGGGCGTTTCCTGAAGGAAGAGGCGCGCAAGGCCGGCGTGGTCTATACCGGTGCCGCCGGTGACGAGCCTGCCTGCACACTGGAGATCATCGGCTTTGCCAAAAGCCTCGGCTTCAACATCGTTGCCGCGGGCAAGGGCAAGAACAATCCGCTGAAGTTCGACGCGGTTGCGGCCGACTACGAGAAGGAGGCAGCCGAGCGCAACATGAATGCGCGCATGCTGGTCGAGTTCGTCGACGGCTCCAAGACAGCGATCGAGATGGTGGCCATCGCCAACGCCACCGGCCTGGTGCCGGATGTGCCCGGCATGCACGGCCCGACGGCGACGCTGGAGGAGCTGGCCAGCGTGCTCTGCCCGCGTGAGGACGGCGGCGTGCTGCGCCGCAAGGGCGTGGTCGACTATTCGATCGGCAAGGGCGTGGCGCCCGGCGTGTTCTGCATCATCGAGACCAGGCACCCGCGCGTGCTAGAGCGCATGATCGATCTCAAGGTCGGCAAAGGCCCCTATTTCACGATCTTCCGGCCTTACCACCTCACCAGCCTGGAAGTGCCCCTGTCGGCGGCGCGCGCCGTAGTCTACAAGCGCGCCGACATGGAGCCGCTCGACCATCCGGTGGCGGAAGCGGTGGCGGTGGCCAAGACCGATCTCGGCGCCGGACAGTCTCTCGGCATGATCGGCGAGAACGACTATCGCGGCTTCGCCATGACCTGGGAGGATGCACGCGCCAAGGGCGCGCTGCCGCTTGGGCTTGCCGAGCGCGCCAAGGTGGTGAGGCCGGTAAAGGCCGGCGACTTCCTAACCTATGAAAATTGTGTACCCGACGATTCGATGGTGATAACGCAAATCCGCCGTCGCCTCGACCAGTCGGACGGGCGGTTCGTGACCAACGCGGCTTGACCTTCCGGACCCCGCCTGATGGACGATGTCGTAATCGGGATCGACGCTTCGACGACGGCCGTGAAGGCAATCGCCTTCGCACGGGACGGCACGGAACTCTTCCAGGCGCGCGAGACATATCCGCTTTCCAATCCGGCGCCCGGCCATTTCGAGCAGGACGCCGAGCACTGGTGGACGGCGCTGCAGACGGCACTGAAACAGGTCGCCAACGCGATCGATGGCTCGCGCGTGAAAGCGATTTCGATCGCCCACCAGCGGGAGAGCTTCACGCTGATCGACGGCGCCGGCAAGCCGCTCATTCCGGCCATATTGTGGCTCGACGAACGCGCCCGCCGCCAGGTGGCACGGCTTTCACAAGAGCTTGGCCGTGAGGTGATCCGCGATTGGAGCGGCAAGCCGCCGGATCCGACGCCCGCGCTCTACGCCGTGGCCTGGCTGACGGAGCACCGACCGCAGGTGCTCACCGAGGCGGCAGCACTGGTCGACGTGCACGCCTTCTTTGTCCACCGGTTGACCGGGCGACTCGTCACCAGCACGGCAAGCGCCGATCCGCTCGGCCTGCTCGATATCGCTCACAGCACCTGGCACCCAAAGCTGGCCGAAGCGGCGGGCCTGCGAGCGGGGCAATTGCCGGACCTGGTCGCGCCCGGCGCGATCTGCGGCGAGCTTTCCGAAAGCATCGCTGCGGCGACAGGCTTTATGCCCGGCACACCGGTCGTGGCGGGTGCCGGCGACGGCCAAGCGATGGGCCTCGGCATGGGGGTCTACGGTCCCGGCAAGAGCTATCTGTCGCTGGGTTCAGGCGTCGTCAGCGGAAACTATTCCGCCACGGTTACCACCTCGGATGCGTTCCGCACGCTGGTTTCGCCGACCGGCTCCGGCTTCATGCTGGAGACAGTGCTGCGCTCCGGCATGCAGCTCGTCGACTGGATCGTGCGCACCACCGGCTCGTCTTCGGCGGCGGGGCTGGAGAAGGCTGCGAAAGATGTTGCGCCAGGCAGCGATGGCCTGCTCGTCATGCCTTATTGGGCCGGCGTCATGAGCCCTTACTGGGATGGTGCCGCGCGCGGCGCCATCATCGGCCTGTCGCTCGATCATGAGCCAAAACACCTCTTCCGCGCCGTGTTGGAAGGCATTGCGCTGGAGCAGTCGATCGCCACAGATGCGATGGAAGAGCAGACCGGCAAGGCCGGCGCGATGATCGCGGCCGGCGGCGGCACCAATTCCACGCTGCTTATGCAAATCATGGCGAGCGTGCTCGATCGGCCGCTTTTCGTCTCGCCGGTCAACGAGGCGGCGGCGCTGGGCGCGGCCATGCTGGCGGCCTCGGCCATCGGCTGGTTCGCTTCGCCCGAGGACGCAGCAAGGGCAATGGCGGCGGAACCGGCAAGACAGGTCGATCCCATCGAGGCGCTGGCGCCGACCTATCGCGCCCGCAAGGCGATCTACCGCGACCTCTATCACGCGACGCGTGATATCCACACGCGGCTGAGCGAGGCCTGACGCAGCGGCGATTTGCGTCCGGCCAGACAGATGCTAGTTTGTCGGGCGCGGCAGACGATTGCTCAATGAAGACAGCCCTTCATCATGCGACCCTCTCATGGCTTGTCGCCTTGGCGGCTTCACCCGTGCCGGCGCTTGCCGGCGACAAGCCGGCGTTCGAGCTTGCGCTCGACATCGACCAGGACGGGACGGCACGATGGACCGCGCCGTGGTGATGCAGGACGATGGCGGTCTGGCCGACCTCTATTTCTATCTGGCGACGGGAGCGGGAAAGCCCGATCCTTCGCGAAAGCCCGACTTCGTCCGGAAGGCGCTGACCGAGGACCGGATCCTCGATCTCGAAGCCAAGGGCAAGGGATCGCTGGCGATCACTTCCTGCTTCGGCTGCGGCGCCAGCAAATCGACGGAAGACACCCTCACCGTAGTCTATCGCAACAGCAAGTTCCTGGTCGGCGGGTACAGCCGCAACTGGGACTGGAACATCCAGAAATCAGACGGAACCGTCGAGACGACGATCGGTGATTGCGACATCAACTATCTCACCGGCAAGGCCACGGCTTCCAGAGACCTGGAGGACGGCAGGCCAGTCAAGGGCAGGTTCAAGCCGGTGCCGCTGAAGGACTGGTCCTACGAGAAGCGCCCCAAAATCTGCAGCTTCTGACCAGTGAATTTCAGCGATTGAGCAGCCCCTTGGCCGCGTCCTCGTCGGTGATCAGCACCGAGACCTTTGTATTGGCGAGCGCCGCCCGCATGACCGCGATCTTCTCCTGCCCGCCCGAAACCAGGATGGTGGTCGGGATGTCGGAGAGATCCTGCAGCGGATAGGCGCAGACGCGGCGGTTGACCTCATGATCCACGGTGCGGCCCTCGGCATCGATGAAGTGGCAGAGGATGTCGCCGACCGCGCCCGCCGCCTGCAATTCCTCGAGCTCGCTCGGCTTGATGAAGCCGTAATGGGCGATCGGGCTGTCATTGGAGAAGGAACCGACACTGAGCACCGCGATGTTGGCGCGCCGCGCCCGGAAGACGACGTCCTGGACGCTGCGCTGGCTCATGAAGGCGTCGCGCTGCTCCGGCCTGTCGGCATAGACCGGCACCGGCAACAGATAGCACTCGGCACCGATCTTTTCGGCGAACTCCCAGGCGCTCTCGGTCGGATTGAGCGGCTGCGCATGGGTGAGGCCGCCAAGCATCGAGACGACCGTGGTCCTGGCAATCGGCCGCCTGGGCAGCTCGTTGATGGCGAATTTCAGCGTGCGGCCCCAGCCGAGCGCAATGACGTCGCCGGGGTTGACGTTGTCGGCGAGATACGCGGCGGCGGCATGGCCGATCATCAGCGGCGCATTGCTCCTGTCGGCAGCGGACGGCACGACCACGGCCTGGCTGAGGCCAAAGCGCTGCTTCAGGCTTTCCTCGAGCTGGACGCATTCGACGACGCTGTCGCGAATGCGGAACTGGACCACGCCTTCCTCGCGCGCGGCCGACAGGATGCGATGCACCTTGATGCGGCCGATGCCGAGGATCTCGGAGATCCGCTCCTGCGTCAGGCCTTCGACATAGTAGTGCCAGGCAGCGCGAGCCTTGAGCTCGGCATCCGGGAAGCGCGAGGCCTTCTCGTTCTCGATCACCGCCATCCTTGTGCCTCCCGCATGCGCTGAACTTTCCCTATGGCAAACCGTCGGGTCGCGCAAATCGCCGCCGAACGCATCGCGGCACTTGACAATTTTCTGATGAACGTTTTAGCTGAACAAAATTGTACATTAAAGAAAAATTGTTCACAGGGAGGATGCCTGGTGAACAAGAGCGGACGGCGAGGCACGCCGGCTCGCTGACGGAGGAGACGAAGTGGCCGTGAGCAACGACACGAGCGAATTGAACGCTGGCACCGGCGCCGCGCAGGCCGTATCGGGTGCGAAGCTTTCGACGCTGTTTGCCGGAACGATGGGGCCGCTGATCGGGCTGGTGCTTTTGTGCCTGGCGCTGGCGCTGACCACCGACACCTTCCTGACGGTCCGCAACATCCTCAACGTGCTCGACCAGGTGACCGTGCTCGGCATCATGGCGATCGGCATGACGCTGGTCATCCTGATCGGCGGCATAGACCTTTCGGTCGGCTCGGTGCTGGCGCTGGCCTCGATGGTGATGGGCTACGTGGCCTACCCCGACTATCTCAATCTCGGCGTCCCGGCAGGCATCGTCGCGGCGCTCGTGGTCGCCACCCTTTGCGGCCTGGTTTCCGGCCTGCTGGTGACGGTGACCAAGCTGCCGCCCTTCATCGCGACGCTTGCCATGATGTCGGTGGCGCGCGGCCTCGCCAACATGATCACCGACGGCTCGCAGATCGTCGGCTTTCCCGACTGGTTCACCAACATGTCGATCGTTCGCCATTTCGGCTTCCTGTCGGTCACCGTCGGACTGATGATCGTGCTGGCGATCGTCTTTGCCATCTTCCTCAATTATCGCGCCACCGGCCGCAGCCTTTACGCCATCGGCGGCAGCGCCGAGGTCGCCCGTCTTTCCGGCATTCCGGTAAAGTCGCTGACCAACTGGGTCTATGCGATCTGCGGCCTGCTTGCCGGACTGGCCGGCATCGTGCTCGCCGCCAGGCTCGACTCCGTGCAGCCGAGTTCGGGCGTTGGCTACGAACTCGACACGATCGCCGCGGTGGTGATCGGCGGCGCCAGCCTTTCGGGCGGCATCGGCTCGATCGGCGGCACGGCGATCGGCGTGCTCATCATCGGCGTGCTGCGCAACGGGCTCAACCTGCTCGGCGTCTCGCCCTTCGTACAGCAGGTGGTGATCGGCGTGGTGATCGCGCTGGCGGTCGCCACCGACACCTGGCGGCGGCGCAGGCAATAGGAATTCGCCCGGGATGTCCGGGCGGAACGGATCGGTCGATCCGAGACTGGGACTGTCCGGCCGGGGGCGCCGCGATGCGCAGGCGGACAGATTGAACACCAACGGAGGAAAAACATGCTGACCAAACGTTCACTGCTGCTTGCGGCCGCGGCCATCGTCCCGCTGCTCGGCCTGTCCGATGCCGCCTCGGCCAAGGACGCCAAGAAGCTCGGGCTGGCCGTGGCCAATCTGCAGGCGGACTTCTTCAACCAGATCAAGCAGTCGGTCGAAGCCTACGCCAAGGAGAAGGGCATCGCGGTCATCACCGTCGACGCCAAGGGCGACTCGGCAACGCAGGTCAGCCAGGTGCAGGATCTCGTCACGCAGAACATCGACGCTCTGATCTACATCCCGGCAGGCGCCACCGCTGCCACCGTTCCGACCAAGACCGCGAAGGCCGCCGGCATCCCGGTGGTCAATGTCGACCGCAACGCCGACGGCGCGCCCGGCGACACCTTCATCGCCACCGACAGCGTCAACTCCGCCAAGGGCGTGTGCGACTACATCGCCAAGCAGGCCGGCGGCAAGGGCGAGATGGTGATCATCCATGGCCAGAAGGGCACCACGCCGGAAGTCGACCGCTCGAAGGGCTGCGGCGAGGCGCTGAAGGCCTATCCGGACATCAAGGTGGTCGGCGAGCTCTGGAGCGACCAGTGGCATCAGGACGAGGGCTTCAAGCTGGCGCAGGACCTGCTGCAGGCCCATCCGAACGTCTCGATCATCTTCGGCCAGGCGGATGCGCTGGCGCTGGGCGCCGCGCAGGCGGTCAAGGTCGCCAATCCCGACCACAAGGTCTGGATCGCGGGCTTCGACGGCGACGTGGCGGCGCTGAAGGCGCTGAAGGACGGCGTGTTCGACGTCACCGCGACTCAGCAGACCCAAGGTATGGGCCGGCTTTCGGTCGACGCTGCGATCAAACTGGTGGCCGGCGAGAAACTGCCTGCCGACCAACTGCAGGACGCGACGCTGACCACCAAGGACAATGTCGCCCAGTTCATCGAGAAGCATCCGTAAAGGCCAGCTAAGACCTCGAGGCGCCACGATGTCCCTTGACCCACACAATGGCGAGAGCCCGCGCAACGGGCTCTTCGTCAACGGCCTTTGCAAGAGCTACGGACCCGTGCAGGTCCTGGCCGATGCGAGCTTCGAGGTGCGGCCGGGCGAGGTCGTGGCGCTACTCGGCGAGAACGGCGCCGGCAAGTCGACCGTCTCGAACATTATCGCCGGCTCGACCAAGCCCGATGCCGGCACCATCATCTGGCGGGGGAAGCCCTATTCCCCCGCCAATCCCGCCGCGGCCATCGAGGCCGGCGTCGGCATGATCCATCAGGAACTGAAGCTGCTGCCGGACCTCTCGGTGGCGGAGAACGTCTATGTCGGACGCCTGCCGATGCGCGGCGGTCGCATCGACCGCGCAACCATGAACGCGAAGGCCTCGGCGCAGTTGAAGCGCCTCGGCCTCGATGTCTCGCCCGAGCGCAAGGTGCGCACACTGCGCGTCGCAGCGCAGCAGCAGGTGGAGATCGCCAAGGCGCTGACGCTGAACGCCGAGCTGCTGATCCTCGACGAGCCGACCGCGGCGCTCGGCGGCGAGGAGACGGAACTGCTGTTCAAGCAGATCCGCAAGCTCAAGGCAGAAGGCATGTCCTTCATCTATATCAGCCACCGCCTCGACGAGATCGCGCAGATCGCCGACCGCGTGGTGGTGATGCGCGACGGCCGCATCGTCGCCCGGCACGAGCGCGCCGACATTCCGGTGCGCACGGTCGTCGAGCAGATGGTCGGGCGCAGCGTCGAACGCATGTTCCCGAAGCTCTCGCCGCCCGGCGACAAGACGGTGCTCGAAGTCGAGAACCTGTCCTCGCCCGAGCGCACCTTCAACAACGTTTCCTTCTCGGTGAGATCGGGCGAAATCCTCGGCATCGCCGGGCTGATCGGCGCCGGGCGCACGGAGCTGGTCAGGGCGATCGCCGGCGCCGATCCGATCTCGTCCGGTGCGGTGCGCGTTGCGGGCCTACCTGTCCATCTCAGCGGGCCAGCGGCGGCGATCAAGGCCGGCGTCGTTCTGGTGCCGGAGGACCGCAAGGAACAGGGCGTGGTGCTGGAACAGACGATCGGCGAGAATCTGGCAATCGGCAATTTCGACCATGTCGCGCCGAAGGGCTGGGTCTTTCCAAAGGCAGTGCAGAGATTCGCCGAGGCCGGCATATCGAGGCTCGGCGTCAAGGGCAGGCCGAACCAGGCCGTGAGCAAGCTGTCGGGCGGCAACCAGCAGAAGGTGATCATCGCCAAATGGGTGTCGCGGCCGCCCAAGGTGTTCATCCTCGACGAGCCGACGCGCGGCATCGACGTCGGCGCGCGCGCGGCGATCTATGATGTCATCGCCGACCTCGCTCGCTCAGGCATGGCCGTGGTGGTGGTGAGCTCCGACCTCGAGGAGGTGCTGGGGCTCTCACACCGCGTGCTGGTGCTGAGCCGCGGCCGCCAGCGCGGCATGCTCGATCGCGATGAAGCAAGCAATATCGCCGTGATGGAGCTCGCCACGAGCTGAAGCCGACGAAACGAAACCCGGGGAATCGGAACAAAGCGCAGCAGGTGATACCCTCCCAAGCACCGGACCGCGCGGGGCGCCAACAGCAAGTTGGCGCCCCTGATTCCGGGAGATCCGGGGAGGAGAGGAACCAATGACGAAACTGTTCGATCTTCATGGCGACGTGGCGCTGGTGACCGGCGCCGGCAGCGGCATCGGCCAGGCGATCGCCATCGGGCTCGCGGAGGCCGGCGCCGACGTCGCCTGCTTCGGCCACAGCTCGAAAGGCGGGCTGGAAGAGACGGCCGACAAGATCAGGGCGCTCGGCCGCAAGGCGCTGGTGCTGACCGGCACGGTGACGTCCGAAGCCGACCTTACGGCGGCCGTTGAACTCACGGAAAACGAACTCGGCGCGCTGACGATTGCCGTCAACAATGCCGGGGTCGCCGGAGCCGAACCCGCCGAGACGCTGCCGATGGAAAAGTGGCAAAAGATCTACGACGTCAATGTCAGCGGCGTCTTTCTCTCGTGCCAGGCCGAGGCGCGGGTCATGCTGCCGCGCCGCAAGGGCTCGATCATCAACATCGCCTCGATGTCCGGCTCGATCGTCAATCGCGGCCTGACGCAAGCGCACTACAATTCCTCCAAGGCGGCGGTGATCCATATGTCAAAGAGCCTCGCCATGGAGTGGGCCGACCGCGGCCTGCGCGTCAATGTGGTGAGCCCCGGCTACACGCTGACGCCGATGAACAAGCGCCCAGAAGTCGCCGAGCAGATAAAGATCTTCGAGCGCGACACGCCGATGGGCCGCATGGCGACGCCGGAGGAGATGGTCGGCCCGACCGTGTTCCTGGCGAGCCGCGCCGCAAGTTTCGTCACCGGCATCGACCTCATCGTCGATGGCGGCTTCGTCTGTTGGTAGGGAGAGAAGATGCAGAAGCGTTTCGAAGGAAAGACAGCGGTCGTCACGGGCGCCAGCGGCGGCATAGGTGCTGCCATGGCCAAGCGCTTCGCGGCGGAAGGTGCGGCGGTCGTGGTCAGCGCCATCGACCCGCGCGTCGACGAGGTCGCCGCCGCGCTCAAGGCTGCCGGCGCGAAGGTCGCGTCGATGCGCATGGATGTGACCAACAAGGACGAGGTCGCGGCCCTCTACGATCTCTCCGAGAGGGAGTTCGGACGCGTCGACATCTCGGTGCAGAACGCCGGCGTCATCACCATCGCCAAGATCGAGGCGATGACAGAAGCCGAGTGGGACAAGGTGATGGCGGTGAACACCAAGGGCGTGTTCCTGTGCTGCCAGGAAGCGATTGCGCGCATGCGCAAGCACGGCGAAGGCGGACGGCTGATCAACACGGCGTCAGGCCAGGCGCGGCAGGGCTTCATCTACACGCCGCACTACGCCGCCTCGAAATTCGGCGTCGTCGGCATCACCCAGAGCCTGGCCAAGGAGGTGGCCAAGGAAAAGATCACCGTCAACGCCATCTGCCCCGGCATCATCGACACCGACATGTGGGCCTATAATGACACTGCCTGGGGCAAGCTGCTCGGCGACTACAAGCCGGGCGAGCTGATGGCGGAATGGGTGAAGAACATCCCCATGGGCCGCGCCGGCAGCGGCGAGGATGTTTCCGGCCTGGTGAGCTTCCTCGCCAGCGACGACGCGGCCTACATCACCGGACAGACCATCAACGTCGACGGCGGCCTGATCATGTCGTGAGATCCCAGGGCTGAGGCGCAGGCTGCGGGTCCAGCCTGTCGTCCGGCACCTTGCGCCGCATCGGACGATTTCGTTGCCAATCCTGCGACACAAGAAGGCTTGCCGCCATCGTTGCGCTCCTGTATCGCCACCGACTATGTTCACCGTGAGTGAAATGAATCGGCGGAAAGTTGAGGTGCGCCATGGCGAAAAAGACTTCCAATATCAAGCCTGCCAGCGTGGCCGCCAAAGGCAAGGCGTTGCCAAAGAGCGTCTCGGCTGACGGGCGAACCGTCCGAACCATACCCACGCCGCTGACGCAGGACCCGCATGCGATCCGCGACACGCGCGAGAAAGTGCTGGAGGTGGCGATCGGCCATGAGGTGCGCGCTTTCCGCAAGAAACTCGGCATCACCGTCGCCGATCTCGCGGCCGCCACCGACATTTCGCTCGGCATGCTGTCCAAGATCGAGAACGGCATCACCTCGCCTTCGCTGACCACGCTGCAGGCGCTTTCGCGGGCGCTCGGCGTGCCGGTTACCGCCTTCTTCCGCCGCTTCGAGGAGGAGCACAGCGCCGTCTTCGTCAAGGCCGGCGAAGGCGTCGATGTCGAGCGGCGCGGCACACGCGCCGGCCACCAGTACAACCTGCTCGGCCATATCGGCGCAAACACCAGCGGTGTCGTCGTCGAGCCCTATCTGATCACGCTCACCGAGGATTCGGACGTGTTCCCGACCTTCCAGCATGGGGGCATGGAGTTCCTCTACATGCTCGAGGGCGAGGTCGTTTACCGGCACGGCAGCAACCTCTATCCGATGAAGCCCGGCGACAGCCTGTTCTTCGATGCCGACGCGCCGCACGGACCGGAAGAGCTGACGCAGCTGCCCATGCGCTACCTTTCCATCATCTGCTATCCGCAGAACAGCACGAGCTGATCGGTTCGCAAGCCAAGGCAGCCGGTTTCTCAATCTCGCACTCGCCGTAGGTCCGAGCTTGCGATGCATTTCCATCGGCATTTCTGCCGGTCCGCGCGGCTGTGGTAATTTTCCTGCGGGCAAATAGTTTTATCCACAGGCAACGGCCGGACCTTGGGCCAAACGTTTGCCCGGCGCAAAACCGGCTTGACAATCTCGCAGTTCGGGCAGAATTTATGAAAAAAATTTCACTCTGTTGAAAGAGTGGACGCCCGGTCGATTCGGGATCGGACGTCGAGAAAAGGGGAAAAACCGATGTCCATCCTGCAGCAGCGCATCGAAGCGCTGTACCGTTCCGACGTGCGCGGATCCGTGCTCTTGATCGCCTGCCTATGGGCGACGATCCTTTTCGTCCTCCTGATGACCTGGGCCCACATTCCCGACGGCGGGATCAAGCTCGTTGTGGTGGTCGCGGCCGCGGCGGTGCTGATCTTCAACACCGCCGCCATCCTGGCGATGCTCAACCACTACAAGGAAGACAAGGACTTCATCTACGGCCTCGACATCAAGAACGCCGACACGTTCCGCAACCGCCAGTCCTGAAGGGAGAAACCATGTCCCGCTACATCCCGCCGGAGCAGAACAAGGCCGGTCAGATCTTCGACATCGCCGTCGTCGTGGTCACCATTTTCGTGGCGCTGTGGCTGCCCTTGAAACTCGGCCTCGCAGGTGCTGCGAAATCCATCGATGCGCTCGACACCAAGACCTGGGACGCGCTCGGCCAGAACGCGACCATGGCCGCGATCTGGGAGAAGCTCGGCTACACGCCCGAGACCGCCCACGACATCATCCAGAACCGCTTCCACTACATCATCGACTGGCCGACGCTGATCATCATGGCGATCGTGCTCGTCGCCTATTTCGTCTTCCTGTTCCGCGCCTCCGATCGCGAATATCGCGAGGTGATCAACGAAAAATTCGACGACAAGTAAGCCGGAGACACGATCATGTGGATGACAGTCTCTTACGCATGCTGGGGCATCTCGATCCTGCTCGCGCTCTGGATGCTCTACGACTGGTTCAAGGTCGATACGACCTATTCCGAGAATGTTCTCACCTCCTCGCGCGAAGGCGAGCTTGAAGCCGTCTCCGAAAAGCACCGGATCTGAGTGGAGCTTCGACAATGACCGTCGCGATAGAAACGAAAGAAACGGTAATCCACGGCGACCGGGTCTCGCTGCTGCGAGTGCTCGGTCCCGCTCACGTGTGGGCGCTGGGCGTCGGCATCGTGCTTGTCGGCGAGTTCACCGGCTGGAATTTCGCCGCCGACAAGGGCGGGGCGCTCGCCGCGCTGATCGTCTGCTGGATCGTCGGCCTGCTCTACACATCGGTCGCCATGATCGATTCCGAGGTGACCTCGACCGTTGCCGCCGCCGGCGGCCAATATGCGCAGGCCAAGCACATCGTCGGGCCGCTGATGGCCTTCAACGTCGCTCTCTTTCTTGTCTTCGCCTACACCATGCTCGAAGTGTCGGACGCGATCCTGCTCGGCGACACCATCGTCGCCAAGGCCGGCGTCGAAGGACTGACGCATAATTCCTTCATCGCCGCCACCATCGTGGTGCTGGCATGGCTGAACTATCGCGGCGTGCTGATGACGCTCAACGTCAACTTCATCATCACGGCGGTCGCCTATGTCTCGATCGTCATCCTGTTCTTCTCGGTAAGCCCGTGGACGCAAGGCGCGGTGCTGAAGCTCAATGAGCTGGTCACGCCCGGCAACGCGCTGCCCTATGGCTGGATTGGCGTAATCGCCGCCTTCCAGTTCGGCATCTGGTACTATCTCGGCATCGAAGGCACCACGCAGGCGGCCGAGGAAGTGCGCTCGCCGGCGCGCTCGCTGCCCTACGGCACGATGGCCGGCATGATCACGCTTTTGATCGCCGCCGCCATGACCTGGTATGTCTGCGCCTCGCTGATGCCCTGGGAATATCTCGGCATCACCTATTATCCGCTCTGGGACGCCGGCAAGCTGACCGGCAGCCCGCTGCTCGAGAACCTGCTCTTCATCGCGACGCTGCTTGCAGCACTTGCCTCGGCCAATGGCTGCATCAATGACGCGGCGCGCGCCTGGTTCTCGCTCGGCCGCGACCGCTACCTGCCGAGCTGGTTCTCGGCGGTGCATCCGAGGTACCGCACGCCCTATCGCTCGATCCTGTTCCTGCTGCCGATCGCGCTGGCCTTCGCCTTCATCGCCGACCTCAACCAGGCGATCACCTTCTCGATCCTTTCGGGCGTACTGCAATACACCTTCATGAGCATCAACATCATGATGTTCCGCAAGAAGTGGCCGCTGGGCTCGATCCGCCGCGGCTACACGCATCCCTTCCATCCGCTGCCGGCGATCGTGTTGTTCTGCCTGTGCGTGGTGACCTTCTTCGCCATCTTCCTCGGCTTCGGCTCGCAGCTGATCGCGATGGTCGCCTTCTACTTCCTGATCTCGCTGTGGTTCCACTTCTA
Source organism: Mesorhizobium album (assembly GCF_033977205.1). Lineage (NCBI taxonomy): Bacteria > Pseudomonadati > Pseudomonadota > Alphaproteobacteria > Hyphomicrobiales > Phyllobacteriaceae > Mesorhizobium > Mesorhizobium album. Next base: position 2,381 of record NZ_JAVIIW010000017.1, on the reverse strand, counting down.
CCGCTACAAGTTCGTGCGCCGCGGCGACCAGTTCACCATGCCGTGGCCGAAGCCGCAGGGCTATTGAGTGGATAAAGAGCCCGCCGGCTGATGGCGGGCTCCGGCGTATCGATATGTCTGAGTTGACATCAGTCTTGCTTTCCGGAGCGATCGCACTCGCGGTCATCCTCCATCTCGCCTGGCTTGTGCGCGTAAGCCGCAACAAGGCGAGGATGGCGCTCGCCGCCGACGCGGCCAGCATCCGCGCGGCCATCCCCGATGCCACCGATGTCTCGGACGGCACGGCCGGCGTTGCCGTCTGGGCCGGCTCGTGGAACGGCGAGCGCGCGCAGGTGCGCACCATCGTCGATACGCTCGCAATCAGGAAGCTGCCGGCGCGCTGGTTGAGCGTGACGATCACCGAACCCGTCGCGGTGCCGGGCACGTTCGACATGATGATGCGGCCGGGATCGCCGACGACCTTCTCCAACTTCGATCATCTGGAGCACACGCTGCCGAAGGTAACGGCGCTCCCCGCCGAGGCGGTGCTGAGGACCGACCGCCGGGGCGTCGCCTTCCCGCAGGATGTGATTGCCGCGCATGCGGGGATTTTCGCCGAGGGACGCGCCAAAGAGTTGCTGATCACGCCGAAGGGCGTGCGCATCGTCTGGCTGCTGGCGCAGGCCGACCGGGCACGTTACGGCGTGTTCCGGCAGGCCGCCTTCGGCGACACGAGACTCGATCCCGAATTGATCGAAGTCCTGCTTGCAGCCGCATCCTCGCTTCGCCATGCCATCAACCAGCGCGAAAGGCAGGCCGCATGACCGACTCCCGCGCCCCCGCAGCCCCACCCTCGAACCCTTACCTGGTGCTGGCTTCCGCGATCGTCCTGCCGGGCAGCGGACATGTCATGCTCGGCCTACCGGCGCGCGGCCTGCAGTTCCTGTTCTTCATGGTGATCCTCGGCTGGGTGACGACCAAGGTGGCGCCGCCCGACGCCAGCTTCATCGGCCGTCACGCCGGCGGCTTCCTCATCTACGCGCTGTCGGTCCTCGACGCCTACAGGATAGCGCGTGTCCGCTACACGATATGGGCTCACAGGAACCACTCCGATAGCGATAGCGCCACAAACAGCGCGAAGATCGATTTGTAATCAAGGGAAATTTTTTTTCATTTAATTGAATTCCTGAATTTCATTCGATACATCATCAGGGAGCATAAACGTCGGAGGCTGACATGTGCGGAATCGTCGGACTTTTCCTCAAGGACAAGGCGCTGGAGCCGAAGCTCGGCGCGATGCTGTCGGAGATGCTGATCTCGCTCAGCGACCGCGGCCCGGACAGCGCCGGCATCGCCATCTATGGCGCGGCAACCGGCAACGAGGCGAAGATCACCGTACAGTCACCGAAACCCGAGCGCGATTTTCGCGGCCTCGACGCCGAGCTCGCCAAGGCGATCGGCGCGCCGGTGAGCGTCGCGGTCAAGTCGACGCACGCTGTCATCAGGACCACGCCGGACAAGGTCGACGCCGCGCGTGAAGCGCTGCAGTCGCTGCGCCCCGACATCCGCATCATGGGCGCCGGCGAGGCGATCGAGATCTATAAGGAAGTCGGCCTGCCGGCCGACGTCGTCGATCGCTTCGACGTGCGCTCGATGACCGGCACGCACGGCATCGGCCATACCCGCATGGCGACCGAGTCCGCAGTTACCACCTTGGGCGCGCATCCCTTCTCGACCGGCCCGGACCAGTGCCTGGTGCACAATGGTTCGCTCTCCAATCACAACAATGTCCGCCGCGAGCTGGTGCGCGAAGGCATGACTTTCGAGACCGAGAACGATACCGAAGTCGCGGCCGCCTATCTCTCCAACAGGATGGCGCATGGCAAGAATCTCGGCGAGGCGCTCGAAGGCACGCTCTCCGACCTCGACGGCTTCTTCACCTTCGTCGTCGGCACCAAGAACGGTTTTGGCGTGGTGCGCGACCCGATCGCCTGCAAGCCCGCCGTCATGGCCGAGACCGACCAGTATGTCGCCTTCGGCTCGGAATATCGCGCGCTCACCAAGCTGCCCGGCATAGACAATGCGAGGGTCTGGGAACCGGAGCCCGCAACCGTCTATTTCTGGGAGCATTGAGGTTCATGCCTGCAACACCCATGCCCAAGGAGCAGCGCGAGCAAGGCCACGCGAGGGTCTTCGACCTCGGCCAGCAGTCGCTGCGCGAGCTGAACCAGGCGCTGCACAATCTCGGCTCGGGCTCGAACGAGACCGCCTGGGAAGTGCTCAACCCGAAGGGCAGCCATTCCGTCGCCGTCGGCGTCGACCAGCCGGTCAGCATCGATGTGCGCGGCAGCGTCGGCTATTATTGCGCCGGCATGAATGCCGGCGGCACCATCACCGTGCAT